>CAZFUY010000219.1:0-1504 GCA_964522445.1 uncultured Thiotrichaceae bacterium | reverse complement strand
GTCCGCAAATGCAGGGTGTATGCAAAGCCGTTGAAAAAGTCGCACCATCAGATGCTACCGTATTGTTGCTTGGTGAAAGTGGTACGGGTAAAGAACTTTGTGCGCGAGGTTTA
The DNA here is from genome assembly GCA_964522445.1 of uncultured Thiotrichaceae bacterium. GTDB lineage: Bacteria > Pseudomonadota > Gammaproteobacteria > SZUA-229 > SZUA-229 > CAZFUY01. Next base: position 1,391 of record CAZFUY010000219.1, on the reverse strand, counting down.
CACACATTAGGTTCAAATAATGCAGGTAATTTTGTGGCGATCAACTGTGCTGCCATTCCAGACACACTTCTTGAGAGTGAGCTGTTCGGCTATGAGAAAGGCGCTTTTACAGGTGCCAATAAACAAACTATTGGTAAAATCGAATATGCCAATGGCGGCACTCTGTTTCTGGATGAAATGGGCGACTTACCCTATACCTTACAGGCAAAATTATTACGCTTTTTACAGGAGCGTGTGGTTGAACGTGTCGGCGGTCATAAACCAATACCTGTTAATGTTCGTGTGGTATGTGCCACTCACCAGAACTTACGAGAAAAAATTGAAAAAAACGAATTTAGAGAAGATCTGTTTTATCGCATAAGTGAAATTCCCTTAGAAATTCCCCCTCTGCGTGATCGTGAAGGTGACATCATTGTATTAGCGCGTTTCTTTTTTGAGAAGTTCAATGAAGATCACGGGCGTAAATTGCGAGGCTTCACCAAAGATGCATTAAGCGCAATGGAGTCTTATTCCTGGCCGGGTAATGTACGCGAATTACAGAACCGTATAAAACGCGCAGTGATTATGACGGATGGCAAGCAATTGTCAGCCAGTGATCTTGAACTTGACAGAGCCGCTTCAGAAACCATGAACTTCGACTTGCGGGATATACGCGAGAAGGTGGAGAGGCAGGCTATTTTACGGGCTTTATCGCATGTTAATGGGAAAGTTGCGCCAGCGGCAGAATTATTGGGGGTGAGCCGTCCCACACTTTATGATTTAATCAAAAAGCTGAATATTGCTGTTTAACTCCGCCCCGCTGTCATCCTGAATGTGACGCAGTGGAGTGAAGAATCTTGCGTTGTTTTGGTTTGACTGTGGAGTTAGAAAGGGTGTTTATACTTCATATACTTTACTTCTTGTACAGGTTCAATTCACTGATTCATTAAATGGTAATTTAATGAAATTATTAAAAAAAGTATAGTATTACTAACTATCATGGCTGCTAGAAAGAATATAAAAACTCGATCTAAAAAAAAGAAAACAAAAGCACTAACTGACCAGAAAAAATATACTGAAGCACATGAGCTTTACCGCGAAATTTGTAATATTGATAAACGAGATGCTGATGCCTGGCATGCGCTAGGGGTTATCAGTGGCTTTCTTGGCAATAAAGAACAAGCAATTAAGAGCTTGCATCAAGCCATTCAATTTAAACCTAAGCATGCATTAAGTTATTACAATCTAGGCATTATATATCGAGATGCCGGTCAACTTGACGAATCCATTGCCGCTTTTCATACAGCTGTTAAACTCAGACCAGATTATAAAGAAGCATGTGAATGCATGGCTCAAGAATACGGCAATACAAAGCAATACGATAAATCAATTGAAACTATTTGTAAATTAAT
>CAZFUY010000218.1:0-1555 GCA_964522445.1 uncultured Thiotrichaceae bacterium | reverse complement strand
TTGCCAGCCGCCTGGCATTTATGGAAGTATGTCACGGTTACTGGGGCTGGCAGCCCGGGAATATTGAATGGTGGATCACAGTACTGAATTTATTGGGTTCACTAGGATTTATGGTTTCGGCTTTGTATAGTCTGGCTGTACCCCCCGGAGATAGCTCTGCCAGTTTCTCCTGGTTATCGATTTTTTTTACTTTTCAGGGCGGTATTTGCTTTTTCATTGCCAGTTATCTGTTGCTTCCGGAAATGTTCTCAGAATAAGTCATACCAATCCCAATATGTTCTCATAATATTCTTTCTCCTGCTGGAGAAGACGGGGATGAGGAGAATTTAAATAAAAACAATTGGTATTGGTATCGCTAGCAAAACTTTACTGATGGAATTGATTAGATTACGGATTGTCAGGCTAGTAAATATTTGCCTATCAGCTCAATATAAGCAGTAGCAATACTCGTCAAAATACAAGTGGCAACCAGGCCTGGCAGCATTCAAAGTAGTATGCCTCATGGACATTTGGCACTAACTTTACTGCTCTCGTTTCAATATATACAAACTGATTGACAGCAATAAAATTGAAATCGGAAGTATTAACATTTCCCAGCTTGCCTCTGTGAAATGTAGCAAGGTGTATTTTAAAAAGAAAACAAAAAGTATTACGATAATGACCTCTATAAGCATCATCTTAAGCTGGCTGACATTATGAATATTCAACCATGCCAGCTGGGGTTCGGTTGTTTCGATAGGTCGTTTAATAATAAAAATCTGAAATATTCCATACGCAAAAATCAGCAACACCAAGGCAAATAGAAAGGCATCTAAAGACTCAATTAAACTAATCATGGTCAGGCCAGAATTTGTTAGATGGTCATGTACTTGGGTTTCTTCCTGGGGGTTAAAATAGATGCCGAAAGATTTAATGGTCTTCGATGCTCCCATAAAGAACATAAATCCTGATCCAATAAAGGAAAATATTACCGCCACTAAACTGATATAGCGAAGTAGTAGAACTTTATTTAACACGTATTCCATTATATGCATTGCTAGTTAGCCCGTAACATATGTATCTTATCTATTAAAATGTGCAGATTAATTTTTCCATCACCAATATCTTTGTGCTTCAAGTTTAATATATTATATCCAGACCTAAATTTTAACACAGCGAGCAATGTCTTTGGAGTAACGGAAGAATTGTTTAAAATCAGGATTATTTGAGTGAGGCGTAATGAGCAAACCGAATAAACATCGATTTTGTGAGTCTGAACGCGCTGGCGTTTACAAGGCTATTGCAGAACGGCGAGATATGCGCCACTTTTTACCCAACCCTGTTGAACCCAAAGTCCTGCATAATCTGTTACAAGCAGCGCATCAAGCAGGTAGTGTTGGACTGATGCAACCCTGGCGCTTTATAAGAATTACCGAAAAAAAAATTAGAGCAAACATTTATCAACTGGTTGACCAGGAAAGAAAAAATACTGCGAAAGCCATGCAAGAACGTGAAGATGAATTTATGAAACTTAAAGTTGAAGGCATCATGGAATGTGCCGAACTCATTGTCGTCG
>CAZFUY010000217.1:0-1562 GCA_964522445.1 uncultured Thiotrichaceae bacterium | reverse complement strand
CCAATTGCATCTGCCACTTTTATTCTCCGTTGATATTTAATTAAATTATTCTAGTGTGTATATAGCTATTATACTTAGGTCTTGCGACTACTTATAGAGAAAAACTTCCCGACTTTTCTCTATTTATGAAGCTTGTCATCCCAGTCCGTTTCTATCACATCATTTGTATCGACTTCAGTGTCAGTTTCTTCAATTTCCCAGCTATATTTCTTTTCTGGTGGCTTTGGATCTTTATTCCTAAAGATAATGGCGCACACCACACCCATTAGTGCACCAAATAAATGTGACTCAAATGATATTTCCTCTTTAGTAGGCAATACGCCCCACACCATACTGCCATAAAGAAAGAATACAATCATGGCAATGGCCATTGCTGGTTTATCACGCCGCAGTATGCCAATCAAAAATAGAAAGAACATCATTCCATGAGTTAAACCACTTGCACCATAATGATAAGACTCGCGAGCAAACAGCCACACTCCTAAACCCGAGCCAAAATAGATAATAATAAACGTCCATTTTGCTGATTTTGGATATTCATAAAATAAAGCGGTAGTGAGCACAAACAATGCCATGGTATTAGAAAAAAGATGCTCAAATGAACCATGAATAAGTGGCGCAAATATAATTCCGATTAAACCTTCAAACTCACGAGGATATACTCCATAAATACCCAATCGCCATGAAAATGCTAACTGCAGGCCTTTAATAAGCCATAACACTGCAATAGCAATCATCACTTTAAATGCGATTGGTTTTAACAAAACCTGATTATCAGGTTCCATCACAACACCTGAATTATTGACTGACACGCATCCATAACAATCTTTCTGGGTGCAGCAATATTCATTCTCATAAAACCCGTACCGACCTCACCAAAACTAATGCCTAGATTCAAGCCCACTTTAGCTTGCTTAACAAAAAGATCTTTTAATTCATCATCAGTTAAAGCCAGTGTTTGGCAGTCCAACCAAAGTAAATAAGTACCTTGTGACTGTATCACTTTAATTTTCGATTTTTTATCTTTAAACAGCTCTGTCACTTGGCGACGTGTTTCATCTAAATAAATCATTAGCTCGTCCAGCCATTGCTCCCCTTCTCGATAGGCAGCTTCAAAAGCAGTAATACTAAACGGATTAATCGCATTGATATGCAGGCGATCAAATACCTGTCTTACCGCCTTCCAATGCTGTCGATTATTAATCACCAGACTCGATAAACCTAAACCGGGAATATTAAATGTTTTGCTAGGTGACACAGCCGTAATCACTGTCACATCATCAGCTAATGTCACTAAAGGAATATGGTGGTAGTCTGGGAAAACCAAATCCGCATGAATTTCATCTGAAATAATAATCAGATCATAACGACGCGCTATAGCCAGCACTGCTTCAAGTTCTTGTTTCAGCCATACTCGCCCTACAGGATTATGTGGTGAACAGAATAATAATATCTTGGCACTTGAAGATGCTGCACATTGCTCAAGGTGTTCTAAATCAAGCTGATATTCACCATTATCTAGTTTCAATGGATTTTCGACAATTTTTCGTCCCGTATCAGTA
>CAZFUY010000216.1:0-1598 GCA_964522445.1 uncultured Thiotrichaceae bacterium | reverse complement strand
CATTAAACGCTGCCAAGACACTGGATTCCCGACACAAGCATTCGGGAATGACGATACTTTATAAGTTAACGTCAAGTATCAATATGTTATTGCATAAGGTTGATACTGGATTTGAATTTCATTAGACATGAAAATTAGTAATCAGACTTCGTCATACCTGCGAAGGCATACTACTGTCCGGTATAAAATACAATAGCCTCATAAAAAGTCAGATTTAAAATAAGCTTAAAACAACCCTGTCATCCCAGCATGCCTCTAGCTGGGATCCAGTGACTTTTGAACGAATAAAAGTCACTGGATTCCGGCTCAAAAGCATACCGGAATGACAGCTTAAATTGTTTTATTTTTTTAAGTCTAACCCCATAATTAAATGACTATTATCCATTATTATTAATAACTTAGTTACTTTATTAATATTTATTCCGGACAGTGGTGTGCGAAGGCAGGTATCCAGTGTCTGTCAGCTTTTCAACGCCACCAGGATATAAAATGCATCCCTATATTTTACCCTGCGGGCCATGCATAGCATGTTTAAATTTGATCCTGTCAAATTTATCCTGCCTTCACAGGAATGACGATACTCTTTAAGTTAACGGGACAGCCGTGATTAGAACTAATTGTTCTTTGCCCCGTATTATTGGATTTTTACAAAATAATCATTTTAATTAAAGCGTGATATCTTTTGCTTCTTCAATCGATATTTATGTATATAATATGCCTTTAAATCATTTGCCGAATAGCTTCCGACCATGGTAAATATTCAAATTATGATGATTTATTTCCTCAATAAAGGCATCAAATTTAAAATCGCTAAAATTGATTATCCAGAATAACTTAGGAGTTAACGTCCATGTTCAAACAATCAGCATTCATTGCCGCATTATTAATCACCACAAATTCATTTGCTAACCAGGTGATATACCCGGCCAAGGGCCAATCTCCCGAGCAACAGCAAAAAGATGTTTCTGAGTGTTCCACCTGGGCTGTACAAAACAGTGGTTATGATCCCTCACATCCCCCCGCTGCACCAGCACCTACACAGGCAGCCCAGCCCAGTGGCCCAAGTGGCTCGCGCTTAAGAGGTGCTGCTGCCGGTGCACTGGTGAGTGAAGTGGTTGACGGTAATAATAAAAACTCAGCAATTGCCGGTGCGGTGATTGGCGGCTCAAGAGAGCGCAGAAAAAATGCCGCCGCTGCTCAGCAGGTACAGGCTACAAATACGCAGCAACAGCAGGCTTATGAAGATAAAAAAAATGCTAGTCAAGCTTCTTACGATAAATCACGCGCAGCCTGCCTGGAAGGCAAAGGTTATTCGGTTAAGTAAATAAGTTAGCCCTCCTCTTTGCTATTAAGGTGTTTCGAGCCTTGATGGCATCGAGGTTATTAGCTTCGCCCCGATTCCCCCGCCCCTGCAACCACCTGATCTGGTAACCATCAGTTAACAAAAAACCACCTTAAAACAGTTTGGTTTGAATAAACCTTGAAATATTAATCAGGCTTGAAGCCATATTTTCACTGCTAATGTTGTTTCACATGCGTGTTTTGGATGTTTTTTAATCAAATCATAATTTTTTTAAATACTTTATAAAGATCATTAT
>CAZFUY010000215.1:0-1707 GCA_964522445.1 uncultured Thiotrichaceae bacterium | reverse complement strand
ACATCAGGAAGCTGCTCTTTGCTGCTCAGCGCAAACAGGAGTGGTAATTCATTTTGTTTATCTAACTTCAACCCTTCTTCATTGACCTTGCTATTCATATGAATAGCAAGGTTAGGCAAGCGTAATAAAGACGCTTCAAAACGAATTAATTTTGTCTTTATTTCGCCTGCCTCGGCAGCATAACTGACACGTCCGGCAAAACTCAAATCCCGGTCAGTAAATGTCGCCAGAATTGGCCCTCCATAAACTTCGACCCCCATACACAACAACTCACCTGTTTTAAACAAGGCATGGGGCTTGATTCTTAAACCTGGCGAATCAGTGTGCGCTCCAATTATTTTATAACCATTCCCAGATAATGTTTTTTGCCCGGCAACAAAAGCAATAATAGATGAATCATCGCGTATAACATAATACCTGCCACCTGATTCTAACGTCCATATTTGCGTTTCTGATAAACGTTTAAAAGCAGCAGTGCGTAATGCATGCTCCATCGTTGCGACTGCATGCCAGGGGCTAGGACTGGCATCAATAAAATTTAATAATTCTTGAACCAGTTGTTTATCTTTCATCGTGGTTTTAAATCCAGAGATGCGGAATTAATACAATAACGTAAGCCCGTTGGCTGCGGACCATCTTCAAAAACATGGCCTAAATGTGCATCACAGGCTTTACAAGTCACTTCAACCCGGCGCATACCGTGTGTTATATCAGTCACTTCCTGTACCCCCTCGGAAGAGGCAGTATCGTAAAAACTAGGCCAACCTGAACCTGAATCATATTTAGTCTTTGAATCAAACAATGGCTGAGCACAACAACTGCAGTGATAAATACCATCCTCCTTGCAGTCTGCATATTTACCCGTAAAAGGTGGCTCAGTTGCACTACACCGGCAAATATTAAATTGTTCCGGGCTTAGTTTTTTTCGCCATTGTTCATCAGTCAGCTTGTTATCAGTCATATCGTTATCCTCTTATAAGTCATATCATGGTACTCCTCTTTCTAGCAACAGAATAAAGCTAGCAATATCACTTAATAATGAAGTGCCTATTCAAGCTTATAGTTCTTATCTTAGAAAAATCAACAACCACGCTTATAAAACGTGGTTTACATTCGGCCTAAAAGGCCGTCCTCAGCAAAACCCCAAGGGCCTTGCTGAAGTAAGATTGAGTTGTTCCCAAGATTTTAGTGTTTATTTATCGTCTTGGTATTTTATATACTTTCTGATCATTTCTGCATCCATACCTACGGTATCAACGCAATATCCGGCCGCCCAAAAATGATTGCCCCAATAACGTTTTGATCTTAATTCAGGAAATTTCTGGAACGCTTGTATAGCTGTTTTTCCTTTTACTTTCCCTACCAAAGATGAAATTGAAATTTTTGGTGGAACCTTTACTAGTAAATGGACATGGTCTGGCTGAACATTTAATTCAACAACCTCACACCCCGACCTCTCGACATGGGCATAAATGCTCTGATATACATACTTTCCAATAGCTCCAGTTAAAATTCGATACCGATATTTTGGTACAAAAACTATGTGGTACTGGCAAAACCATATTACATGTGATAATTTTTGAAATCTGCTCATTTGTTTTCTCCTAATTGAATTGCGGGAACAACTCAACTAAGAGATACACTTGGGCAGGCCTTTACGCAAAGCTTTTTTTACCCCCGCCCAAAGGGCGCGGTTATCTAAGTTGT
>CAZFUY010000214.1:0-1715 GCA_964522445.1 uncultured Thiotrichaceae bacterium | reverse complement strand
GCGCAACATATTCCGAACCTCGGTCTGAATGAAAATACAAGCCTGATTGCAATAACCGATTTCTCGATGCGCGTTTAAACGCCGCTAATGTTAAATTAACATCTCGCTTTATCGACAATGACCAACCCACTATCTTTCTCGAATATTTATCCATAATTGTTGCTAAATAGCGCCAGTGGTCATTCACCCATAAGTAAGTCACATCACCAACCCATATTTGATTCAACCCTGTCGCGTCTAAATCATGGATCTTATTGCTTATGCTTGCATAAAAACGATCTTGCTTGGTATTGTTCTTATAGATCCTTGAGCACCTGGCTTTCATATTGTTTTCTTGCATCAGTCTAGCTACACGGTTTTCGCCAACTATTTCACCATCTTGCCTAAGTAAAGCATGAATTTTAGGGCTGCCATAAATACCATCGACTGAACCAAATAACCGTTCGATACTGTCCCTAAGCGCTCTATCTCGTTTCCTGTGCTGTGATTCACCCCGTGTCTTCCAGGAGGCATAGCCAAACCGGCTAACATCGTAAACTTCACAAAGTAACTTAAGCTTATACTGGCCTCGGCGTGACTCTATGAATTCGAAGATTTCTTTTTTTGATCCGAACAGAATTGGATGCTTTTTTTTAGAAGGTCATGCTTTATTAAAAGCTCTTTATGTGCTTTTTCCATTTTTCGTAAACGCTTTAATTCGCTTTTCTCTTCCGTCTCCAATGTTCCTTTGTCTTGCTTTTTCATGATGTCACCGTCTCTATATTCTTTCTTCCAACGGTATAGCATTATTGGATGGATATCGAGTATCTTCGCAACATCGGTGGCTTTCACGCCAGGTAACGTACCAAGTTCAACAGCTGTTGCCTTAAAATAATCGCCATAAAAATCGTATTGTGTTTTTCTTGTCATGCTGTACACCTCTATCAGTTATAAATAGATGTGTTCAAAACTGGGGGAGACTCCCAGCGTAACAAAATTCCGGTGCAGCGCCTTGTTATATGCTGGCAATTTAATTAAACAAAGTATATAAAAACTACTACATTTTGCGTCTAGCAATTGTTATTAAACTTACAAAGCCTGATATAAGTAACCAAGCGGAGGCTGGTATTGGAACCACAGTTGTTTCGCGTACCAAGAAACTGCCTAAGAACTCATACTCGAGGTTTCTATTCCAAGTCCTAAAAACGTGATCAGCTACATTAGTACTGTTATTGATACGTTGTTGATATGACCATGCTGGGGTATTTGTTCCCCATGTTTTTACCATCCCGTACATAAAGAAATAATCTTGGTTACTTGTGGAGTCATAACCCATATAGGATGCCAGTAAATCCCACTGAGATGTTGAGTTACTTTCCCAGTCTAGACTGTACGTATCGTAACCAAACATCGCTAAAAACTGTTCTGCTTCAGTTGAGCTTGCATACCGCCAACCTTCATATATTCCGCCTGTAGAAAATTGACTATCAACGTAATTATATGATTGATTCTTCGTTGTGTCCCAACGGAGCCAGTCCAGCCCAGAATCGCTATCAGTAGTGTACTCGCCATATGAGATTAGGCTGGCACTAGCTGACGACATTAGTAGCGATAGCAGGCATATGGTGGCAAGTAATTGTTTTATTGTCATGAGTTACTCCTTATTTTCTTTTCCAATATTTATAAAATAGCGAGCAATATTTATGCCAGGGTTTCTGCGCCATTAATAGGGTAAT
>CAZFUY010000213.1:0-1743 GCA_964522445.1 uncultured Thiotrichaceae bacterium | reverse complement strand
CACTGCGAACAGAGCTTGAATCATCAACAATTAGTATAGTTTTTGACATCTTTCACACATCCTCTAAAAAAAGACCACTTCACCTTCATTTGACTCCTGAGGAGCTTCTACAGTATCCGTACCCGTTAATTTTCTATGCGCCTCACGCTCACTTGTCGTTGTATATTCCCCTGCCATTTTCTCAAGGAAACTTTCTATATCAATATTCTGATAATCTTCGATCATTTCTGAGAGTTCAGACATATTTCCCTGAACATGACCAAGAATTTGTGAAACACGATCCTGAAACTGCATCGAAACCAGAGCACTCTCAATTTCCAGCATTATATTTGATGATAATTGCGCAAGGCCTTCAGAGGCATCATCACGCTCTTTTCTGGTCTCTTCATGTTGATTGATTACAGCCTGGATATTTTCACCAGCAAGCTTGATAAGGTTCCCCTCAACATCACTATTAACTGTAAATTTATGCGACATATGAGCAAACTGCTCATTAACTTTAGTTACATTGGTAATAATGTCTGAAGCAATTCCCCCAGAACGATTGGCAAGATTCCGCACCTCATCTGCAACCACAGCAAACCCACGCCCTGATTCTCCAGCACGGGCAGCTTCTATTGCAGCATTCAAAGCCAGTAAATTAGTTTGCTCAGCAATGGAACCAACATCTCGTGCCATGGTTTCCAACTTTTCAGTAAATGAGGCAAGGTCAGTAATTTCCTGCTGTGACTCCATCCTCATATCCACAAGCTTGGCAAGTGTGGAGGAGATGCTATCCAGTTTATCTTTTATCTCAATAACAGAGAATTCATCATGCTCAACTTTTCCATTAACAATAGAGTGAAGATCACTCACAATGCCTGAAAAACGTTGCGCAAGCTCATTAATCTCTGTGGTAGAAATATCAATGCAGTCACTTATTTGATGCGCCCAGATGGGCATATTGTTGTTGCCGATCATCTGCAACGAATGAATTGGGTACTGATACCCTTGTGCTTCAGCCTCCAACTTGGAAATTTGATTCTCAGCCTGGATATTCTTCTGGCTAAGCAATGCATAAGCTTTATTCCTGACATAACCCAGTGCAAACTCAATAATAATCAGTATAAATGCAGCAACCATAGCAATCTGTGAACTATTAAACGCCACCAGAACAAGCGCTACCAACCCTGCTACTCCTGTAGGCATTTTATGCCGGATTATATTATTCAGCTTATTCTCCCTTCCTGTTCAAAACCATTTAAAAGGCAATACAATTACACTTCATTAAAGATCAGTCGATACAGTTCTATCTTCTAATCAGAATTTCTTATACAAGCCTTATATAAATAGATCATTTTTGATAAATAGCAAAGCAAATAGAGATTTATTTATAATCTGCACCAAACTGAATAGCAAAAACATTAGATCGCTTTATCTACACAGCAACAGAGCCAAGTTTAGTTTAGATATTCATAATATTTTTCAATAATTTAAAAAAATAATATTAAACATGTGATACATATATTTTTTGGCGGACAGCCGCTCTAAATAGGCTGTAAGAAATATATTTTTACAGAACAGTTAAATAACAATGTAAATCTTAATTTTAAATTTTCTACAGAGCTATAGATAGAATCTATAACAGGCGCTTCTTTCTAAAAAATGCCTGCAGCATATCTCGACATTCCAATTCTAAAACACCACCAATAAATTCAATTTGATGATTATGTTTTTCAGATTGAATCAATTCAATTGCACTAC
>CAZFUY010000212.1:0-1750 GCA_964522445.1 uncultured Thiotrichaceae bacterium | reverse complement strand
TAGGTCTGTTAAGTAATATGTTCAGAATACAGCTAAAATATAGTGAGTAAGGAACATGCAGGAAATGACTTCGACAATCAGCTTGTCTTTTTGTTCGTTTTCGGTTTTATGGCAACAGTTATATAGTTATATATTTGCCAGGTTGCTGAACTTATTCGATGTGGGTTCCTTAACTGGTTTTCTGAAGGAAAAATCAATTTGCTGGAAATTTCTAGCGACACCCAGGTGATTTATAAATACTATTTTAATATTATATATTTGTATTACATCACTTTTTAATTAATAAATTAACTATTATGCAGGTGAAATGTCCAAAAAGGTCGCTATTTTACAATCCAATTATATTCCATGGAAAGGCTATTTTGATTTAATTAATCAAGTCGATGAGTTTATCTTGTATGATGACATGCAATATACAAAAAATGACTGGCGGAACAGGAATTTAATAAAATCCAGTCAGAGTCTACAGTGGTTGACAATTCCAGTAAAGCATCGAGGGAGACATTTACAAAAAATATCTGAAACAGAAATTGCTTACAGGCAATGGGGGAAAAAACACTGGCAAAGTTTACTCATTAATTACAACAAAGCCAAGTTCTTCAAGCATTACAAAGAATTGTTTGAAGATTTATATTTGCAAAATAACGAGCAATTGCTAAGTAGAATTAATGCTCGGTTTCTGACAGAAATCAATAAAATTCTCAAGATCAACACAACAATTTCCTGGTCATCAGATTATCAGTTGACTGGAGAAAAAACGGAGAGATTAGTGAATTTATGTCTGGATGCAAAGGCGAGTGAATATATATCAGGGCCATCAGCAAAAACATACCTGGATATCAGTCTTTTTTCTGAGGCTAATATTAAAGTGACCTGGATGGATTATTCAAATTATCCTGTTTATCCGCAGCTTCATGTTCCCTTTGAACACGGTGTTTCTATTCTCGATTTAATTTTTAATCAAGGTCCTAATGCTACTCATTATATGAAATCTTTTGATTCCGCTTATAGATGAAACTTTCTATCGTCACCACGCTTTATTATTCCGAACCCTTTTTGAATGAATTCCATCGTAGAATAACGGCATCTGCATTGAGCATAACATCAGATTACGAATTGATCTATGTTAACGATGGTTCGCCTGATAAAGTTCTTGAACTAGCGATAGAGCAACAAAAACAAGATCTGAAAATTATTATTATCGATTTATCCAGAAATTTTGGTCATCATCAAGCCGGTATGATCGGACTAGGCCAGGCTGTGGGGGATTTTGTTTTTTTAATTGATTGTGATCTGGAAGAGGCACCGGAATTACTTGAAACATTTTGGACTGAATTAGCGCGGAATACTAATCTGGATATGGTATATGGTGTACAGGCAGATAGAAAGGGGCAGATGTTTGAGCGTTATTCAGGTTGGTTTTTTTATTTACTATTTAATCGTCTTAGTACGGTCAAAATACCTAAAAACCTGCTAACCGTTCGTTTAATGAGTCAGCGCTTTGTATCTGCTATTATTGAATATAAAGAAAAAAATTTATTTCTAGGTGGCTTAATGAGTCATGCAGGATTTGATCAGCAGTCGATAACCGTAAAAAAAGCCTCTCGACAACATCGAACCTATACACTAGCAAAACAACTAGGTTTATTTTCCAGCAGTATCACTGCATTTTCTAGCAAACCTCTGGTATTCATCCTTTATATTGGGCTTGTCCTATTAATGTTATCGTCTTTGGCAACTCTATTATTTA
>CAZFUY010000211.1:0-1755 GCA_964522445.1 uncultured Thiotrichaceae bacterium | reverse complement strand
GGTGTTTCTACTGAGGAAAACATCGGCATAGAAGAAAAGGTTGTATTTTCCCTTCCTAAAGAGCTGAAGAAGCATATTGCAGTTGGTTAGAACTAATGGCTAAACAGGCGAACGCAATATATAGTGTGGCTTAAACACCGATTCTATTGGTTTTCTTAACGTACCACTGAGCCAGATAACTTCTCGGTAAAAACACACCGTTCTGAATATAAAATAATTTATATTCGCTATTGATAGTTGCATTTAACAATCGTATAGCCAGTTCTGTACCACAAACAAGCAATTGATCACCCGTACAAATTTTATAGTCCGCAGTCGGCAATACGTTGACTTCATCACCGGATTTAATCACAAACATAACCAAATCTAGATCTCTGTCCCTGTTATCAGGATCCTTGAGTAAATCGCCAAGAAAAACATCTTTACTCTGATTCAGCCATTGCATCACCGATCTGGTTTTTCCATCTATAAAATCAATCGTAACAATATGTGGTTTCCTGGATCCAACCGCTTCTCTTAAGCGCTGAATCAAGTTCTCCATTTCCAACTTTCGACCTGGTTTTTCTTCCAGTAAATAACGAAAAAAAGGTTTCAATAATGGCGCAACCAATAAGAACAGAATGCGCCTGGCCGTCACCAAAGATGGCTGCATCACCATATCAACATTAGCATAATCAAAAGCAATTTCATTTTGATGCCGATTCTGGCGCACAATAGTGAATAAACCAGGATTAAAATATCTGGCATTGAGTAAAATACCCAAATTATGACCATCGTCATCAGTACCCGCTATAATGCCAGACGCATCTTTAATGCCGGCTCTCTTCAAGGTGTGCTCATTAGTCCTACCAGGTATATAATTGTCGATATTCCCTCCAGGACTGCTATGAGGGTCAATGACGGCTGTTTCAATATTGTATTTCTTCAGAACATCATGAACTTCATGACCCATACGTCCATAACCGGAAATGACCCACCGCCCCTCCATGGGCAGATGTAAATAGTAATCCAGAGATGCACCTTTATCTCGTACCAGCCAATTGTTCAAAGCATAGAAACCGGGATGCTGCATCGAAGCTCCCAACACTTTCGCATAGGTTTTAAATGGATCAACTATATGAACGACCCCCCCCAGGTGGGCCAATGCTTTTTCATTATCTTCCACCCTGGACATACTAACTATCTCGATACCGGGATTTAACAAGCGTGCCATGGCGGAAATTTTTAAATTGACTTCTTCATTACTTGTGACGGCAACTATCGCCTTACAATTCGGGAATTGTAAACCTGCATCCAGAAGATGTTTAGGCACACTTGCATCAGCACATAACCCAGCAACGGGTTGATTATAATTGCGTAGCGTTAAAGCTTTAATACGACTTTCATCTATATCGATAATTACAGAAGGGAAGCCGTTATCATTTAAGCCCCTCGTTAATACACTACCGGTATCACCAAAACCGCAGATAATATAAAAAGAACCTGGAATTCGTTGTACCTTCCTGGAAAATCGGGCAACAGCAACAGCTCTGAGAAAAAAGGGATTTTGCAGTAAACGAATGATACTTCCGACCGCATAAAACCAGGTAATTACACTGACATACAGACAGAGTATTGTCCAGAACCTCTGTGCATTACTAAATTCAAAGGGTATCTCGCCAAATCCTGTAGTCGTTGCCGTATAAGTCATAAAGTAAAACGCATGAAAAATACTCATATAATGCGTTTCACCATCAATCTCAGGCCCGGGGATAA
>CAZFUY010000210.1:0-1762 GCA_964522445.1 uncultured Thiotrichaceae bacterium | reverse complement strand
TATAAAGATTGGGCCAAATTTCCTTTTCCATAATAATGGCAATCCTGGGATGGAAATTTGCCAAAAAGCGATTAAGGACATCGGGTAAATCATATGGCAAATAAACATGAGTAACCGTATCAGCCAAAACCGATTGTACTCTTGCCGACCCTGTCGGCGTAGTGGTAGTCACAAGAACTGGGTCTGAGGGAAATTGCTTTTGCAATTGTTTTATCAAAGGAAATACGGCTTCTGCTTCTCCAACAGAAACAGCATGAAACCAGATAACTTTGTCAGAAAATTTTTTATTGTAAATGGCGAGACGTTCAGTCCAGCGTTTTCTATATTCAGGTGCTTTGAATCCACGCCAATATAAACGCAATAAAATAAAGGGGAGTAGCAGATAAAATATAACAGTGTATATAAAACGCATGAAATGGAGGTGTGGGAATTTGTTTTATGAAATCGCGCCAATGCGGCACTCCTATACTTCGCGCGGTCACGGATGCGGAATTTATAACGTGCTGATTTTTGTCGAGAGCAAGCACTGAAATAGGAGCATAACAGGCTACGCAACTGTTTCAAGTAACGTAGTATCGGCAAAAACTCAGCTGTTAGAAATCCCGCATCCGTGACCGCGCGAAGTATAGCTATTTATTCAACCATTCCAAGTAAAGTTGTACACCTTCTTCTACAGATTTGAAGTTATGTTTACAACCCACCGTTCGCAGTTTTTCCAGATTTGCTTCGGTAAAACTTTGATAACAACCTGTTAAATGCTCGGGAAACGGTATATATTCAAGTTGACCATCCTGATGATAGGCTAAAACAGCATTCGCCACATCATTAAAAGTTTGACTTCGTCCGGTACCCGTATTATAAATCCCAGAAACATGTGGATTATCCAGAAACCATAAATTAATATCAACTACATCATCAATATAGACAAAATCACGTCGCTGTTCACCATTTCCATAGCCGTCACAGCCTTCAAACAGCCGAACCGTGCCTGACTCTTTTAATTGATTATTCAAATGAAAAGCAACACTGGACATGCTACCCTTGTGCTGTTCTCGTGGTCCATAAACATTAAAATAGCGTAAACCGACAACCTGAGATGTTAATTTAGATAGAAATTGACGTAAATATTGATCGAACTGAAATTTTGAGTAACCGTAGACATTTAAAGGGCCTTCAAACTCCAGTTGTTCTTTGAAACGATTATCAGCGCCATAAACAGCGGCACTGGATGCATAAATTAAAGGTATTTTATGCGCCTGACAATAATGAAATAAAACTTTTGTATATTCATAGTTATTTTCCATCATGTAGCGCCCATCCCACTCAGTAGTAGTTGAACAGGCACCCTGATGAAAAATTGCTTCTATGCTTTCGGCCGGGAAAAAACCTTGCTTTATTTTTTCCAGAAAAACATCTTTATCCAGATAATCAGCAATCTGACAATCGACCAGGTTTTTATATTTAACCCCATTGCTCAGGTTATCAACCACTAAAATATTATCGTAACCACGCTTATTCAAGCCCAGTACAAGGTTACTGCCAATAAAGCCAGCGCCTCCGGTTACGACAATCATTTATTAAGCTTCTGCAGCAATCTCGATTGACTTTGTGACCACAACATCAGTATGCAAATTAATATCAATATCATAGACACCAATATGTCTTATTACACCTTCAGGCATCCTGACTTCATGTTTATCAATTTTTACCCCTGCTTCAGTCATTGCATCAGCAATATTCTGTGTACCGACAGAGCCAAATA
>CAZFUY010000209.1:0-1766 GCA_964522445.1 uncultured Thiotrichaceae bacterium | reverse complement strand
CAGAATAAGAAAAAAGGCTGCAGCTATACTATAACTTAGTAAACCAATATACATATCATTTTAGGTGACTTAAATAGTTAGTTACTTTATTTCTACGATAGCCTTTTCAATTAATAGAATTTAAATAAAAATCTATTAACTTGAAGCTAACTTTAAAAGTAAAATAGATGCTGCGACAAAAGAGGCAATGCCCAATAAGTTTCCTGCATCTGATTTCCTGTTGTTTATTGCAATTTCACAACCATAAAATAAAATGACGGATTTTATAACGATATAGCCTAACTCCATCTCTGAACCATAGTTCTGCTGCACTATCCCTGCAACAACAACTAGAACCACCATTAAATAATCAAATGGCGTAACCGAAAACCCAACCGACCTTGCATACCGTACAACTATAGCAACAATAAATGCAAGCATAGTAAAAAATAATATATCTATATAATAGAGCCACCCCTCATCAGGAATAACTTGCTGTTCAAGCAGATATACCATAATAACAGCTATCGCATATATACCAATCCTTCTCAGGTATGCACTAATATCGAGGTTTTTCAACAGCCATGACAATATCAGTATCAGACAAATTACGGCTAATTCAATCTGCAGGTCAGCTGAAACCTGAGCGATAAAGATACCACCAAATAAAAAATAACCTGGTATTGTCAATTTAAGAAGTAACAAAGGCCCATCTGTAAATAGTTCTTTTTTTCTTAATCCATTAATGAAATTAGAAAGTTTTGATTCCTTCCCTGCAGGATTAAACTTCCAACCATTTTTTTCTAATACATAAAGAGCAGAAAACAATGAACCACAAATCACAACATACAGGCTCATTACTATACTATCTGAAGCGTACCTGAAATTAACCGCACAAATAACAAGAAGAATTTGAAAAGAATAAATAACAATAACAGACTGATAGTGGTCAAACCCTAGCTCAAGGAGTCGGTGGTGGATATGATTTTTTGATGCGCGAAACCAGTTCATGCCGTGATATATCCTCTGAGCAAATACGGCAAGGATATCGACAATAGGAAGCCCTAGAATAAGTAACGGCAAGGCCATGCTGACTGAGGTGTGTAATTTCTGTGTCAGGACGATAGTAAAGACTGCAAGCGAATAACCTAAAAATTGACTCCCTGCATCTCCCATAAATATCTGAGCAGGATAGTTATTAAAACGCATAAATCCCAGTATGCCCCCACCAACAGAACATATCATGATTAACAATACTGTACTTTCTGGAACATCAATTATAATAGCCAGGTAAGCAAGACAGGCCAAACTCAAAAGGCTTTCTCCTCCAGCCAGTCCGTCTAAACCATCCGAATGATTAACGGCGTTAACTAAGCCAACAATTGCAATAAAACTGAGGCTCTTACCAGCAAATTCAGAAAGCACCACGTCAACAAAAGGAATTTTCTCAACCCAAACATCACCATAAAACACGATCACTCCCACAGCAATAAACTGGCCAATAAACTTTACATAATGGCCTAGCTCAAAACTATCATCAAGCGCACCAAACACAAAAAGAACCAATGCGCCAAGCAGATAACTCAATAAAAAATCATTAAATGGTATCCAGATAATTGCTGCTAATATTGAACCAACAACAATACCAATTCCCCCAACACGAGGAATCGGTTTTAAATGAACTTTTCTTTCATCCGGCAAATCGACCATACCAATACGAGGTGCAAGACGAATCATTAATGGAATCAGCACCATACTGATTACCATAGCCGTTAGTAATACAAATA
>CAZFUY010000208.1:0-1781 GCA_964522445.1 uncultured Thiotrichaceae bacterium | reverse complement strand
GTACAAATCTTCATTGAAGATATCCTGACAATTTTAATTCTATATTCCTTGGATTTTCACCTTCTGCAATGGCTGTTATCCCCTCCATCATCATTTCTTTAGTTTGTATTAAAGCATATGCCTCTAACTTTAATTTATTTGCAATAGGTAAAAACAGTAAATTAGCAAAACCAACACCGTAAATGGTTGCTACGAAAGCCGTGGCAATTCCAGCGCCTAATAGCTCAGGGTTTGCCAGGTTCTGCATAACTTGTATCAATCCTACGACCGCACCAATAATGCCAATAGTCGGAGAATATCCGCCCATTGCCTCATACACTTTTGCAGCCTGCATCTCAACATGCTCTATTGTATTAAGTTCTACATCCAGGCAATCTCTAATAACTTCTGGCTCATTCCCATCCACCAATAATTGCAATCCTTTTTTAGAAAAAGAATCCTTTTCCTTATCCGCAACAGCCTCCAGCCCTAGCAACCCCTCTTTTCGTGCTAAAGCACTCCAGCGAACTACTTTATCAATCTGAGTTTTAAGCAAAACTTTCCTGGGTCTAATAATCAACCATAAAACTTTAATGCTATGAAATATAATTCTAGGAGGAAAATGTAAAAAGGTCGCCCCCAGCGTACCACCGAGCACAATCACCAATGCAGGTAAATTAATTAACGAATATAAGTGGCCCCCCTCTAAAAAGTTTCCACCTATAATCGCGGCAAAGCCTAAAATAACACCCAGAATACTTAAAATATCCATTAACTTATTTTTTTAAATTCGTTTGCGATTTCATCAAGACTATAAATTCTGTCAGCAAGATTTGCGTCAACAATCGCTTTTGGCATTCCATAAATAGTGCAACTAGCCTCATTCTGAGCCCAGATAGGAAACCCTTTTTGTTTTAATTTTATTGCACCCTCTTTTCCATCAGCTCCCATTCCAGTCAAAATCACAGTGAGTACATTGGATGAAAATACCTTTGAAATTGAGGATAATGTAATATCAGCACAAGGACTATAGATTTCTCCCTCCTGTTTTTCTCTGATGGCCACTGTTTTTGTTCTAACACTTCCTTTAATTTCCATCTGCATTCCACCCGGTGCTAACAAGGCCTCTCCCGCTTTCAGCACATCACCATTTACCGCTTCTTTTACCGTCACTTCACATAACTGATTTAATCTATCTGCAAAACTTTTTGTAAAATTATGTGGCATATGCTGAACAATAAGTATTGGGAATATACAGCTGGATGGCAGATGGGTTAATACTTTTTGTATTGCCACAGGACCTCCGGTAGAAGCTACAATCACTAGCATCTCAATTCTTTTACTCCCTGACAGAGCGATAACCGGGGACGGTTGTTTTTGTCTCTTGTCAGTAGTAACGCTGACGGTCTTTGCTACAGCAGGTATTTCTATTGCTTTTATTACTGAACTATTTATATTCGACTTTAATCGAACTCTTTTTGTTTGCGAAGCAACAATGCGTACCCTGCGTCTCAACAGACGCTTCGCCATTTCCCTATCTCCATCGATCTCATCTAATTGCTTTGGTAAAAAATCAACAGCGCCAGCATTTAGAGCTTCAAGTGTCGCCTGCGCCCCGGCATGAGTAGCAGCCGAAAACATTAGTATAGCCGTAGGACATTTCTCCATAATCTTTTTTACCGCCGCTATACCATCCATAACGGGCATTTCGACATCCATAGTAATCACATCTGGTTCTAGCTGGGCAGCCATCAGTATTGCTTCTTTCCCATTTGATGCGACGCCAACAACTTTAAAATCAG
>CAZFUY010000207.1:0-1806 GCA_964522445.1 uncultured Thiotrichaceae bacterium | reverse complement strand
CATAAGTTGACATATATCAACTTTAAAAGCCCGGCGCCATAACAACCTTATAGCCGACAAGTGATTATATTTTTACACGACGCAAAGCAAACCAGTATCCCATTAAAATAATAAATGACAGAGCCACTGATAAATAATTACCCCAGATAACATAAGGCGTTCGACCTGTTAATGGCTGCACATCAGCTGTTAATACATGGCGCTCAAAAGCTGGCGATATATGCAGAACATTTCCTTTTTCATTAATAATAGAAGACACGCCGGTATTCGTTGCTCGCAACATATAACGTCCGGCTTCCAGCGCTCGCATACGCGCTATTTGATGATGCTGCATTGGCTCTATTGATTTTTCAAACCAGGCATCATTACTTACATTCACCAGCAAAGTTGCTTCCGGTAAACTTTTTAACACATCACGATCAAACGCATCTTCAAAGCAGATACTGATACCCAGCTTTTGACCCGCTGCTGTAATTAATGCCTGATCATCCAGACCTGAATCCACATCAGACATAGGGATATTAATCCACTGAGAAAAAAATTCAAGAAGACTTCTGAATGGATAATACTCTCCTAACGGTACTAAATGACGTTTCTGGTAAACACCATCACGTACACTAATTACACTGTTGTAATAACGTCTGGTATTTTCATCTTTAATAAATAAACCTAACAACACATCTTTTTTCTGTATCTCAGCTTCTTTTTTTATTTCATTTAAATAATAAGCAACACGATGCTGAAAATCTGGCACAGCCGTTTCCGGCCAGATAATTAAATCACTCTGCCAGTTCTGTTTGGTCAGCTTATGGTACATATCCATAGTTGGGCGACGCATATGAGTTTGCCATTTTTCACTCTGCGGTATATTGCCCTGAATTAAACTCACTTTTATCTTTTCATCTACAGGCTCAACCCAGTCTACTTTCATTAAAGCAAAGCCCAGTGACCAGATAAAAATAATAGTAATAACTGGATACTGATATTTTTTTTCGAGCAGCATCCATGCTAATAAGCCACTGATTAAGGCAACTAAACCACTAATACCTAAGCCACCTATTAGCGGCACATAACCTGCCAGAGGTGTATCAATTTGCGCATAACCTAACTGCAACCAGGGAAGACCAGTTAAAACATAACCACGCAACCACTCACCCAATAGCAGACAAAGGGGAAAGATCAGATAAAGTTGTTTTGATATAGAAACATTAAATAATTTTCTGGCGAAATAAAGCGCAAGCGCAGGAAACAAAGCCAGACATGCGGCCATTAAAGCCACCATAATATACGCCATAATTACTGGCGCACCACCATGAACATGCAAACTGTAATATATCCAGCTGACACCATGAACAAACCAGCCAAAACCAAATAACCAGCCTCGCTGAAAAGCAACTTTGGGTAATTGATTTACTGTAATAACAAATAACCCGGTTAACAATGGAAACATTAACCAGAACTGGTTATAAGGCGCAAAAGAAAAAGGCAGTAACAGACCCAGCAATAAAGCGGCTAAATTAAGTAATAACTTTGTGGATTTCTTATTTTTATTTATAAAGTTTTTCAGCATTTTTTATTTTTATTCTGCTTCTTTCTGATTTTCAGGCAGCAATACAATTTGCACATGTTTTATACGACGACTATCTGCACTCATAATTTTAAAAAGAAAACGATCAATCATTATTGATTCACCTCGCTTAGGCAAATGGCCTAAATTTTTCATCAGCATACCCGCCAATGTGTCGAAATCATCTTCGCTAAAATTACTTTCAAAAAACTCATTAAATTCTTCTATGGGTGTTAGTC
>CAZFUY010000206.1:0-1817 GCA_964522445.1 uncultured Thiotrichaceae bacterium | reverse complement strand
AATTTTACTATTTAGGGTAGTAAAATTATGATTTTATAAGTTTTTTTAAATTTTTAGGTCGTTAAATGAAACCACTGAAATCAGGAGTTCTGATATTCTTTATGTTACCAACAAATTTTACTTGCAAAACCTGGCGGACCATATATAACTCTGCTCTTCTTTAATTAATTTTTCAACCCTGTAAACCAATTCTTATAAACTTGGTCTATGTCTTTATACTGTTAACTAAGAATATACTCTATATGAGGGTATTAAAATGCAGGATAAGACAACTTTGAATAGAATCATCACCTTACCTTTATTGGTATTCTATGGTGTTGGAACGATTCTGGGTGCAGGCATTTATTCTCTAACTGGCAAAATAGCTGGACTTAGTGGAATATATGCTCCGGTATCCTTTTTATTTTCTGCACTGATTGCCGCTTTTGTAGCATTTACCTATGCAGAATTAAGCAGTCGCTATCCAAAAAGTGCTGGGGAAGCTGTTTTTGTTGAACAGGCTTTTGCAAAATCCTGGCTAACAGCTCTGGTTGGCTGGGGCATCGTATTTACAGGCGTTGTGTCAGCAGGTGTTATGGCACATGGTTTTTTTGGTTATCTGAACGAGTTTATCAAAATCCCACTTGCTCTCAGTATTGTTTGTTATGTCGTATTGATTACGGTTATTGCAATACTGGGTATTTCACTCTCGGTGAATATTGCTGCACTGGTCACAATAATTGAAATTAGCGGCATCGCATTAATTTTATATGTTAGCAAGGATAGCTTACTGACATTAACAGTAAGATGGCGTGAGTTTATTCCACCTTTTTCCTGGGATATTTGGCAAGGGATTATTTTTGCTGCATTTATAGCTTTTTATGCCTTTATCGGCTTTGAAGACATGGTAAATGTTGCTGAAGAGGTGATAGAACCAGAAAAGAATTTACCTGTTGGAATTATCATTGCTTTGATCATTTCAACACTGATTTATATCTTAGTCTCATTTGCTTCAGTATTGACTTTACCGATAGATAAACTGGCTAATCATGCAGCACCCTTCGCCTTGATTATAAAAGAAAATAGTCAGATTCCGGTTTCCATCATCAGTATAATCAGCCTGATTGCTATTTTAAATGGTGCATTAGTTCAAATTGTAATGGGTTCACGAGTGCTGTATGGAATGGCACAGCAAGGTCTTGCTCCTGCTTATTTTAAAACAATTCACCCTAAAACCAGAACCCCCATTGTCGCCACACTGTTTTTTTCAATTATATTATTAGCCATCGCAATCTGGTTGCCGATTGTGATGTTGGCGAAAATCACCAGTTTTGTTATTTTGACAATTTTTGCACTGGTCAATTTAAGTTTGTGTGTGATTAAACTCAGACATTTTCAGGATGGTACGAAAGGCTACATCAATATACCAGTCATTGTTCCTGTTCTCGGAGTTATCTTGTGTTTAGGATTTATTCTGCTGCAATTTAAATAAGTAAATTTAAACCTCACACGACAACACCGTGTAAAAAAAGCAGGTAACACTATTCATTCTAACATTTGAAAGTGAGGTTTCAGCCTCGCATGCGTTTGGCGAGTCTGGAGTCTCACTTTCAAAGATAGGTGAATTAAGATGTTAAGAAATATTGTTCACCCACTTTTATTTCTCTCTTAACCATTTAAATCAGGCTCTTCAGCCTGTAAGTTTGCTTCTCTATGCTTATTCCATGCCCCACTGCCACCTAAAGCCACAGAAAGCCAGGCGATAGCATTTATCAGAAAAAAACCATTAACTTCTCTTCCAACATTCTTAAAAAGTATATCCCAACAATCTTTGCCTG
>CAZFUY010000205.1:0-1837 GCA_964522445.1 uncultured Thiotrichaceae bacterium | reverse complement strand
TTTTTAGTCAAAGGTTTATCCATTACCTTAAGTATCAGGAAGCTCAAACTCTTATTTCAACTTTTTCAAAGATAATGCAACCAGGTTCCAAGCTCTTTATTTCAGCTTCTGGATTATACTCAGAATTAAGTGAGGGATACAAAGATAAAGAAGCTCCTCTTGAAGAAAGGTATTGTAAACTGGATACGAAAATAGCCGAAAAACATCACATCAAAGAACCGGTATGCTTATATTCAGAAGAAGATATCAAAACGTTAGTTGAGCAGTTTGAATTCATTCCAGAAGAGATATGGTCATCTTCATTTGGAAATATCAAAGCCATTTTTATAAAGAAATAAACCATCGTCTTTGGGTGCAGAAAGATGGAAGTGGAAAGACCTAACTCTTTCCCTCATACTTATCCTCGACTACAGACCACATTTATTAGGCATGTGATCGGCGGGATTTAGCTTAGTCGGAAACCAGTATTCAATTTTCCCAATGCCTCCGAGCTTGTGACACGGATGTTTTGTCATGGGTAAAATTCTCTAGAACAGATAAATCCTGAGTAAAGGTAAAATTAAATGGAACTTAATCATAATTCCTTCGGGCTATTGGTAAATTTTGTACATAAGCAATTGACCAGGAAGCAACTGTCAGAGCAATCAGGACATCGCTAATATAATGTGCATTTACCACTACCCGGCTTATCGCGACGGCAATGCTATACAGAATTAAAACAATACAAACAAATCGACATTTTAGACAAAAAGATGCCGAAATTGATAGTGCTAAAGCAAAGTTGACTGTAGCATGCCCAGATGGCATTGAAGTATAGGCATGTGCCGTATTAAACCAGCTAAATCCATAAAGATGATCACTCAAAAATAACTCTGGCCGATATCTGGCAACAACTACCTTAATGCTAAATGTAACCACATAAGCAATAAAGTAACTTAAGAAAACCATTGCAAATTTCCGGGCTATTTCATTTTTTTCTTGCAAAATAAACCAGCTACAAATTGCACCCATCAGCATTTCAACATAGATCATCTGTTTAGAACTCGTCCGGGCATCTATATATGCACTGGATTTATAAAAGAAATCACTCTGCGATAACTGACTTAAAGATACAGCTACAGTTTTATCGATAAACAGATAAGAAATGACACTCAAAACCAGGGCAACAAAACCGACCTGAAACAAGATTTTGCTTAATTGATTCATTAGAAAACTCGTTTATGATGAAATAGAATATTTTGCATTTTTTTTTGGTAATTGAGGTTCAAGTAGCCACATATATTATACCTTCAACGCCATGGCTCCCGGCTTCTATCACGCCCGAAGTACAAAACAACCATCGTCAGACAGCAAGTGGTCAACAGATATCAAGCTGGTGCCAATTCATCATGGCTGATAAAAATCAGCCAACTTACAATCAGGGGTGCTATTCCACCTGCAATGGCAATGGCTACACCGATATTATAGGATAAGGCATAGCCGGTAACCCAATACGGGCGCTGTATGTTTCTGCCAGCATCACCGGATTGGTTGCCAGCGGGATTACCAGCAATAGGGCGAAGAAGATTATCTACGTTTTCTGGATGATTTAAAATCATCGCTTAAACTGTATGATTGTGATTTGCATGCTTATGTCCTAATGACAAATCATTTTCATTTTTTACTCACGCCACATAATAATAAAGCAATAAAGCACTATCAGGTTTGATGTGATTAATAGAAATCTAGAGCATCAGGTCCCGAATTGCGAATACGTGCCACTTTGATACACTTTAGTCGATGATAAGAACGTATTCCGGACTAAGTCTACTATGAACAATACTAATAAATTTAAAAT
>CAZFUY010000204.1:0-1839 GCA_964522445.1 uncultured Thiotrichaceae bacterium | reverse complement strand
TAAATACTAATAAATATGGGCAGACCAACAATGATAGATACAATAAGCGCAACCAGGTGAATACGAAACCAGTCTACAGGCATGGCTGTGTAATCTGACGACATTTCCAGACTAATAATAGTTACAGCCGGAGCAAGAATGATATAACCTAAAAAGACAATCCAGTAATGCATTGGAAAAGATTTAAGTATTCTTTCTGCTGCCAGGACAAGTTCCGTATTTTCTACAGTAGCTGTTAAATAATTTCTTAATGGCTGAACATAGCGATGAAAATATAATAGAGCAAAGATAATACCGCCAGATATAAAAGCCAGCATAAGCGGCGTAGTGCTCATAAGAACAAGCTGCTCAAATGTAAAAAACTCGATATACAATAAAAATGCAAAGCCCACCATTGGCGGCAACAGCCAGGTAAGAGCAATCAATCGTAAAAAACGAGTCTGAAATTCACTACTGGTCAAGAGCGTTGCTTTATTATTCTGATTTGAGCCTGTGTCGGCATGTAAACTATATAATAGCTGGCTTGTTTAACTATTAACAGGTCTAATAGTTACAATCTTTCCCTGAAAATAATTTACTACTAAATGCTTTATTAATTCGGGATATTCAGGCAGCACCCTTAATAAATCCCATACAAAATATAGCGTTATTAATATACGATTTATACAGAAAGAGACAAAACAGTAATCGACTTTCACACAGCATAAACTATAGTTAAATAATAATTATTAGAATCTTACAATGACAGATAAAACAGATAATAATAAAAGCAGGGGCTATGACCTAAGCTATCGCAGTATAGCTACTATTCTTGATGGTCTTGATGCACTGGTCTATGTAGCAGATATGGAGACTTACGAGTTACTTTTCTGCAATGAATATGGCCGTAAAATCTGGGGAGATATACAGGGTCAAACTTGCTGGAAAGTGTTACAGGAAGACAAGGATGCACCCTGCTCATTCTGCACCAATAGTCACCTGCTTGATAAAGATGGTAAGCCCAGTGGCGTGTATGTCTGGGAATTCCAGAATACTGTTAATAAACATTGGTATCAGTGTCGTGACCAGGCCATAACCTGGGTTGATGGGCGACTGGTTCGTATAGAAATTGCGACAGATATTACTGAACGTAAATTAGCTGAAGAAGAACTTAAAGCAGCCAAAAAACAGGCTGAAAAGCTGGCACAAAAAGACCCATTAACCGGGCTCAATAATCGACGAGCTTTTTTTGATCAGGGCAATCGTATTGTTAAACAGGCTTCACGCTTCAACCACCCAATATCAGTGATCATGGCAGATTTAGATCATTTCAAAAATATCAATGATACGTATGGTCATACCGTTGGCGACAAAGTACTGCAGTCAATATCTAAGCTGTTACAACACACAATACGCGAAATAGATATTGTGGCACGTATGGGAGGCGAAGAATTTGCCTTTGTATTACCAGAAACAGATTCTGATGAAGCAGTAAACCTGGCTGAACGTCTAAGATTAGAAACTGAAAAGGCATCCGTAGCACATAAGGAAAGCACTATTAAAATAACAGCCAGCTTTGGCGTTTACTCATGTTCGGCTACAGATGAAACATTAGAAAGCATGTTAACCAAAGCGGACGATGCAATGTATATTGCCAAAAAGAAAGGCCGCAATCAGGTAAAAAAATATTAGGATCTTATGGAACTCAATAACTATGAACTGAAAGTCCATCAGTTGCTTTAATAACAATTGAAAATCATTTTACTCATATCAAAAAACTCTTAAATTCTGAAACACTTTTATTTTGTCATCCCGAGCGCAGTCGAGGGATCTGGTATTATAAAGATCAAGATCCCTCGA
>CAZFUY010000203.1:0-1841 GCA_964522445.1 uncultured Thiotrichaceae bacterium | reverse complement strand
GGAGCTAATAGTGGCTTCGGACAAAATCGTGTCTTTGCAGGGTTTGGAGTGTTCATTGACTCAAAAAAGCATTATCGTTTTGAACTGGGGTATCTCAATCAGTTTGTCTCTCTTGAAAACCAGGATAATCTAATGAATCACTTAATTTCAGGCAGTTTGTTCATTCGTTATTAGCATGAAACGGTGAAGTTTGAATAAGGTGAAATTAAATATAAAAACAGATTGTCATGGATCTCATTTTAGCTCGACTCAATATATTTTACTCTAACTAATAATACAATTATGCGTTTATTCTGGTTTGTTTTGTGTACCGGGTTATTTATTTACTATTTCGCGGATAGGGCGGTTAAATTGGACTCTTTTACCGTAGAAGCAGTCATGAACAATTTTTATCATTTTTTTGCTGGGTTTGTAATTTTGGCAGGACTATTTTATTTCAACATAGAGCATAAATTTCGATGGTTTATTGCTCTTTTTATTAGTGTTCTGCTTTGGGATGAAATCTATGATCTGTTAAGGGGAGTGAATGATACAACATTCGTAACGATATTTTTTAATTCATACTTGATTATTTGGGGTAGTGTCAGTGGACTGGTTCTGGGTAAAAACTATTTTGGCACTTATGACTAGTGCAGCACCATTTTTATACTGCCGGGTAAGGCCAGTATATTTGTTTGGCTGTTTCAATGATTTGCAAGGGATACGCCTGCCAATGAAAAATGGATGTTTTCTAAAAGGCCCCCTTATTTGTCAAACTAAACGAAGGACTTACGGCAATGAATTTTGCCTTTAATGATATTTTTTCAGAAATAGCCGCATTATTATTTTTATCGGCTCTTTTCGGTGCCATTGGTTTGCGCTTAAAGCAACCACTTATCGTCTCGTTTATTGCGCTGGGTATCTTTGTTGGCCCTTCAGGTATAGAGATGGTCAGCGCTAATAGCCAGGTTGATTTATTGGCCAAGCTGGGCATTTCCTTATTGCTCTTTGTTGTTGGTTTAAAGCTGGACATGCATATTATCCGTACCATGGGGCCGGTAGCTCTGGCAACAGGGCTTGGGCAAGTATTATTTACCTCGGTATTCGGTTTTATAATCGCTACTGCTCTGGGAATGAGCCCTGTCGGCGCAGTCTATGTTGCAGTAGCATTGACTTTTTCCAGTACCATTATTATTGTCAAACTGCTCTCCGATAAACGTGAGATTGATGCGTTACATGGGCGTATCGCACTGGGATTTTTAATTGTGCAAGACATTGTGGTGGTACTGGTGATGATCGCACTGACATCAGTAGGGCAGGAGGGTGACGGCGGTTCACTGCAACAACAGGTACTCACCGTTTTAATCAACGGTTCTGGATTATTAATCGCGATCTTTATATTTATGCGCTATATATTACCCACAGTCTTACGCCAGTTGGCAAAATCACAAGAGCTGTTATTGCTGTTTTCAATCGCCTGGGCGGTAACACTGGCAACTATTGGGGTGATGCTGGGATTCAGCAAAGAAGTTGGTGCTTTTCTGGCCGGAATTTCAATTGCCTCCTCCCCCTACAAAGATGTTATTTCAGCGCGCATGGTAGGTTTACGCGATTTTCTGTTACTGTTTTTCTTTATTGATCTTGGCGCACAGATGGATTTGACGCTTATGGGTGAACAATTAGCGCCAGCGCTTATCTTTTCTCTGTTTGTATTAATCGGTAACCCATTAATTGTGATGACTATTATGGGCTTTCTAGGCTACCGGAAACGCACTGGTTTTCTGGCCGGACTGACTGTGGCGCAAATCAGTGAATTTTCTTTAATTCTTGCGGCATTAGGTGTTCAACTAGGGCATATTAAC
>CAZFUY010000202.1:0-1843 GCA_964522445.1 uncultured Thiotrichaceae bacterium | reverse complement strand
ACATCAATGCTTGGCTATTCAACAGTTTCTAACGCCGGTGCAACCTTCAAAATAGATGACACTAAATGGGTAAGTGTCGGAATGGGATTAAGAACCAGTTTCAGGGCAACCGAAGAGGCTGCTGCGGGTACTAAATGGAGCAATGACTTTAATTTGGACAATATTCGTCTGTATTTGAATGCACAATTGCACGAATACATAAAACTGGAATTTAACACGGATTGTCAAACCTGTTTTGATGGTGGTGAAGTCAGAGTTTTAGATGCCATCGGTAAATTTGAATTTAACCCGATGATTAATATCTGGGCAGGCCGTATGCTGGTTCCTGCTGAACGACGGGAAATGAACGGGCCTTTTTATAGTGCTGTGTATAACATTTTTGCGAATGGCACACCGTTTGAACCGGCTGATTTTAATCTGACTATCAAATCGGATGGTACTTCGGCTGGATCGTTTGGACGTGATGATGGTGCGACGATCTGGGGTTCAGTTTTAGAAGGACGTTTGCAGTATGCCGCTGGTTTTTTCCGTGGTCTTAGAAACGGTGCCAATGCAGACGATAATATTTTATATGCTCAGCGTGTTGCTTATAACTTTTGGGATATTGAGAAAAATCCTGGTTATTACACGTCAGGCACTTATTACGGGACTGGCGGTGATATTCTGACCTTAGCTGTTTCTAATCAGTATCAGGAAGATGGCGCAGGAACTTCAACAGATGCCGGTGATTTTCGTGGTACAACCGTTGATATATTAATGGAAAAAGTGCTAGGAAACGGAGGTGTGGTAACGATTAACGGGGAATATAAAAATTACGCAATTAATTCTGGCTATAGCCAGGCATCACGCGATGCTGGGGGTGGCTTTGCCATGTTCGAAGGGGATGCTTATGATGTGAGCGCTATGTACTTGTTCCCCCAAAAAATCGCCATAGGCCAATTACAGCCCTTTGTTCGTTATGTAGAAGTTTTACCGGATAACAGTGCCGACAGAAATGCTTACGAGGCAGGTGTTAATTATATTATTGATGGTCACAATGCGCTGATTTCACTAAATTGGCAATATGGTGATCTTATTACTAAAGGACTCGATTACAGTACAGATGCATCAGGTGATGATGTGCATTCGATTACTTTGGGTCTACAACTTCAAATCTAAATGACAAATCTAACAACCTTAAAATATTCAGGAGTTAAATGATGAAAAAATTTCTACGCAAGACGGGTTTAACCAGCGTGCTTTCAGCCCTGGTTTTTTTAACAGGCACAACAACAGCTATGAGTGCTGAAGACACGATTAAAGTGGGTATTCTACATTCGCTTTCCGGCACCATGGCAATCAGCGAAACCACGTTGAAAGATACCATGTTAATGCTGATTGCAGAGCAAAATAAAAAAGGTGGTTTACTGGGTAAAAAACTAGAAGCCGTGGTTGTTGACCCAGCATCAAACTGGCCTTTATTTGCAGAAAAAGCCCGTGAATTGTTAACTAAAGAAAAAGTAGCTTCAATTTTTGGTTGCTGGACTTCTGTATCTAGGAAATCTGTATTGCCCGTGATTGAAGAATTGAACGGTATTTTATTTTACCCGGTTCAATATGAAGGTGAAGAGTCTTCTAAAAATGTTTTTTATACTGGCGCAGCGCCTAATCAGCAAGCCATACCCGCCATTAATTACTTGATGGATGATATTGAGGTAAAACGCTGGGTATTAGCAGGGACTGATTATGTTTATCCGCGGACGACTAATAAAATTCTGGAAGCTTATTTGAAATCTAAAGGTGTCGATGCTAAAGACATCATGATTAACTATACGCCATTTGGTCATTCAGACTGGCAAAGCAT
>CAZFUY010000201.1:0-1857 GCA_964522445.1 uncultured Thiotrichaceae bacterium | reverse complement strand
CCGCCACAACATTTACTTCTCCCTTGAATGAGAAAAGTTCTGACTTATTAGGCGTTGAAATAGTACGCGTAGCGCTAATTATGCTAATAATTATCATGAGTGCTTGCAATTTCGGGTCATTAGCTAGCACAGACACATATACCCATACTCCGCTAATTAAACCCAATAAAATCGACACATACACTTTATTCATATCCTTCTCCTAACTAAATATATGGTTTTCTATTTGTCAATAATAAATACTGTTTAAAAAATATAACAAGTTACTCTCCCGACCTGCATATCTTACACTCTAATCCAGAGATGCAAATAATAAATACAATAACACTCTAACATCTAAACCAGATAACACACAATTTATGTATAAAAAACAGATCCAGATAACTTTCAATAATCTAACTAGTGAAAGATAGAAATAGACATTATTTAATTTTAAGGCTGAATAAGAACACTTGGAGCCAGACCCCAAACTACGAATTTTATTAATATTCCATATAACTCATCCCTTCGAATTCCGCTCAAACTAAACACCCAAATTCATTGCAATCATAATACTTCTTGTGAAAATCGCCGTGAATGTATAAACAACAGCCCCAACCATTTACTAATGCTCGTTTTCTACTTATTCCCACTTGTGAGCTTCAGATCTGCACCAAGCTACATTGGATAATGAAACATATCGATTAAAGCGTCTGGAAACGAATGGGGTAATAAACCGGTATGATCTTTACTTTGCACTAACAAATAATCACAAAAAGAATTTAATTGTTGCAACTGCATACTATAGGGCAGTAATTTACGCGCCGTATATAGCCTTTTTTTTGCGAAAACCAGTTTTTTTTCTGCCAGTAAATTTAGAATATCTCGACATTGCT
Organism: uncultured Thiotrichaceae bacterium; assembly: GCA_964522445.1. GTDB lineage: Bacteria > Pseudomonadota > Gammaproteobacteria > SZUA-229 > SZUA-229 > CAZFUY01. The sequence goes on along the minus strand of CAZFUY010000201.1, from coordinate 982 downwards.
GCTGAATAATAAACTTACGAAAAATAACAGCGACGCGTGTCTTCTTTAAGCTTAGAGACATAGAAATAGCGATAATACTTTGCTCAATGTTGTTTGCTACATAGCACTGTATTGCTTTAGAAAACCAAAATCCAGCGGCTTGTTCAGTACTAATAAGTACACTTAGGTCAGTCTTGCAACGCGAACACACCGTTCGTTCGCGTAAACGTGCATTACAGCAAGGGCAGCGTTCCATCAAGATTCCAGATAATAAATAATATCGTTCAATTCAGCTAAAGGGGCTTCCAGGCCTGAAATATCTTTAGCTTCTATACAGTTACTTAAGGTTTCGATTAAATCAATCATATCTTCCTTATCTTCATTGGATACCGTATCGAATAAAGCTTCGGCCTTAGCAATGAGTTTTTTTGCTTCTTCTATTTCCGGTGCAATAGCCTCTGCTTTTTTCTCTAGCGGTTCATGTTCAATCACACTGGAATCTGTGTGTCCAAATAATGAGTTTATCCGCTGCTTGGCGGCGTCTAATGCACCACTTTCAAACTGGGACAATGCATTTTTGATGGTAATGGATTTTTCTAAACCTGTTTCTTTTTCTTGCGCCGAAACCTGTAAAATCCCATTCAGATCCAGAGCCAGGGTCAAGGTAATGACATTACCTGCGGCCACATCTTGTAAGCCTTCAACACGAAATTCACCTATTTTTACATTATTCAAAGCATCTGGGTCTTCGCCTTGATAGATAGTGACATCAACGGCTTCCTGATTATCATGATGTGTTTCAAAAGCTTCAGTTTTGCGATTGGGCAATACTGTATTTTTATGGATGATAGGGACGAACATATAAGGGTAGGTCATCCCATCCAGAACACCCAGAGCACTGGTTCCATAGGTGTAGGGAGTCACATCTACCAATACTGTATCTACATCATGTCCCGCTATCATTGCCCCCTGAATAGCAGCGCCCATAGCAACACATAAATCT
>CAZFUY010000200.1:0-1878 GCA_964522445.1 uncultured Thiotrichaceae bacterium | reverse complement strand
ATGACAAAAATAGCGAGCTGCCATTTCTCCAGCTTGGTGACCACCCAAACCATCTGCAACCATAAATAATGCATAATCTTTGTCAATTTTATTGAGCATATAATCCTGGTTTACAGCTCTGTCACCTATCGTGGTTAGTTGATTAAAGTTAATTTTATACATTAAAGCTTGGCATTTCTCATAGTACGTTTCATATCTCTAACAGCGATTTCTAAACCTGAAAAAACAGCCTGTGCAATAATCGCATGGCCAATATTTAATTCTACCATTTCAGGTATCTTACTGATATCTTCCACATTGTGTAAAGTCAAACCATGCCCTGCATTAACCTGCAAACCAGCACTTTTAGCATAGTAAGCTGCGTGTTGTATGCGCTCAAGCTCTTGCTGTTGCTGCTGAGGGCTACTGGCATCGGCATAGCTTCCAGTATGAAGCTCTATCACTGGGGCACCAGCACTAACCGCAGCATCAATCTGTTTTTCTTCAGGGTCTATAAAAAGAGAGACCTCTATGTCTGATTCAGCTAAAAGTAAACAGGCTCGCTGTATTTTATCATGGCTTGCAGCAACATCCAATCCACCTTCTGTGGTTAATTCCTCTCTTTTTTCTGGTACTAAACAACAGGCAAAAGGTTGTACCTGACGTGCAATATTAAGCATTTCATCCGTAACGGCCATCTCGAAATTCAACCGGGTATGAATCATTTCTTTTAACAAAAACATATCCCGATCCTGCATATGCCGACGATCTTCACGTAGATGAGCCGTAATTCCATCAGCTCCGGCCTGTTCTGCTATTAATGCTGCCTGAACAGGTTCTGGGTATAATGTACCTCGTGCCTGTCTTAGAGTAGCAATATGATCAATATTGACTCCTAATAAAATTAAATGCTCTTGCATGGTTTTTTTTGTATAAATCTGGAAATTAATGTTCTGCTATTCAGCATTTTTCCCTGTAGATGGAAGTCGATCACTTGGCGCATTATCAATTTTACTTCATTTAATTGCGCTTGATCAGTGTAGTTAGATTGCTGCATTGCGATGAGGGTGGAGCCTTGAATATTCCCTTCAACGTCTATTGTTGCTCCCTGCTCAATATCATAACGGTAAGTTGTTTCAGCCTCAATAACTTGGTTAGTTATATAATCAAATTCTAACTCGAGTCCATAGCCTAAGGATTGAATGAGTTGTATTTCAAATGTTCGTAATGCGGCTTCAATATTATGATGAGTCTTTAGCTGTTGTAAACAGGTTAAATAACTCAGAAAAACATCTGGATAGGGTTCACCCACAAGGATCAAGTTTATTAACAACTCATTCAGGTAAAAACCACAGTAAGTATTAATACCCGGTAAGATTAATTCAGCGTCCCCTGTCTCTACATGGCTTAATATTTTCAGGTTTCCGCTACCCACATAAGTTATGTTTAAAGGCACAAAAGGCCTCAGTAATCCTAAGTAAGGTGACTTTTGGCGTTTAATGCCTTTCGCAAGCAATGAAAGTCGCCCTTCATTTTGGGTAAACACATCTATTAGAAGGCTACTTTCCTGATAATCTTTGTAATGCAATAAAAAACAAGCCTGTAGGCTCTGCCGCATATGAAATTAACTTTTAAAGCCTAGGCTTTGTAAGGCACGTTCATTATCGGACCAACCTGATTTTACTTTTACCCAAAGATGTAAATACACTTTAGATCCAATTAATTTTTCTATATCTTTCCGTGCTTCTGTACCTATGCTTTTTAGCAGTTCCCCCTGCTTCCCAATGACAATATTTTTTTGTGTGTCGCGTTCCACCCAGATCAATCCATAGATTTTAGTGATATGTGGAAGTTCTTCATATTTTTCAATCTCGACCGTCAAGGCATACGGAAGTTCAT
>CAZFUY010000199.1:0-1888 GCA_964522445.1 uncultured Thiotrichaceae bacterium | reverse complement strand
ATGGGGGATGAACTGGTGTATTTCAAACCATGCACACCAGTACCTGATATTGCATGCAGCAGTGATTGAAAAAAATAATCAGGCCATCATATTGCCGGCAAAACCGGGTGCAGGTAAGAGCACATTGACGGCTGGACTTATTAGTCATGGCTGGCGGCTTTTATCCGATGAGTTAGCCATAATTCGCCTGGATAACCTGGGGCTCGAGGGTTTGGCGCGGCCTGTAAATTTAAAAAACGAATCGATCGGGATAATGAAACAGGTTGCTGCAGACACACAGTTTTCTGATGAGATCCGTGATACAAACAAGGGAACGGTTGCCTTGATGCAGGCACCAGAGAGCAGTGTAAAAAACATCAATAATCAGGTAAAGGCGGCCTATATAATTATTCCTGAATTTTCGAAAGACGCGGCAGTGCAGATAAACAAAATTAACAAGGCCGAGGCCTTCATGCATGTTGCAGAAAATGCCTTTAATTATAGTTTGCATGGGGTTTGTGGTTTTGAAACAGTTAGCCGGTTGATTGATACAACGGAGACGTACAAGTTTGTATATAGTCAGATAGATGATGCCGTTAATATTTTTGAAAAATTAGTTAAAGTCAAACAACGTGCATGATACCTGTTTAATAATTAATATTATGTGTAATCCTGAGCAGGTCAGGGAGTTAAGCGAAGTCGAATGGGATTTATTAATCAGGCAGGCTCGCCGAAGTGATGCTCTCGGGAAGCTGGCTGCTTTGCTGACATCTCATAACCTGTTTGAATCCATACCGGATAAGGCTAAAGCAAATCTGCTTGCTGCTCAGCTTGTCGTAAAAAAGCACGAGCAGGTCGTGCGGTGGGAAGTGGATCGAATTTTATCAGCATTAGCTGAGGTGGATGTTCCGGTTACCTTGCTAAAAGGTGCAGCCTATTTAATGGCTGAATTGCCTGCTGCGCAGGGACGGTTGTTTTCCGATATTGATATCATGGTGCCCAGAGGTTGTCTGGATAAGGTTGAACATGCTCTTCTAATGAATGGCTGGATCACAATCAAGCTTGATGCCTATGATCAGCGTTATTATCGAAAATGGATGCAGGAGTTGCCCCCGCTTATGCATCGGCGCCGGCAGACTGTTGTTGATGTTCATCACCGTATATTACCAGAAACTACCCAGGCACAGCCTGATGCAGTAGAAATGTTAAAAGACACGAACGCGCTGAATAAAATAGCTAGCTTGCGAGTATTGTCAAAAGTAGACATGGTATTACACAGCGCGACACATTTATTTTATGAAGGGGAGTTTGATCATGGCTTTCGCGATTTACTGGATCTACGTGATTTAATTAACCTGTTTTCACAACAGCAAGCGTTCTGGCAAGAATTATTGCAGCGTGCGCAGAAGCTCGAATTGCAGATGCCGCTGTATTATGCATTACGATATTTGCACCTAATATTACACGTACCGATGCCTGAGCTTGTCTGGACAGGCATGAATAAACCACGGCATTACAGAATAATGGACGTTTTATTTAAAGCTGCATTAATGCCTCACCACCAGAGTTGTGAAAGAAAATTAACTGGGTTGTTATACTGGGTACTCTATTTACGATCACATTATTTAAGAATGCCACTGTACTTGCTGTTGCCGCATTTACTCCGTAAAGCCATAGTGAGGAAGAAAATAAAAGAATAGTTGCAATAATGTTCCAGAAAAGTGTGAATTTTGGCGAAATATTTAAAATATCCCTACTAGGGTTTGATGTGTTTATCTTTTAAAATCACTGCTATCCCGTTAACTATTGTGGTCGGGGCTTAATGCCAGGTAAAAACAGTAGCTTACAGAAAATCCTGATTGATAGACATGATATAGAAAAATCTATCCGTCATTCCGGAAAGCACAGT
>CAZFUY010000198.1:0-1900 GCA_964522445.1 uncultured Thiotrichaceae bacterium | reverse complement strand
AATTAAATTCGTTCGCCTTGTTGACAGGAGAATGCTAATGGCTGACCCCCATTTATTGGGACGGCCAAAGGTACTAGTTGATATTGGTTAATAAAAAATCACTCCGACCCCTTTTACTGCTTAATATAAGATGGTTCTGCCCAATTTTTTGCCTGTTCCCTGGCTTGAACAATACTCATCTTCGCATCTGCCTTTGCTTTTTTGGCCAGTTTTAATGCCTTGGACTTATTTCCATTTTTTAGTGCAACCTCTGCCTTTTTGATTAACTTACCCGTTGTTAGCCAGGCACCCTGTAGCTTGTCAGCTTTTTTATAGAGTGCTTTTGTTTCCTTTAATATTTTATGAACTGATTCTGTAGCCTGTGTTAGCGGGCAATACAGGAACACAATGCTTAACAATGTAATAAATGTAATGTTCTTTTTCATAACACGTGCTCCTGGATAATATTCGCATTAACTTTTCTGGTATTAAAAACGTGTTCCTGGTGCATTCATAGGAATACCATTACTCAAAAACATATGGAAGAATTCAAGATTATTCATCGCCTCAGTTTGAGGCTTAAGCGGTTTTGCACCAATGTTTTTCATACAACCTTTATAACGACGCTGAATAGTCCCCACACCACCCCACTTGGAACGATAAGATGGAAAATGCGTTGCCTGTCCTACCGCAGCACTTAACTCATTACCACGAATCCTCGAACCAGCAGCCTCCCAATGACAGCTGTAACAGGCAAAAGCGCGTGGACCACGACGAGTAAAATAAATACGTTTACCATCTTCATAAGCAGCCAGTGCTGCAGGCTCATTTGGTACCTTAACGGAAATGGGTTTACCTCTTGAGGTGTTAGCCATATAGGCAAGAATAATTGCAATCTTTCCCTTCAGGTACGGTAACGGTTTTTCACCATTTTTCACCCGGCAATCATTAATTGCTGCTGCCAGTGTTTTAACTTTGCCCTTCTCAAAGCGTGGATAAGTGTGTGCAATACCGATTCCCCCATTTTCAAAACACCCTGCATACGTTTTGCCATTTTTAAAGGGGGTTGTAAAAAGTATTTCGCCATCATCAATAGCAATCACATAGGGAGGGAAAGCCATGATATCTTCCCACTGCATACGTTTGTCCTGGCTAAAATTGTACATGCCATTAGATAAATCCACTGCAGACAAACCAGGAAATTTATTTTTGAAATATTTCTGGTAAGCAGCAAGATCTTCCTGAGGCCCGGCATTCACAATGGGTATTGCAAGGTGTGATATCAATATTGATAAAATGATGAAGGTTAATCTGTTCACGCTACTATCCTCCTTACAATTTCAGTAGAACTCATGTATCTACTGTCATTTATTATGTTCTTTCATAAATCTTACATCTGACTATCTGTTTTACAGGGTATAGAGAAAATCAATTAATAATTCCGTCTCTTTTTTATTCACGAAACCATGTCGTCCGAAGGGCGGCATCATCGTGTGTGGCTTAATCGCCTTTTGTGGATCATAAATAATATCGCGTATACGTCCACGATTAGGAAATCGTTGTGACATACTGACAAACGGTGGACCAACCGTCCCGGCCTGATCAGCACCAGTGAAGCTATGGCATGCTTGACACAAATTTAGTGCTATAGCTCGTCCTTTATCAATCGGAGTTTTTGGTTTTTCAGCTGATAATACCGGTATGCTTGCCAGGCTAGATAATGTTATTAAAAGCAGACATTGTCTGAAATTTATAATTTGCCATTTGTTCATCATAGCCACCTTGTTATCCAAAGTTTTACACTGAAACTGAACTATTACCTTTAAATATTATAGTTCACCATTCGCACTACGTTGCATAATTGCCCAAATAAATGGGGTCAGCCATTAGCATTCTCCTGTCAACAAGGCGAACGAATTTA
>CAZFUY010000197.1:0-1937 GCA_964522445.1 uncultured Thiotrichaceae bacterium | reverse complement strand
TATTTGTAGGCTTTAAAGATTTCTGCAAATGGTTTTCCATAATCTTTTGAAGTAGAACTGGGTAATTCTTTAGCTAACTTTTCTGCATCTTCGTCATTACCTTTCACAAAAAGATGAACCTGTCCTGCAAACAAAATGGCATCGTTGGTACGTCCCATCGCCTGAACAAAATCAGGATGTGGCGGGCACATAGGAGCGCTTCCACTGCCATCTATAATATTTTCTAACGGAAAATGTAATTCGTGCGCCTTATGCATGGCCACTTCCAGCACCCTGCCAACGACTTGCACACTTCCAGCAAGGCTACTGGTAGGTGTCACAATAATTGTCAACTTATCAGTTGGTACACCACATGCGTTTGCAACTTTTTCTACAATTTCTAGCGGCGGAATTTTATCATTTTCAATAATTAATACCGTTGAATCTGCACTATCCTGATAATCCAGTTCTTTATAAAGTTCTTCTACAGGAACAATTTGACCTTCTTTTTCTTTAGTTGCCATTGCCCGAGCAGGCCCTGAACCTAACGCATAATATTTTTCATGGGACATACTCCAGCCTGCATACTGACTTCCCAAACAAGCTAAAACGGGATTTGTAGAATGTACATTGATGGTTAATGGCCAATTCTCAGTATAGCTACTTTGGGAAATCGAAACAGTTCCCATTCCCCCCATACAAATTTCTGTAATAATACGCCCTGCTTCTAATCCGCCCGGTACATTTATCCCTGCATCAATGATTGTGCAACCATTTTCCAGTTTTTGCACATCGAGTCTTAATTTATCTGCATGATCAATCAATTCCTGCACTAAAGACTGAGTTAGTTTATTAACACTCGCTGAGTATTGCATTTTTATGGTTACCTATTGTAAAAGTTCAGTGACGATTTTTTGTCTTAACGATAGCTTGTTTAAAACATGCTGTTCGTTTTTTCCGTCGGCAATGATACTGCATATTGGTCTTCCTGTGTGAATAATTGAGCCTGCTCGTGGCCTATCAACCAGCCATAAAGGCCATTGAATGTTTTTTTTAATGATCAATTTGATTTTGGCAAAAACAATTTGGTAGGCTCTATATCCTCTTAAAACGGGTGTTTGCTCCCATTGTCCCTGTGTACAACTGTTTATATGTGCAGAAAACAACCCTTTATCATAAAGTTGCATGCTTGCTGAAGGCCTGGCATTGATTTCAAGAACATAACATTGATTTTTTTTTAAGATAAAATCTAGTGAATTAAGCCCTTTTAATTCAAACTCAACTACAAGCTTTGCAACCCAATCACTGACCAGTTGTTTGATTTCATCAGATAATGCAGGCTGGCTCATGATTCCTGTAAAAATAAAATTATCACTGCTAAAAAGCTGTTTATGAAAACCACAAATTGTGTGTTTAGGTCTATTTGCGATAAATAATACAGACATGGACTGCCCTGTTATATGTTTTTGCCAATAACAGGAGTCAGGCAATTCAGGTTGATCTGTAAATTTTTTTATTCCAAAACCACCTTCGCCCTGCATGGGTTTAACCAACCAGTTTTCAGTTTTATCAGGCGCTTGAAAAACCACTTTAGGAAAAGAAATGTTCAGCTGATTTAACGTTGAAAAAAAATTAGCTTTATTTTGAATAGCAACAAAAACATCCGCTGTATTGCCTATGACAATAAGGTTTTTATTAAGAAAGTCTAAACTTTCTGCGTGATTTTCAAATCCACTGCCATATATAGCGTGTATTAACTGGTGTTTTTTTTCTACTTTATAAAAAGCAGTGGCTAGATGTTCTAATGCAAGTGTCTCAACTTTAATACATTCCAGAGCAAATGCTTGAGTATCTTCATCAGCAAAACAATCAATGACGACAGTGCTAAATCCTGCATTTTTGGCTAATTGTGCCAACATTCGACCAGAGTTTGATATTATCAATAAGCTTTCAATTTC
>CAZFUY010000196.1:0-1947 GCA_964522445.1 uncultured Thiotrichaceae bacterium | reverse complement strand
CCATAAAAAATATTGTTTTTCTTCTGTACTAAAAATGCAATAAATTCTACATAAAGATCAAATAGACCCGGGAATAAACTGGGTCTTAAAATATCAACAAATAAACAATAGCGCATTTCATCCGTCTCATTAAATGATTGATGCGACAATGTATCATCGAAAATAAATAATTTATTTTCACACCAACGATTTTTAATCTTACCGACAGCTATATAAGCAGCGGGATCCTTAACATTATTAATATTATAAAGTAATCTGATGGTCGCTCGTAGTGGGCCAAAATGTTCGGCTGTTTTTTCCTTTTTATTGAAAATAGAAATACCGATAGTCTTAATATATTTATAATCCGAGTGAAATGCTGGAACAGTATAGAAAGTATCCATATTTTTTCTATACCATTTAAAAAAAATCATACCTCGGTTTATTTTTTCAGCCTTGCTAGCCAGGTTTTTAATAATATCTTTATTATCTGCTGCTGATAATAGCTGTTTGAGTTCCTCCTGATAAGGTTGTGGCAGATCTTCCAGCTTATAGGTTTTTTTATTAAGGAAAGGCAGGGCACTAATGTCCATTAATACATTAAATGGTGCTAACGCCCAGGTTATTACACCATTTCCAAAAAAGTAACGATCTACCAGTTCGTAGCTTAGTTTTGTATTTCGAGCCACATCATATACTCCGCAAGCTATATAAAATAAAGTAAATAAAGGTAAAACATACAAAGATATTAATACTAACGCATAGCAAATTGTTCTATGAATCCAGTAATAATCTTTGTTTTTATATAAGCTAGTTATGTTCATTTTATTTCTATAATAGTATTTGTAAATCGGGTTTTGGAGCTCGTGCTCTAGCTCATGGTCTTCCACAGACCATCTTTGTTTTTATCAATACTAACAAGGTATGAGTGTGTTTTTACGGTTTTATGAAAACTATTGCTTATTATACCTTGCTTTTATTATGGGATATATGGGCAACTAGAAGAGAAAATTAATACAGCAAGCAGATTGTAATCGCAATCCTAGTTTTCGGTTTGACTGATAATTTTCAAACATCAAAAGGATGGTTTATTACAGAAGCAAAATGATCTATGAACCTGTTCAAGATCGTTACGAGCTACTGTCAATTGTGGGCGGACGGAGCGCAGAAACCGGAGTTTACTGGAGTAAATGAGGATTTCGAGCACCGCCCAACTGCAAATGGCAGTTGCGCAGTAGATCTTGAACAGGTTCTGACGAATAAGGATATAATAATGCTACGTTCCACTGTAACGAAGAATTCTTGTTGTTGATGAAATATATGACTGATCAATTTATACAGGCCATATTGTATTGTCGGAAAAATCCTTTAGAAATAGTCATATTACTTATATTTCTGATAGCCATACTCAAAATAACCAGTCTCTACATGGGTGTTGAATCAGATGCTGACAATTGGGATCAATTTAAAGCAGAGCATCATTGTATTGCCCATATAGAGAATCCTGAAATAAAAATATCCAGCTGGAAATGTGATGATGGTGAAATCTATTATAACTGGCGCCAGATGCGTTAATTATTGTCAGCAAATCAATCTTTTGAGCTAATGCTAGATCTTGGCACACTTTAACCAAGAATTTTACACAGTAAACAAGAAAATCTAATATAGTTATTCTGCTGAGATCTGGCTTACAGTTTTAGAGCGATCAGATGAATTCAATTGACCAGGGAGCTGTGGTATCGGTTCAAGTTGCGCCCGCCATTTTTTTAAATAGTTGGTTATGGCTTTTGGTTTAGATATCTGGGGCTCGGAATGCTTACTTTTGTCGCCTGCAATATGTTCTTTTTCTCTTTCACGCACCAGTTCTTTAGCCTTTTCGAAAGCAGCCACAAAAGAGTCTGATTCAGATAATGCATCCTGGAAAAAAGCACGCCCGAAATAAGTCATATCAGCATCATCTGAGCAACC
>CAZFUY010000195.1:0-1997 GCA_964522445.1 uncultured Thiotrichaceae bacterium | reverse complement strand
GGGGCTATAGCTCAGCTGGGAGAGCGCAACACTGGCAGTGTTGAGGTCTGCGGTTCGATCCCGCATAGCTCCACCATATTCATACTTAACATATTAAATAGAGTCGTCAAATTTTAAGCTGACACGTTTAATATGTAAATTTTAAAAGAACTGGAATCTGCTATAGATGAAAAAGGCACTAATCACGGGCATAACCGGACAGGATGGTGCTTATTTAGCCGAATTTTTGCTTGATAAAGGCTATGAAGTTCACGGAATAAAACGCAGAGCATCTTCCTTTAATACTGATCGTATCGATCATTTATATCAAGGTCCGGAAGAATCCAACAGAAAATTCATATTACATTATGGTGATTTGAGTGACTCAATGAACCTGGTGCGAATCATTCAGCAAATTCAGCCAGATGAAATTTATAACCTCGGGGCACAAAGTCATGTGGCCGTCTCCTTTGAAAGTCCGGAATATACTGCCGATACGGTCGGTATAGGCGCATTACGTATACTCGAAGCCATTAGAATTTCAGGACTTGAAAAAAAGACCCGCTATTATCAGGCATCCACATCTGAGCTTTATGGTCTGGTGCAGGAAGTGCCGCAAAAAGAAACCACGCCATTTTATCCACGTTCACCCTATGCTGCAGCTAAACTATACGCATACTGGATAACCGTAAATTACCGCGAAGCTTATGGAATGTATGCTTGCAACGGCATTCTGTTTAATCACGAATCTCCATTGCGTGGTGAAACCTTCGTAACCCGAAAAATTACTCGCGCCATGGCCAGAATTCATCTTGGCCTGCAGGATTGTTTGTTTTTAGGCAACCTTGATGCGAAACGAGACTGGGGTCACGCCAAAGATTATGTAGAAATGCAATGGTTAATGTTGCAGCAGGATGAGCCGGATGATTTTTGTATAGCCACCGGCGTGCAGTATTCTGTACGTGACTTTGTTAATGCAGCAGCAAAAGAGTTAGGTATTGTACTTCGTTGGGAAGGTGAAGGCGTTGATGAAAAAGGCCTGATTGTTGAACCAGGTGACAGTGATCTGAAAAAAGATCAGGTAGTAGTCGAAGTCGATACGCGTTATTTCCGTCCGACTGAAGTTGAAACATTATTAGGTGACCCGACAAAAGCTAAAGAAAAGTTAGGCTGGGTCCCGCAAATCACATTGGAAGAAATGGTGGCAGAGATGGTAAGAGAAGATCTGTCGATTGCACAACGTGATGAGTTATGTAAAAAAGAAGGGTTTAAGACCTTTAATTATCACGAATAATATAATTTATACGAATACATACTTGTCATTTTAATGGATTGAAATCACTGGTTTTGCTGTTGCGAATCAGAGCATTGCTAAACAAACACGCTATAATGTTTAAAAAACATCGTCATCCCAGCATGCTTGTGGCGGGGATCCAGTGGCTTTAAATCTCTACCTAATAAAAGCGATATGAGTTATCGCTTTTACTTACAGAAGATAAACTTAATATTATGTTTTCATCAGTATATGTAGCAGGCCACAGAGGCATGGTAGGCTCAGCAATAATCCGCCAGCTAAATGATATGGGCATATCAAACATAATTACCCGCACCCATGCAGAGTTAGATCTATGTAACCAGCAACAGGTGCGCGACTTTATGCAATCTGAAAAGCCAGATTACATTGTCCTCGCCGCAGCAAAAGTCGGCGGCATTCACGCCAATAACGAATATCCCGCAGAATTCATATATCAAAACATGATGATGGAAGCCAACGTCATTCACGAAGCCTGGTCTGCAGGTGTGAATAATCTGCTGTTTTTAGGCAGCTCATGCATATATCCCAAATTTGCCAATCAACCCATGGCAGAGTCAGAACTTTTAACCGGCGTGTTAGAGCCCACCAATGAACCGTATGCGGTAGCAAAAATTGCCGGCATTAAATTATGTGAGTCCTATAATCGCCAATACGGCACAGATTACCGCTCCGTTATGCCAACAAACTTATATGGCCCGGGTGA
>CAZFUY010000194.1:0-2004 GCA_964522445.1 uncultured Thiotrichaceae bacterium | reverse complement strand
TGAACTATGACATGAATATAGGGAATAACTTACTGAGTTATTATCAAATAAAGTTCTAGATATACAGGAACATGTTTGAATTAATTTTTTATCAAATGTCTAAATTTTGTTATCTTCTACGAAATCACAATAGATATATTAAGAGAATATTTATGTCAGTTTGTACATGGAAGGGATGCCTTGAGCTTTGGGGACACGATGCTTAACACTAAGAATTAAGTATTGTGTCCCCAGAATACTCGAATTCGGTACTTTTGGTTAAGAATTCCGTATTTTCGCAAATAATTATGGACGAAGTGATAGGAAAATATATAAAAAATTTTTAAATTAAAGGCATATCAACGAATTTACAGATAATTTAACGGAAAAAGATGACATTTTCAAAACTACTATTTTCTGGATATACGGAGCATTTCTGTTTTATAGCACGGAAATGTTTCATCTAATAACAATGTTAGTGTATTAATAAATATGATAGGAGCAATATTAAATTATTTCGGTTTCGTCCCTTTCTTTCTGCCGTTAACAGACGAATTCACTATAGATAAAGCTAATGAAATAGAAGGGGTATACGTATTTTTACTCAGTCATAAAACTTATTCAAAACTACGTGGGCAGTTGCTTCCAATAAAAGATTTTTGGCGTGTCACATATACTAATGGGAAGGTTGCTATACCGGTAAAATCAATTGATATAAACATTAACAACATAAAAATTAATACAAAAAATGGTGTATTTATACTGTCTGTTAGAAGCCCTGATATTTTTAATAATAAAGTAATTGAATATATTCAGTCTCAAGGCATAGAAGTAAATGTTACCAAAAACACATAACGAACTAGTACCTCACCCTCTAATTAATTGTCGGATTAGCTTCTAATCTGGCAACCTTAACATAGCCTATATTATTTCGTATCGAATCCACCGACAGGAAGTCATGAGAAACCCAAGATTTCCAGTTATGAAAACGGAAAGCTGGGGTCAGGTCTTTATTTTTGCATTTAATTGTACAAAGAGGTGTCAGGTCTTTGATTTTGCAGCAAGAATAAAGAACTGACCCAATTTCTTCTAATTTAAGGTCAGCACCTTAGTTTCTTGGCTTACATATTAAATAGTCATTAACCACTAAAGCATCCAGACCCGTGGTTAAAAAAACTGAAAGGGCATCTTCCAGCGAATGAACCAGTGGTTTTCCCATCACATTAAAACTGGTATTCAGCAGCATGGGAATCTGGGTTTGCTGATAAAAACTGTTAATTAAACAATAAAAACGCGGATTCCATTCTGCTTTAACAGTTTGTAAGCGTCCCGTTCCATCAACATGGCAAACAGCCGCCACCTTTTCCTGCATTGCTTCACGAATTCGCAGTGTTTTATCCATATAGGGTGATTCATGATAATCCTCAAAAAACTCGTTGCCATGTTCGTGCAATACTGAAGGAGCAAAAGGACGAAAGCTTTCCCGGAATTTGATCTTTTGATTAATATTGTCCTTTGTTTCTGCCTGCCTGGGGTCGGCCAGAATTGAACGATTACCCAATGCTCTGGGGCCATACTCTGCTCTGCCTTGTATCCAGCCAATAAGCCTGCCTTCTGCCAGCAATTTTGCTGTAGTTTCACAAATACTACCCGGTAAATGTTGAATATCCAGTGCTCGGTTGTATTGAATCAGTCGTTTTACAGCAGCATCGGAAATGGTCGAACCTAAATAGGGTGATGACAGTTTATTTTTAGAATTGGCAAATTTTAAATCAGGTTGAGCATGATGCAAAGCAAGCCAGGCAGCTCCCAGTGCGGTACCATCATCAGCCGGTGCCGAAGGAATAAAAACCTGATTGAAACCAGAGTGTTTTTTTGTCTGCCCGTTAAATGCTGAATTTAATGCACAACCACCACCAAGTGCCAGGTTTTTACAGCCAGTGACTTTCTGTAAATGTTGCAAAAGATTCAGCATCAATTCAGCAAAAAAATATTGTCCGGTAAAGGCTAAATTTGCAGCTTGCT
>CAZFUY010000193.1:0-2010 GCA_964522445.1 uncultured Thiotrichaceae bacterium | reverse complement strand
TGAAGTTGCTTATGCCAACACCATTGTTAAACAGGGTGAAATGCTGGCCGTGGTAGTAAACACTGCAAAAAATACACATTTTTCTATGGTGACATCACTGGTGGCAAAAGCACAGTTAGAAGAGAGCAGCCACTTTCAGAAAATGGTTATTCAGATTGGAAATTTTCTGATCATAATAACTATTTCACTGGTGCTGTTAATTATAATGGTCTCATTATTTCGCAATGAAAACTTTATTGAGATTGCGCGTTTCTCACTGGTACTCACCGTCGCCGCTATTCCTGTCGCATTACCCGCCGTACTATCAGTCACTATGGCAGTGGGGGCAATGAACCTTGCTCGAAAACAGGCCATTGTTTCTAAACTCACAGCCATAGAAGAACTGGCTGGCGTAGATATTTTCTGCACAGATAAAACTGGAACTTTAACCGAAAATAAAATGCAGGTTGCTGAACCCATTTTACAGGATGGTTATCAAAAAGCTGAACTGTTCAGAGTAGCTGCACTGGCATCAAAACTGGAAAACAATGACCCCATTGAATTACCCATTTTTCATTACATTGATGAACAACTACCTGATCTTGATTTAAGTTCTTATAAACAAACACACTTCACACCCTTTGATCCCATAAGCAAATGCACTCAGGCTGAAATTGAATCATCAGATGAAAATTTCACCGCCATAAAAGGCGCACCCCAGGTAATTATTAATATGGCCAGATTACCTGATGAGCAGGCACAGAATATTCATCAACTGGTAGAGCAACTGGCATCCAAAGGTTATCGCACTCTGGCTGTGGGTAAAAAAATTAAAGATAAACCCGTTCAACTTATCGGCTTAATTCCACTTTATGATCCACCCAGAAAAGATTCACGTCAGGTTATTGCCGACATGCGTAACTATGGTGTAAAAGTAAAAATGGTTACGGGGGATCATGTTGCCATTGCAAAAGAAATTGGCCGATTAATGGGCATAGAAGGTGAAGCCATTCGTTCACACCAGCTCACCGGCAGTGGCAGCCAGGAATTACTGGCGCTGGCATCAGCCATGTCAGCCGCAATTTATCAGCGTTTAAATGGCGAAGTTAGCAAAGCAGAAGCACAGGAATTTTCCCGTGATGTTATGAATACAGTTGAAGAGCTTTATGACATGCGTTTACTGGATCGTGAATTTATTCACACACATGAATCTGCCATTATAGAAATGATTGAAGATGTTGATTTATTTGCCGAAGTTGTTCCTGAAGATAAATACCGCATTGTTGATACGCTTCAAAAAGGTGGACACATTGTTGCCATGACAGGAGATGGTGTTAACGATGCCCCTGCTCTGAAAAAAGCAGATTGTGGTTTTGCTGTTTCTAATGCCACCGATGCCGCACGAGCCGCTGCCGATATTATACTTACTTCACCAGGGCTATCGGTTATCAACGATGCCATCAAACAGGCACGAATAACATTTGAGCGCATGAAAAGTTATTCTATATTTCGCATCGCTGAAACGATTCGTATTATTCTGTTTATGACATTGGCAATCGTGATATTTAATTTTTATCCCATCACCGCACTAATGATTATTATTCTTGCACTACTCAATGACATTCCAATTTTGGCCATTGCTTCTGACAACACAAAAGTAAATGCCCAACCCGTGCGCTGGAACATGCCAGAAATATTGATTATTTCCAGCATGCTGGGTATTGCTGGTGTTATTTCATCATTTCTACTATTTTATATTCTGCTACAAATGAATTTTTCAGAAGAAATTATTCAGTCAATGTTTTTTGCAAAACTGGTTATTGCAGGACACGGTACTATTTATAATACACGTATTGATGACTGGTTCTGGAAAAAACCCTATCCTTCCTGGTTATTATTCAATGCCACTTTTTCCACTCGGATACTGGGCACTCTAATAGCTGTTTACGGTATATTTATAACACCTATAGGCTGGGAATATGCGCTCTGGATGTGGGCCTATGCAATGGCATGGTTTGTTTTTAATGATGC
>CAZFUY010000192.1:0-2014 GCA_964522445.1 uncultured Thiotrichaceae bacterium | reverse complement strand
TAACGGACGTATATTCATCAATGTTCTCCTAAACAATTAAAAATTAAAATTACAATTATTTATACTTCGCACGGTTACGGATGCGGAATTTATAACGTACTGATTTTTGTCGAGAGCAAGACGCTGAAACAGGCGCATAGCAGGCTACGCAACTGTTTCAGCAACGTAACTCTCGGCAAAAACTCAACCGTTAGAAATCCGCATCCGGGACCGAGTGAAGTATTTATTAGCACTCGTTAGTAATGAGTGCTAATAATAGTCTTGTTTTGCACTCTGTCAAGTTATTTGGCATCATTCCCTTTCCACATCATCGCTTAAAACATCCAATGAATGACCAGCAATTATTACGTTACAGCCGTCAAATCATGCTTCCTCAAGTTGATATTGAAGGCCAGCAAAAATTATTAGCCGCAAATGTACTTATTGTGGGTGCAGGCGGCCTAGGCTCACCTGCTTCCATTTACCTTGCCGCAGCAGGGGTTGGACAAATTACAATTTACGATGATGATGTAGTTGATTTATCCAATTTACAAAGACAGATTGCTCATCACACGAACGATATAGGGACGGACAAAGTTATTTCAACCCAAAACACCCTGAAAAAATTAAATCCGGATGTAAAAGTCATTGCTGTTAAACAAAAACTAGAAGCTGAATCGTTAACAAAAGAAGTAAAAAATGCGGATGTTGTACTAGACTGCAGTGATAATTTTAGTACTCGCTTTGCCGTAAATTCAGCTTGTGTAGAACATAAAACACCCTTAGTCTCAGGAGCTGCTATACGCTTTGAAGGACAAATTGCTGTTTTTACACCGGGAATTAATGATAGCCCTTGCTATAACTGCCTTTATTCTGATAATGGGGAGGAAATGATCAATTGTTCAAGCAATGGGGTTATTGCACCCATTACGGGGATTGTTGGCAGTATTCAAGCGATGGAAGCTATGAAACTGATTATGGGTATTGGCAAAACCTTAATGGGCCGCTTGTTATTACTGGATGGATTATCCATGCAATGGAATGAAATGAAATTGCGAAAAAATGGTTTGTGTCCGACTTGTAACAAATAAAGCCGCCAAGCAAATTGATCATCAATAGTTCTAACTTTAAATTAATAGGGTGAGGTTATATTCACCCTATTAATTTAATATATTTATTTTTTATTTATAAACTCTTTTACTTTATTAATCGCTAATTCAGCCAGTTCAAGTACCTTTGAGTCACTATCACCATGAGGTTCAGTATCACCAAAAGGTTCTCCGCTTTTCATTGAGTACATATATATAAAATAACCTAGTGGCGCAAAAGCGAATATAGCAACAATCCACATAAAGATTGTAATTTCAATTAAATCACCAACCATAACACCCTCCAAAAATCATATTCATTATTATATTTTAATACATTATATATTTTAAGTCTTGATATACATTCGTAAGCCTAGGAACACTGATATCAGCATAAAATCAAGATTAATACACCATAAGAATTCGAATATTCAAGTAGTTCAATATAACCTTGTCTTTATTAGTATACAAGTGAAAATCTTTCAAAATGCCAATCTTATATCATCATAGAGAAATACTTTTATTTCATTTTCTATATTTCTTTGAACCCAGACAAACTTAAACCCAGACTATTTTTACTACTTTTATAGGCAATAAAACAGGATAAATATTAAAATTACTAATATAATTCAATACTCTACATAAAACAATGTACTCACTGGCTTTCAAGAAAAAAATAAACCTGCCTTTACGTATGTAATGAAACAATCTTTAATTTGTTGCGCAAAAAAATGGTTCATCGTATACTTTGCCTCAGCTTACTTGATCAAGCTAACTAGACCATTAAAACTCTGGAGGTAAATATAATGAAATGGGAAACACCAGCATACACAGACCTACGTTTTGGTTTTGAAGTAACAATGTACATCTACAACCGATAAGTATTACGGTTTATGATATAAAAAGCGGGCTAAAAGCCTCCTTTTTTTTGCCTGCAACTTATTAAT
>CAZFUY010000191.1:0-2044 GCA_964522445.1 uncultured Thiotrichaceae bacterium | reverse complement strand
GTCAATTAATCCATGTTCTATGGATTCCATTGAGGCTTTAACACCACCACAACCATAGTGGCCACATACAATAATATGTTTTACTTTTAATACTTCGATAGCAAATTGAATGACTGATAAACAATTCAAGTCGGTAGGTACTACAACATTAGCAATATTGCGGTGTACAAATAGTTCACCTGGTTGCAGCCCCACCAGCTGTTCAGAAACGACTCGACTATCCGAACAGCCAATCCATAGATAATCGGGTGATTGCTGTTTTGATAAATCTGAAAAAAAGTTGGGCTTAGTTTGTTTTATCTTTTCAGCCCAGTTCAAATTGTTGTCGTACAATTTTTTTAGATGATTCATGAAAAATTCTTTAGTTAATTAATTGTTAGCTGTTTAATATTAAATGTACATAAATACTGGCAAAATAGCCTAATGCTATTACGGGTGTCCATTTCAAGTGACTGAAAAAAGTATAACTGCCTCGAGCCTGCCCCATTAAAGCGACACCTGCCGCAGAGCCAATAGATAACAAACTACCTCCTACTCCAGCAGTGAGTGTTACCAATAGCCATTGAACTTCCGGCATATCTGGATTCATGGTTAATACGGCAAACATAACGGGAATATTATCGACAATTGCTGATATGACACCGACTAAAATATTAGCGGTAGTCGGGCCAAGTTCACCATAGATAAATTCTGAAGTCAGGCTAAGATAGCCAATAAAACCTAAGCCCCCAACTGCCATGATGACACCATAGAAGAAGAAAAGTGTGTCCCATTCTGAACTGGCGATATGATTAAACACATCAAAAGAACTGCCTGGCTCATTTTCACCGGGAGTATCGCCAAAGTTTAGATCTTCATTGCGATGAGTTTTTCTTAAATAGAAGCCGAATATTTTTAAATAAGCCAGACCCGTCAGCATACCTATTACTGGAGGGATGTGAAGAAAGCTATGAAAACTGATTGCTGTGAAAATAGTCAGTAAAAATAAAGCAACGATGACCAACCCACCCACCCCGTTTAATGCTTGCCTGATCTTTATCCGAAATACCATTAGGTTTATCAGTACTAATGAAGGAATGCATAATAGCTGCCGGAATCACAAAATTGATAACAGCTGGAATAAATAATTTGAAAAATACGCTGAATTCAATAATGCCTTTCTGCCAAACCATTAAGGTAGTAATATCGCCAAAAGGACTAAATGCTCCCCCTGCATTAGCAGCAACCACAATATTGATACAGGAAATGGAGATGAAACGAGGATTGTCAGAACCGACGGACATTACTACCGCACACATAATTAAAGCGGTCGTTAGATTATCAGCGATGGGGGAAATAAAGAATGCCAGGATGCCGGTAATCCAGAATAACATGCGATAGCTATATCCTTTACCTACTAACCAGCCACGTAGGGAATCAAATACACCTCTTTCTAGCATGGCATTAATATAGGTCATCGCCACTAACAGAAAGAAAAATAACTCCGAATATTCTAGAAAATTATGCCTTATGGCAACTGATGTCGCTTCCTTAAAGCCATGAGACTGATAGGCAGCTGCTATCATTACCCAGATAATGCCAGCAGCTAGCAATACAGGCTTGGATTTTTTAAGGTGCAGCTGTTCTTCCATGATAACCAAGATATAGGCAATAGCAAATACAAACAATGCAATGAAACCTACAGAGTGTTGTGTCAGATCGATATGCTGGAGGGTCGTTTCTGAGGCGATTGATGAAATGGGAAATAATAGAGGAATAGTGAGCAGAATAAAGCGTGAAAATAAAGTCATGTTAGCTGTTCGAATTGAAGAAATTTATATTTATTAATATTGTCGATTCGATATTATTATGCTGTATTATATGCTTGCAACCTTACGGTAACCTTACAAGCTACAAGAAATATGAGAATTTTGTTAATTGAGGATGATTCCGTACTGAATGATGAATGATGGGTTAACGCATTTTTTGCAAAATACGGGATACTTAGGGACGTGCACGAAATAACTTGAACAACTGACTTGTCTTCTTGTCCGTCTTCTGTGTT
>CAZFUY010000190.1:0-2098 GCA_964522445.1 uncultured Thiotrichaceae bacterium | reverse complement strand
CGTTTTAGTTACTGGTTTCGATATTATTTTCTTCTGGGTTGCCAGAATGATTATGATGGGCTTGAAATTCATGGGCGACGTGCCCTTTAAGGAGATTTATATTCATGGTTTGGTACGTGATGCTGAAGGCCAGAAAATGTCCAAGTCAAAAGGCAATGTTTTAGACCCCATTGATATTATCGATGGCATTGAACTGGAAGCACTGGTTGAAAAAAGAACCGGCGGTTTAATGCAGCCACAAATGGCTAAAAAAATTGAAAAATCAACTCGCAAACATTATCCAGATGGCATCCCTTCTTATGGTACAGATGCTTTACGTTTTACTTTTGCAGCATTAGCCACAACAGGGCGCGATGTTGTATTAGCACCCGAACGTATCTCGGGCTATCGCAACTTCTGCAATAAAATCTGGAATGCAACACGTTATGTATTAATGAATACAGAAGATCAGGATACAGGTATAAATAGTTCAGACATTGAATTATCTTTAGCTGATCGCTGGATTATTTCTCGCCTGCAACTTATTGAAGATAATATAAATAAACATTTCAACAGTTACCGTTTTGATCTGGCGGCACAGGAACTTTATTCTTTTGTATGGGAAGATTATTGCGACTGGTATCTGGAATTATCCAAACCCGTACTTATGAAAGATGATTCTTCTAATGCAGCAAAGCGTGGCACACGTCAAACACTGGTACGAGTACTGGAAACTATCTTACGTTTAAATCATCCCATCATGCCATTTATTACCGAAGAACTCTGGCAAAAAATTGCGCCTCTGGCAGGTATTGAAGGTGACACAATTATGTCACAGTCTTACCCTGAATCAGATAAAAAATTAATCGATAAAGATGCTGAAGATGAACTGGAGTGGGTAAAAACATTTATTATAGGCATACGTCGCATTCGCTCAGAAAGTGATATTGCTCCCGGAAAACCTTTACCATTAATTATGCAAAATGCCAGTGAAATGGATAAGCAACGCTTCACAAAAAATGAATCTTTTATTCGCACATTAGCAAAACTTGAAAGCACTGAATGGTTAGCTAATACTGAAACAGCACCGGACTCATCAACGGCTTTAGTGGGTGAAATGAAACTTCTTATTCCATTAGCCGGCTTAATTGACAAAGATGCTGAACTGGCTCGCTTAACTAAAGAAATTGGTAAGCTGGAAAGCAATCTGGAAAAAAGTAATGCTAAATTAACAAATCCAAAATTTGTTGATAAAGCACCACAAGCTGTCGTTGATAAAGAACGTGGCCGTGTGGCAGAAATGGAATCAGCATTAAAACAGTTACAGGAACAGTTGCAGAAAATCTCTGCTTTGTAAAACATTTCCGCCGCAGAGGCACAGAGAACACAGAGGCTTTTAGTTTGCGCTTTACGCAAACCAGAATAAATAGATTTTCTCTGTGCCTCTGTGGCAAAATTATCACTGGAGAAAACAATGAACTTTGCACCAGAAAAACAACAACAAATCATTCAGGTTCATGCCGCCTTAATTGTTAATGTTGTTAATTCATTAAATGATCCGTCATTAATGCCGGGCGTAGAACAGGTTTTAAAAGTTTCAGCAGAAAATGGCTGGACTAATCTGGTCGCAGGCATTCGGAAAATTATTAAAGGTGACAGAGATAGCAGTTTACTTAAAGGTGTAGATGAAGAAGACGCTATTATTTTAGATGCCATATTACGAGGCATTCAAAATCCCGCATCACTTCCAAACCCACAACAGGAAGCAGACCCATCCATGGCTGCGCCTATGCTTGCTCAACTTATTCATGAGTCAGGGCGAGGTGATACCAATGCACTTACCATGCTTGGCACAATGGCGGAACAAATGTCAAACACACAGGGTGACCTTGCGCGTTTTAGTACTTTAATAAAACCGATGGTAGATGGCGAACGTAATGTTGATAAACTGTGTGACAAAATAGGCCCACAGGGTGAGTCATTGGTGGTTTCTATTTTAAGTGAACTGGGTAAGCTTGAATCGCATTAGAAACTCAACGACTATGAACTGAAAGTCTATAGGTTACTACTGAGGACTAAAAGTCCTCTCTTAAATATAATACACTTCTACTTTAGGAAA
>CAZFUY010000189.1:0-2115 GCA_964522445.1 uncultured Thiotrichaceae bacterium | reverse complement strand
AGCTTAAGAACTTCAGGCGCTCCATATTTTGTCCATGCTATCGCTTTCATAAACTTTTTTTCCGCCTACTTCAGTGTCAACCCGGAAACCTAACGCCTTGCTCAGTGACGCTTCGGCAATGGAATGGTCCGCCCCACTCCCTAAACGGCCTCAAAAGGGCCATGATGTAAGTTTAACCAAAACATCAAAACAGAAGAGAGGCAAACCATGAGCAAGCATAGCGTAAAAGGTGTCATTAAAGTATTGGGAATTGATCTGGCTAAAAACAGCTTTCAACTTCACGGCGTTGATAAAAATAGCCAGGTTGTACTTAAAAAGAAACTCAGTCGTAAGCAACTGCCTGCTTTCATCGCCAACCTGCCTCCTTGCTTAATCGGCATTGAAGCTTGTGGCGGTTCACATTACTGGGTTCGAACATTGACCGCTCTCGGGCATAAGGTCAAAATAATCGCTCCTCAGTTTGTTAAACCTTACGTTAAATCCAATAAAAATGATGCCGTCGATGCTGAGGCCATATGTGAAGCCGTACAACGTCCTAACATGCGCTTTGTTCCCAGCAAAAGTATCGATCAGCAAGACATTCAATGTCTGCATCGAATACGCAGCCTGCTGGTGAGCCGGCGAACCGCTCAGGCTAATCAGATTCGTGGACTGCTACTCGAATATGGAATTACTATTCCCAAGGGAGTCTCTCATGTGAGAAAAAACATTCCTGACATTCTTGAAGATGCACAGAATACTTTAACTCCTTTTTTCCGGGAGCAGCTACAGGAACTTTTTGAGGAAATGGTACATTTTGATGAACGCATCAATTCAACTGAAAAGAAGCTCAAGCTCATCTGTGTTCAAAGCGAGGCATGTCAGAGATTGCTCAGTATCCCGGGCGTTGGGCCGTTGACTGCGACTGCCTTGATTGCTGCCATTGGCGATATCTCTGTGTTTAACAATGGACGAGAGCTGGCCGCCTGGCTGGGATTGGTGCCGAGGCAACATTCTACTGGTGGCAGACCTACCTTATTGGGAATCAGTAAACGAGGCGACTGTTATCTACGCACCCTGTTGATTCATGGGGGGCGTTCTGTTGTTCGTGTTGCAAGTCGATATAAAGACAAGCGAAACCTCTGGATTGAAACTCTTAAACAGAGACGCGGTGAAAATATCACTGCTGTGGCAGTCGCCAATAAAAATGCTCGAATTGTATGGGCTTTACTCTCCACCAAAAAAGATTATTGTGCGAATTATGACTCTCATTTATAAAACGGAACTACTGAATGATTTCGAGCCTGGAAAAATCAAGAGGAACAAGGCGCAAGCGCCTCTGTTACCTCTTGAATTGTCCCGGCCCGACGAATAAAAAACTGAGCAAAAGAGCAAACAGCTCATAACGAATTGCGGGGATAAAATTCAAGTGATGGCATAAAAGGTAGCAACCTGCATTCCTGTAAACCTGTAGTGGACTTCGGCCCTTTTGAGGCCGCTAGGCTGATGAGGTGGGAGTGCGCGAATTCCATCAGGGCCAGAGGTTTTAAACACCTCACTTTAAGGCCGGATATATGGATGCATTATTTTCTTATGTCACCAACGAATCTTTTCTTGCAATACGGGGCGGACCATATACGTCCACTGGATGCATTTGTTAGCTGCCTGACTTCACTCACAAAGCCTTTTACAGCGTGACCCACTTGCAGCAACATAAAATCACTTAAACTTTTAACTGAATGAAAATTCATCATTACTTACACAATTCAATAACCATTTTCAGCCTCTCTTTAATCTCTTTAAGTACATGTTTTTTCGTTAAATCATCTGAGGCAGAGATAAAATAATACTCCTTATCTTCACCAACATTTTGAAAGCTTTTTTTAAGTTTAGATTTTGCAATATTACATTCTTTACAAACTCCAATAACAAGAGGTATATTTTCTCTATTCCAATAATTATAATCTACACCCAAACAAATATTGTCATTTTCAGGTATTTCAAACCCATAAAATTCATTTTCATCCCTTACATCTGTATTAAATATCCCTGCCAACTTTTCAGTTATGTCATAATTTTCAAATTTATCTTTCCAAAAGTATTCGCTTGATAATTGAGGGTGTAAATTTCTATAAT
>CAZFUY010000188.1:0-2124 GCA_964522445.1 uncultured Thiotrichaceae bacterium | reverse complement strand
ATTGACATGAAACCACAATGCCAATATAAACTCACAACATAATAAGTTTTGAAGTAATGGGATGATTTTGTCGTGAAAGAATGTAATCAATGCGGCAAGTGTTGCATAAATTATAGTAATGGTGGGTTATCTGCTTTGAAGAGCGAAATAGAGTATTGGGAAGCATTCAGACCAGATGTCTATGAATATGTCAGTAATGGAAATATTTGGATGGATCCTCGTACCGGAAGGATTCTGGAGAGATGCCCCTGGCTACGGCATTTGCCAAATACGAATAAGTACACCTGTGATATTTACTCCGATCGACCTGACGATTGCAAGCACTACCCTGTCACCATCAATCAAATGATTAAGGATAAGTGCGAAATGCTTGAAGTAAAAGATTTAACGGCTCCGAAAAAGGCGCAGAAATCTCTCGATAGATTGATGGCCGAAAGTAGGCCCTCAGTCGATAATATATAAAATACATTGGCACTATAGGTTCCTTGCGTGATGGATATCCAAATCTTTATGCAATTTTGAGGGCGATCCCGCTCTTTTCTTGAGATGGGAAGTATCCAGTTTGATCCAGTTTTAAATAATAGGGGAAAAGAAGTGGGTGTCTACAAGAGCACATAAGCCATATTAGGGTTCTTCCGTTCCATCAATCAATAATGCAGCCTTATCAAAGGTATAAACAGGCGCCACACTAATATCGTGAATTTGCCCGTATTTGATCGCTTTATTAATAATAAGAGCATCGGCAAAATCAGCCCGTTTAGTTTTATCTTTAATCTTAATTGGTTCGGCCAGCACATAATCTTTTAATGCACACCAAACCACCTGACCGTCTTCAAAAACGATATTTGACTCCGCAAACAAGAGCATGATGGTATCGATGATTTGTTCTTTATTGAGGTTATACCGTTTACCTTTAAGTACCCACGTGGTTTCTACCAAAACAGCATCAACAACCAATACTTTATGATCGCCAGTAATTAATTTTTTAGCCTTGTTTGCTTGCTTTACATCATCACGCAATAGATAACGAAGTAACACATTAGTATCAATTGCAATCATTTACCTATTGCGCTCTGTAAAGACTCATTATCACTGATGGATTTGTTAATTTTAATATTTTTCAAAAATCCAGATGCTGCCCCTTTGGTTTTTTTGACGATACTGATAACTCCTTGTCTATCGACATAACTATCAACCTCATCACCCGTATGGATTTGGGCGACAGCACACTGATCTATTGGTAGGGTTATCTGTCTTTTTGATGTGATTTTAGGCATTTGAACTCTCCTTACATAGGTTGCGATAGTAAGATTTTAGCAAATCCTTACTTAATGTCAATAAGTAAGGATTGCTTGTGTTCTTTTGGGAAGGCTATCACCGCCGTGAAAGTTCTTTAAGTGTGTGTCCTGAAGCTGTTTTCAGTGGCTTGATACAAATTTATAAATCATTCCTCTTTGACAAATACAATAGAAGCATAGTGTCGTACTTTCAACAGTACAAAGAGTTAAAAGTATATGTCCCTGAGATTTGCCAAGGTTTAATAGTGCCTGTCCCTAGGTTTGCTAGGTTTGCTATGTAAAGCGCCTGTCCCTTTGGCTCTGCTTTGGCTCTTCTTATATTTCTTTCTCAATCTTGTAGGTTCTTTGTAAAATCCTTCATGGTTCGGGAGTATATGATTTTTTCTCAAATAGCCGAGCCCTGTTCTGTTAGTGTAAACCCTTCCATTATTTCGCCATCGAATAACACTAGGCCATATAGTAGGTCGATAATGCATAGTTTCAGCATGTATTATTGCATCTTCATGCTCCTCTGCTTTCTCAGGATTCACTACTTTGTAACGAGAATATTTACCTTCCTTAATATCAAGCACGGCATAATTGATGCGATGCCTTTCAGAAAGTCTACTTTCTGCAATCTCCTTAAATGATTCGCTTACGAAAGATTGATGTTCCATATTTTTAAAGAATATGTTTGCTCTACAGTTTAAAAACTGATGTTGATTAAAAGCTTTTACATCATTTATATTCGAAATATTTTTCCAGCCATTTTTATGAGCAATACTATAAACATCGCTATCATAAGCTACACATATAATTTTTGGTGTTAGAGGAAGTAATAATAAAT
>CAZFUY010000187.1:0-2139 GCA_964522445.1 uncultured Thiotrichaceae bacterium | reverse complement strand
GAATAACCATGGGTTCCTGCAAGCTGTCCAACTTTTTCAAGAAAATCATTGCTAAAGGATTCCTCCAGATCAACCTTTACAGCCTCAGCATGAGGACATGCATCGTTTAAAATACCAAATAGATATTGATACTTTTGATTGATCTGTTCGGCTTCATCTCCCCATATAAAAACCCCATGGTTTGCAAGAAAAATATAGTCAGGTAATAAACCGTCATGAACAACCATCCATGCAGACATCTCCTCATCTATAGTTTTTGCTAGTATGTAGCCTGGATCGACAAGGGGTATCCAAATACAATTATCAGGAAAAAGCTTAGCTGCCATAGCTTGACCATTTTGTGAACATGTCAGCCCGTTAACAATTGCAGGATGTGTATGTACGACATACCTGGCCGGAATAATAGCGTGTAAAAGTGATTCAACACTGGGTCTTCCTGTTTGTCCAGGCAGGCGGGAATCCATTAGATCATTTAATGCAGATTCCTCCCTTTGTTCTCTGTTTAACGGATATTTTTTAACTCGAATGGCCTCGAGTTTATCCATGCTGAGTGTTACAAAACCATCTTCATTAATAGATCCAAGTTCTTCACCCGAAGCTTTAACGACCATAATATCATCGGATTTCCAGGAAGTATTACCCCCACCGGCAAGGACATAATCAGCATCAGAACCATATTTTATGGAGAGTTTTAACAATTCTTCTAAATGTTCTTTAGATATTGTACTTTCCATTATTCCCTCTAGTTTGGTGGCAAAAATATTGTTGCTTCTACAATATACTCCATTCTAGGTTTATTCTGAGATATATTATGCACTTCCAACTTGATTCAGCTTCTTTGGTTTTTATTTTAAATTATGGTTATCTAGTATTTGTTTCTACCTAGCATTCTTTTTAAAGTATTATCTTTGTCAATAAAATGATGTTTTAAAGCACCAATAAGATGTAGCACAATAGCAACAATCATAGTCCAACCTGATATTCCATGAACCTCGTGCATAAAACCAGCAAGAGATGCGTTATGTGGAATAAATTCTTTAGCTATAGAGTCAAATTGTGCTGCAATCATTTCCAAACCAAATACGGATACACCACTTCCACCTGCAGCAGACATAATGAAACCTGAAATTGGCATAACAATAATTGCAATAATTAGCACCCAATGTATTATTCTCGCTAAACTGTGTTCAATAGCTTTGTACTCAGAAACAGGCTGCAACCAACCATTTGTAAAACGCCAATATACCCTTGCAATAATAAATACAAAAAGCATAACACCTATGGATTTATGAATAGGGTAGAGTTCAAATGCCTTATTTTCAGTCATGTAAACTCCAACAATTGCTAATGCAATAACAGTGAAACCGACTGTCCAATGTAAAGCGATTGTTAAAGTAGTTAATTTTTCTTTTGTATCTCTCATGTTTTCCCCTAATTTAATTTAAAGCCTAACACCCTAAACAATCGCGCATTGTGTAGTTTACTCGGGTTCCAAAAAAACTTACTGCAGCTATTTAAGTTCTGAATACCAATCCGAAATTGCCTGACCAATTTTATGCGGTGATTCTTGTGGAATAAAATGATGGCCTGGCACAGTGGTTTCAGTTATGTTTGGCCAAGATCTAACCAGTTTTCGCATATCACCGGTGAGGATTGCTCCCGGTTCAGCATTAATGAATAGTTTGGGCACATTAGAACTGCCGAGCCATGCACTATATGCTGCAACTATATTATGCACTTCGATGGGCTTTTTATTTATAGGTATTTGTCTCGGCCAGGTTAACGTGGGACGACGGCTTTCACCTGATACAAGGTAAGGTTTGCGGAACACTTCTCTATCTTTATCGCTTAAATTAGGATCACCCAATAACAGCTTTTCAACAAACATATTATCCTCTAGGATCATTTTGTCACCGGCCTTCGCTCGAAAATCTCTAAACAGATCCTGCCCTTTACCCTTGGGAATGAAAGCATCCCAACTTGGAAAGGGGGCGACAATAGCTTCCATAAACACAATACCCTTAACCCTTTCGGCATTTTGTTTGGCCCAATCAAAACCAAGCCCAGAACCCCAATCATGAATTACAAGCGTCACATTTTTACCAAGATTCAACTCGTCCAGTAAAGCAAACAGATATT
>CAZFUY010000186.1:0-2141 GCA_964522445.1 uncultured Thiotrichaceae bacterium | reverse complement strand
CTAAAATCCCTGTAATAGATATGTTTAATACTTGCATTTCATGTTCAATCCCCCCCATAAACAATAAGCCAGACAATGATAAATTTTTCCGATAATTTTCTCTAGAATTACTCATGATTTCTAAATTTTTGTGGGTTATGCTATAAAGACTTAAAGTGGCCACAATAGCGATATGTATAAGTATATAATTCTAAGACAAATACAATACTTAAATAAAGGCTTATATTCAATTATAAACAATTCCTTGATGCAGTTTTAAAAAATTACCAACAATGACCGATTCACCCATGGAAAAACGATTTTATAAAACCCTCATTGCTCTGTTCTTCCTTTTATTAACAGCCTGCACCGCATCTCAACCGAAAAATACGCATAATATCTGTTCTATTTTCCGCGAGAAAGATGACTGGTACGACTATACCAAAAATACGTATGAAAAGTGGGGGGTTCCCGTGCATGTACAAATGGCCATTATCCATCAGGAATCAAAATTTATCGCGGATGCTAAACCCCCTAGAGCCTGGTTATTGGGCTTTATCCCCTGGTCACGACCCAGCTCAGCCTATGGTTACCCGCAAGCATTGGATAGTACATGGGATTGGTATCTTGATGATGCAGGCGGCTGGGGTGCTGACCGTGATGACTTTGAGGATGCCAGCGACTTTGTTGGCTGGTATTGTACTGTTAGCCATAAAAAACTGGGCATCTCAAAATTTGATACCGCTAGACTCTACCTGGCTTACCACGAAGGCCATGCAGGTTATAAACGAAAATCCCACTTAAAGAAATCATGGCTATTAAAAGTATCCAGAAAAGTTGATAAACGCGCAAGAGCTTATAACCAACAATTACTAGGCTGTAAAAAAGAATTAGAAAGTTCTGGCTGGTTTTTTTGGTAAAATATCCAGCTTAAATTAATTTAAGGAGTTTCCAATGGGTAAAACCCAACTCATTATTCTTGTAATATTCATTCTCTTATTGATAGGTTATTTTATGTTTAATAAACCCAACCCTGAACTTGCCAGCAATAATATCCAGGCAGGCGAAGCATTTTTAGCCGAAAATACCAATAAAGAAGGTGTCATTACCACTGCAAGTGGCTTGCAATATATGATATTAACTGCAGGCGAAGGCGATAAACCCACTGCCAGCTCAAATGTCACTGTACACTATCAGGGAACCACTCTAGATGGCAATGAATTTGACAGCTCGTATTCCCGCAATGCACCCGCAACTTTTCCTTTAAATCGCGTTATTGCAGGCTGGACTGAAGGCGTACAATTGATGCCTATCGGTGCAAAGTATCGTTTTTTTATTCATCCTGATTTAGCTTATGGCGCAAAAGGTGCGGGAGGTTCCATTGGCCCCAATGAGACACTTATTTTTGAAGTTGAGTTATTAAGCATTCAATAATAAATAAAATAATACAGTAGGATGCGCAAACGTATTGTCGTGCCCATCACTTTAAAATGATGGGCACGCTTTCGCTTTGCCCATCCTACCTTTATACTTCACGCGGAGTATATGTAAAATATACCCACTATTGTAGGCGCGAATTCATTCGCACTCTTTAAATCAATCCGACCATACAGAATTACTATTGTTTGTAGTTCCTGTCTCTCAACCCCACAGATAAAACCTCATGACTGACTCCGTTTTTTTTGCGACCACCCCCAAAGCGATGGAAGATATCCTCGTTACCGAATTAAAACAGCTAGGTGCAAAAAATGTAAAGCCAGCGCTGGCAGGCGCCTATTTTGAAGGCACTCTAGAAATTGCCTATCGCGTTTGCCTTTGGTCAAGAATTGCCAATCGCGTGTTACTAAAGCTAGCGACTTTTAGCGTCACCAGTCAGGAAGATTTATACGCCGGTATTTATAAAATCAACTGGTTTCAGCATATGAAACCTGATGACAGCTTTGCGGTTTCCTTTAATGCCAAAAATTCAAAAGCCATAGTTAATACACACTTTGGCGCATTAAAGGTCAAAGATGCTGTGGTAGATCAAATGCGCAAAAAATTCAATAAACGTCCTGATATTGATACCAAACAACCCAATATCCGTATCAATGTCTATTTACAAAATGAACAGGCAACACTGAGCCTGGATTTATCAGGCGAAAGCTTACACCGCCGAGGAT
>CAZFUY010000185.1:0-2161 GCA_964522445.1 uncultured Thiotrichaceae bacterium | reverse complement strand
GACCGGTGCGGCCAATACGGTGAACATAATCTTCAGCGACATTGGGTAATTCATAATTGACTACATGCGGTAGCTGATCAATATCCAGCCCACGGGCTGCAATATCAGTTGCAACCAGCACTTGCACTTTACCGGATTTAAAATCAGCCAGTGCTTTAGTTCGTGCGCCCTGACTTTTATTGCCATGAATTGCAGCGGCGGTAATGCCGTCTGTTTCAAGTTGTTTAGTTAGACGATTAGCACCGTGTTTGGTGCGATTAAATACCAGTACCTGCTTCCAGTTATTTGAACCTATTAAATAAGAAAGCAATTCACGTTTACGATTTTTATCTACCGGATGTACCACCTGTGTAACACGTTCTGCGGCAGTGTTGCGCTGAGCCACTTCAATTAGAGCAGGGGATTTAAGTAATTTATTGGCCAGTTGCTTAATATCATTTGAAAAAGTAGCTGAAAACAATAATGTTTGTTTGTGTTTTGGAACCAGAGCAAGTACTTTACGAATATCGTGAATAAAGCCCATATCGAGCATACGGTCTGCTTCATCTAAAACCAGAATTTCTATTTTTGAAAGATCGGCTGAATTTTGATTAACGTGATCGAGCAGACGGCCAGGGGTTGCGACCAGAATATCAACGCCTCTAATCAGTTTCATTTTCTGTGGGTTAATACTAACGCCACCAAAAACTACGGTAGATTTTAATGGCAGGTGTCTGCCATAAGTAGACACGCTTTCAGCAACCTGTGCGGCCAGTTCTCGTGTTGGGGTTAGTATCAGTGCGCGAATAGGGCGACGAGCTTTTCCCTGATGGGGTGTGACCATTAATCGTTGCAGTAAAGGCAGCGTAAAACCGGCTGTTTTACCCGTGCCTGTTTGTGCGCCCCCCATAAGATCGCGGCCTTCCAGCACAACAGGAATCGCCTGTTTCTGTATAGGAGTAGGCTCGTTGTAACCTTTTTCGGATACAGCACGGAGTAATTCGGCTCTAAGGCCGAGGGATTCAAATGACATGTAGCATGTTCTCCAGGGATCGGCCTACCAATACATATTGTATGGGACGGTCTAGGCGGAAACATTTTAAGTAAATTTCTGAGGTGAATCGAGAGGGATTACCACTTTAGAAAACAGGTGTAGACCGAAGTACACCAGAATTTGGAGCTGGATTATACCCGAAATTTTATGCTTGCGGGGAAGAATAAACCACTTCATTGCCGCTTTAGAACGCATATTGGTAAAATAATGCCAAAAAATTGCAATTTTTATGCATTATCTAAAGGTATGTTGTTGTTTTTCTTTAAAAACCGTTTAAACTTCTTATCGCTACATTTTCTATCCTGGTTTTTGTTTGATTAATTCCTCGTAAGATTTGTAACACAACTTTATTTTAATATTTGATGATGAGGTAATTATCATGGCAACAGGAACCGTTAAGTGGTTTAACGAATCCAAGGGCTTCGGCTTTATTTCTCCTGACGACGGCAGCAAAGATGTATTTGTTCATTTTTCTGCAATCGCAAGCGACGGCTTTCGCACACTGGCAGAAGGCCAGCAAGTGACTTTCGACGTAGAAGATGGACCTAAAGGCCCACAGGCTACAAACGTAAAAGTTTAATAAACTTTAAGTTTGTACTCTGAAAAAACCCTGCGAGTTATCGTGGGGTTTTTTTATGCCTGAATTAAAAAGGATCTACTGCAATAAATCATCTTCAACAGGATAAAAAACACTGGCAGAGTTGATAAGTGAATTAGCGGTAAGTGCAGCTACGCCATAAACCTCAGCGCTTACGTCATAATCTGTTCTAATTTTTTGTAAAAGTAAATCAAAATCGCCATCACCTGATAACAATATAATGGTATCAACATCCTTTGCGGCTTCCATAATATCGATAGTAATACCTACATCCCAGTCTCCTTTGGCTGAGCCGTCACGGCGCTGAATATAGGGTTTTAGTTTTACGTCAAAGCCTATGTGCTTAAGAGCATCCTGAAATTTAAGCTGCCCGTCATCACCACGATGTATTGCATAAGCCGTTGCAGATACGATTTCACCCTGAGCGCTTATACGCTGCCATAGTTTACGGTAATTAAACTGGCGACCATAAGTATCGCGTGTTGTGTAATAGATGTTTTGTACATCGACAAAAATAGCAATTTTTTTCA
>CAZFUY010000184.1:0-2308 GCA_964522445.1 uncultured Thiotrichaceae bacterium | reverse complement strand
CAGTGGTTGTGGTAAATCAACTTTATTACGCTGCTTTAATCGTATGAATGATTTGGTCGATAGTGCAAAAATTGATGGCGAAATTATACTTGATGGTGAAAATATTTACTCAAGAGATGTGGATGTTTCAGCATTGCGTCGTCGAGTAGGAATGGTGTTTCAAAGACCTAATCCATTTCCAAAAACTATTTATGAAAATGTAGCTTATGGCCTGCGCTTGCAGGGTATAAATAAACGCCACATTTTAGATGAGCGTGTAGAGTGGGCCCTAAAAAGTGCCGCGCTATGGAGTGAGGTCAGTAGCCGTTTACATGATAGCGCATTAGGTTTGTCTGGTGGTCAGCAACAACGTTTAGTGATTGCTCGCTCTATAGCAATAAAACCTGAAGTGTTATTATTAGACGAACCTGCATCAGCGCTTGATCCGATATCTACATTAAAGATTGAAGAGCTGATTTATGAATTGAAATCTGATTACACTATAATTATAGTGACTCATAACATGCAGCAGGCAGCGCGTGTTTCAGATTACACCGCATTTATGTATATGGGTGATTTAATTGAATTTGGTGCAACAGATAAATTATTTACCAACCCAGATAAAAAACAAACTGAAGATTACATTACTGGTCGCTACGGTTAATAACGACAAACACTTAAACGGGAAAAAAAATGAGTGCTCATATTTCACAACAATTTAATACCGAACTTGATACTGTTCGCAATCAGGTTATGACCATGGGTGGGTTGGTAGAAAATCATGTACTAAGTGCGTGTACCGCACTGGTGGAAGGTGATGAAGCCCTGGCTGAACGCATTGTTGATGACGATTTTAAAGTTAATGCGATGGAAGTAAGTATTGATGACCAGTGCACACAGATTATTGCGCGCAGACAACCCACAGCGGGTGATTTACGTTTAGTCATGATGATAGTAAAAACTATTACTGACCTTGAACGTATTGGTGATGAGGCTGAGAAAGTTGCCAAGATGGCAAGAAAACTGGCTGAAATGGATTCATCAAAAGAGCAATATGTTGAGATTCGTCATTTGGGCGAGCACGTAAGAAAAATGTTACATGATGCACTGGATGCTTTTGCGCGTACCGATGTTGAAGCGGCGCTTCATATTGCGGCAGAAGATGAAAAAGTTGATCAGGAATATGAAGCTATTATGCGACAGTTGATCACAAGAATGATGGAAGATCCCAGAGAAATTCATCGCAGTTTAAATGTTTTATGGGCAGCTCGTGCTCTGGAACGAATTGGTGACCATTCAAAAAATATCTGTGAATATGTGGTTTATCTGGTAAAAGGAAAAGATGTTCGTCATGTTACTTTAGAGCAAATGAAAAAAGAGATACTGGATTAGATAACTTAAAATTAAGATATATAGCTGGTATTAGTTAAAGTCTCAATTATAGTCAAAAGCGGAACTTTAGATTTTTCTAATTTAAGATTAAAAGCAAAAGAAAACGCAAACAACGCGAACAGCGCAAATGAACGCAGTTTTTATGCCGTCATTCCCGCGTGCTTCTAGCGGGAATCCCGTGGCTTCAGGATTTTAAAATTAAGATATACAACTGATAGTTAGTCAAAGTCTCAATTTAGTTATAAGCAGACATCGTTCGATTGATTATGCCTGGGGACAGACCTTGCATTTTGAGCTCTGTCCCCCTCGAAGTGACTATATTTACCTGGGGAAAGACCGCCGTTTTTTGCGCTCTGTCCCCGTTGTGAGACCATGTAAAACGAGCGAAGTGACTTGCTTTGCACAAATTCTTTGCGTGGTATCACAACGGGGACGGAGCGCAAAAAGCGCGGTCCATCCCCAGGCAAATCAGGTTTAAAATCTTTTGATCTTAAATGTCTGCAACAGGAGGTAAGCTGTTATTCAGTACTGGAAAGATATTTAATTATTTCTTCAGGATGATCAATGATTTCATCACTCCCCCAGTCACGGGTATCTTCCCAGCTGCCAATATAACCATACGAA
The DNA here is from genome assembly GCA_964522445.1 of uncultured Thiotrichaceae bacterium. GTDB lineage: Bacteria > Pseudomonadota > Gammaproteobacteria > SZUA-229 > SZUA-229 > CAZFUY01. The sequence continues at coordinate 313 of CAZFUY010000184.1, read as the reverse complement.
GCAATAATGGTTTTCATGCCTGCGTTATTACCGGCCTCAATATCGCGCCTTGCATCGCCGATATATAAACATTGATGTGGTTTGCTGCCGGCAGCTAGACAGGCGTGATACATGGGTTCAGGGTGAGGTTTGCGGTGTACTGTTGTGTCGCCGCTTACAATACAGGCAGCGCGTTCTGATAAGCCAATCTGCTCCATTAATGGATTTGTTAACCAGCCGGGTTTATTGGTAACAACGCCCCAGTTCATGTTCTGCGATTCTATTTTATTTAATAGCTTTTCCATGCCGTTAAAAAGTATAGAGTCAATGCATA
>CAZFUY010000183.1:0-2310 GCA_964522445.1 uncultured Thiotrichaceae bacterium | reverse complement strand
CTGGTTGCCTGCGGTGGTTTTTCGTACGGTGATGTTTTAGGTGCGGGTGAAGGCTGGGCGAAAACGGTTTTATTTAATTCAAAAGCGCGTGATGAATTTAGTGAGTTTTTTAATCGTGAAGACAGTTTTAGTTTAGGCATCTGTAATGGTTGTCAGATGATGGCCAACTTAAAAGAGTTAATACCGGGTGCTGAACAATGGCCGCATTTTGTACGCAATAACTCAGAACAGTTTGAAGCCCGTTTTAGTATGGTTGAAGTGATGGAATCGCCTTCCATTATTTTAAATGGCATGGCCGGTTCACGTATGCCAATTGCGGTTGCACATGGTGAAGGTCGAGCTGAATTTAAATCGTCTGATCAAGTTGCAGCAAATCATACCAGCTTGCGTTTTGTAGATAACAATGGCAATGCGACAGAAACTTATCCATTAAATCCCAATGGATCACCGCAGGGTTTAACAGGTTTTACAACAACCGATGGTCGTAGCACTATTATGATGCCGCATCCTGAGCGAGTGTTTAGAGCGGTGCAAAATTCCTGGCATCCTGATGATTGGCAGGAAGATAGCCCATGGATGCGTATGTTCCGTAATGCGCGGGTTTGGGTGGATTAAGAGAGTATTCATAAATAGAAAGCTTTGCACGATACTAATTCTGTCATCTGATATGCATTTGAGCTGGAACTAATAGTCACTGGATTTCTGAAGCATGCAGAAACGACGATAAAAACGGCGAAATTTTATTTCGTGTAAAGGTCTCAAATAAAATATTAAATCTGCATATTCGTCTAAGGCGAGTCTGAATGATTAATGGCTGATTATAAAAAATAAAAATATTTAGACATTTTGGTGGATTAGCTGTTATTATTTTATTTTACGAGCCTGACCTGTCAGGTATAAAAATAATAATAATTCAGTAACTATATCCAGTCTTCAATGGATAGAACTCAGCGTAGATTTCCGTTTCCGAATTTTTAAAGTAACAAGACTGCCTGCATTGTGTGGGAGGAGAATCTATTAATGTCTATATCCAGACGTGAATTTTTGCAACTTATGGGGCTTGCAGGTGCTACAGGTGTTTTGCCTGGGTCTGTATTTGCTATGAGCCGCAAGCCATCTGATATTTATGAGTTGCCAAAATTTGGCAATGTTACCCTGATGCATTTTACTGATTGCCATGCGCAGTTATTGCCCATTTATTTTCGTGAACCCAGTGTCAATATAGGCCTGGGCAATGCATACGGTAAACCCCCTCATCTTGTTGGTAAAAATTATCTTAAGCATTTTGATATTGCTGAAAATAGTCTTCACGCACATGCATTTACCTACCTGAATTTTGAAGAAGCCGCCAGCAAATATGGCAAGGTGGGTGGCTTTGCACATATGGCAACACTTATTGAAAGAGTCAGAGGTGAGCGAGGTAGTAACAACTGTTTGCTTCTGGATGGTGGTGATACCTGGCAGGGGTCAGGAACATCCTACTGGACTCGGGGTATGGATATGGTAGGAGCCTGTAATCAACTGGGTGTAGATGTGATGACAGGGCACTGGGAGTTCACTTATCGAGATAAAGAAGTTTTAAAGAATATCGAAGCTTTTAAAGGTGAGTTTGTCGCACAGAATGTAAAAGTGCGTGATGAAGCCTTATTTGATGGTTCACCCGCCTATGATGAAGATACAGGCCATGCTTTTAAACCCTATACAATTAAAGAAGTGGGCGGGGCGCGTGTTGCTGTTATTGGTCAGGCATTCCCATACACACCTATAGCTAATCCTCAGAGGTTTATTCCTGACTGGAGCTTCGGCATAAATGACGACACCATGCAAGAGATTGTTGACCAGGTTAGAGAAACTGAAAAACCGGATATTGTAGTTGTGTTATCTCATAATGGTATGGATGTGGATTTAAAAATGGCATCCAGAGTAACCGGCATAGATGCTATTTTTGGTGGTCACACGCATGATGCTATATCTAAGCCCAGCATCGTTAAAAATAAATCAGGTAAAACACTGGTCACTAATGCAGGTTCAAATGGCAAATTCCTGGGTGTAATGGATTTCGATGTAAAAGACGGCAAGATACGCGATTTTCGTTACCGTTTGCTACCCGTTTTCTCTAATCTATTGCCAGCTGATGCTGGAATGCAGGCTTATATTGATAAAGCCAGAAAACCCTATCTGGATAAATTAACTGAAAAACTGGGTGTTGCAGATGAGGTTCTATACCGTCGAGGCAACTTTAATGGCACTTTTGACCAGGTTATCTGTGATGCTCTGCGAGCAGAAAGTGATTCACAAATATCGCTTTCG
>CAZFUY010000182.1:0-2334 GCA_964522445.1 uncultured Thiotrichaceae bacterium | reverse complement strand
AAAATATGCTATTCAATTATCTGCCAATACTGTGAATGACAGTTCAGGAAACTTTTCCGGAACTGTTTATGCAATAAGTGATTTAACAGCTGTGCAGACCATCAGCCAACATATGGCACATATTGCTACTCACGATTCGCTTACAAAATTACCAAATCGGGTGCTTTTATATGACCGGCTTGCACAAGCCATAAATCTGGCCAGTAGATACGACAAACATATTGCCATCTTATTTATCGATTTGGATGGATTCAAAAAAATCAATGATGGATTAGGACATGCCGGTGGAGATTTACTGCTCAAAGAAGTAGCTAACCGACTACAGAATAGTGTCAGGCAAGTCGACACAACTGCACGCTGGGGAGGCGATGAGTTTGTCATTATGCTGGAAAACTTGGCCCAAGAAGCATATGTTGTTGAGATTGCGGAAAAAATCGTTAAAAATTTATCTTTACCATTAATCATATTAAGCCAGGAGGTGTTTGTTACTCCCAGTATTGGCATAAGTTTATTTCCAAAAGACGGAAAAACCGCTGATGAATTATTGAGTCAAGCGGATACAGCCATGTACAGTGTTAAGGAGAATGGACGCAATGCCTTCAGTTTTTATTCTACCAAGTTTAATGAAAGTGCCCGCGAACGCCTGGAAATGGAAAAAGAAATGCACCATGCTCTTTTACAAGGCGATTTCGAAGTTTACTATCAGCCACAAATTGATCTAAAAACAAATCAAATCACAGGCGCAGAAGCATTATTAAGATGGCAACATAACAAAAAGGGGCTCATTTTCCCAGGTGATTTTATTCCTTTGGCCGAAGATATAGGTCTAATTGTCCCTATTGGGGTATGGCTGGTGCAAACCGTCTGTCAACAATTAAAAGTCTGGCGGGAGCATGGCATGAAGGAAATTCAAGTGGCAGTTAATTTGTCGCCACGTCAATTTATGCAAAAAGATCTGGTGGAAATGTTTACCCGGTTTATTGAAGATAATAAAATTGGACCTGGAATATTAATTATTGAAGTAACAGAAAGCGTAATGATGAAAGATATAGATCGGGCTGTCAAAATTCTACGCGCACTGAAAACCGCAGGTATTTCAGTAGCGATTGATGATTTTGGAACCGGCTACTCTTCTTTAAGCTATCTCAAACGTTTTCCAATTGATAAACTAAAAATTGATCAATCCTTTGTCAATAATGTATTTTCCAATCCTGACGATGCAAGTATAGTGCAAGCCGTTATTGCCCTGGGCCATAATATGAATATGCAGATCGTCGCAGAAGGCATTGAAACGCGAGACCAGTTATTTTTTTTAAAAAGGCACCAGTGTGACATTGGGCAAGGTTATTATTTTAACAGACCGCTTACACTAGATAAGTTTACCAGCCTGTTGCAAAAAAATAGTCAAAGTACAACTTCACAAGCAAGATCCATTTCTTAATTGATTCTATTATTAAACATAAGGATTTCTAAGGTAGCGAAGTGGGCTCGAATTAACAACAGGGTAAATTTTGAAAACTGTTATGGAATATCACATTCTTTACCTAAGCCTATCTTGGTTAATAATAGTAAACTACAGTGTAAAGCTTTAGGAATCACTGGACTTTCACCAACTAGCTGACTATGATCCCTATCGCCAATTAAAATCAAGCACTTGAGGATAATGAGTTTGGCAGCTTATTTATGAACTGCCGGAAAAATAAACTAATCCAGCGCTGCCAAAATTAATTATTTTCTACTCAATATACTAAAATTACTGTACTAATAGTTGCATCCAAACCTCATATTTGCATAATATGGGCGTTGTTGACAAAATTTTAAAATGGAAAGGTGAAGTATGCAGGATCATGATGAACGACGTTTAGATATCCGAATGGACCTTGATTGTAATATGACTTACAAATATCCCGATAGCGATCAGGAATTCGGTGCTAAATGTAAGAATTTAAGTGGTTCAGGCGTAATGTTCACAACTATGGAAGATATTGAATTAGGGCTAGCCCTGGAAATAAATATCTCCCCGGGCAAATCCATAACACCGCCTATGCATGCTTATGTTGAAATTATTCGTTGTCAGTATGATGAAAATGACAAAACCTATCATGTTGCTGCCGAAATCAAGGGTATTAAAGATGGGTAATAATAAGACCAATCTAATTTCTGCATCAATCAGATCATAATGTACGCTATCACCAAAGAAGTTTATTTCTGCTACGGCCATCGGCTCATGAACCACCCTGGTAAATGTCGTAATTTACATGGACATAGCGTTAAAGCCAGCATTACTATAAAACACCAGCAACTTAACGATCAAGGAATGGTCTGTGACTTCGC
>CAZFUY010000181.1:0-2352 GCA_964522445.1 uncultured Thiotrichaceae bacterium | reverse complement strand
TGGGCCCCTAAAAGTGACGGCATTTGCGTCTTTTAGGGGGTCTACTCATTGTTATGCAAAAAATACAATTTATATGCCCCTGACACTAAAAAGTATCGACCCACAACAATTTGAAAACCTAATATTTAATCTCCTTCAACAGTTGGGTTTAAAGAATTGTATTTGGCGAACGCCAGGTAGAGATGGTGGACGTGATATCCAAGGTAGTCAATATACCGAAGATATCTCTGGTTATACACAAAAGCAAAGTTGGTATGTAGAGTGTAAACGCCATAAATCATCCATAAGCTGGCCAACAATTTGGGAAAAAATTAGTTATGCAGAATCAAATGATGCCGATGTCTTGTTGATTGCAACATCATCATCACTATCTCCACAGGCAGTCGATGAGGTTAACAAATGGAACGCGCAGAAAAAAAATCTCAAAATTAGATTTTGGAACAGCTCTGAAATTTATAGCAAATTGCAACTATACCCAGCACTATTAATGAAATATAGGCTTTCTGATAATCCTGTTAAAGATAGTTCGATAGCCTTGATGCCTATAGTTAAGATATTACTCAAATATACAGATTCGACTCATTCTGCACATGTTTTTGGAAGATCATTGGATAAAAAAATTTCAGTTGTTCATTCGTTATCTGAATTGATTACTAATAGAATGTTAGAATTTGAAGAAAATAACAAAATAGTAATCAAGAAATTTATCAATTCAAAAGATGGTTATAGTTGGCTAGATGGTGGTAGATTTGTTGAACATTCCGTGTTTGATAAGTATGCTTTCAGGGCATTAATTTGCTATATCAGAGATCTTTTTAAAGAAGATAAAATTAAAATAATACGACATGAAAAAATATTATCGATTCACTCCAATTTAAATATTCCTGATTATTCCATTAATGATTTTAACGAATTAACTTTACTTTCAAATATAATGATTAGAGTTGACAAAAATATAATTTATCTTGAGAGAGAATATATATGACAACTAGTAAGAATGACAACACGATGCATTTGATATCAAATATTACCCATCAGGCAATTAATCCTCTAAGTGGTGTATTAGGCACATTAGATAATGTAATTGATGGTACTATCAGTAAAGATCGCAGGACACAAAGATTACGTAGTGCAAGAGCACAGTTAGAATATACTATATCATTGATAAGAAATTTGGCTTATTTTGCACAATACGGTGGAGAAGAAGTTGATAAAAAAGCAATTGTAACCAAAAAAACTGTAATACCTCAAAATATCATTGAAGCAGCAATGTTTTTTCAAGAACAAGGAGAAAATATCGGTTTAAGAATAGAAGTATTAGATCGGCATATTCAGAATGCAGTCAAGTGTGACCCTGATCTAATAAGACAAGTATTTATGAACATAATTGACAATTATATAAAATATGGCGAAAAAGATAGTGTAGTAGAGATTAAGCATTGGATTCAGAGAAAAACAAATATATTAATAGTTACATTTGAAGGTAAGTCAACACCTTTTAACAACGATGAGGACATATTTAAGCTTGGTGTCAGGGGAAATGAGGCTAGAGATAAAACATCGGCTGGGTCTGGACTTGGGTTGCATATATGTAGACTTATTATTTCAAGAATACTTGATGGTACAATTACAGCAGAATATTATCATAAAAAAATGGTAGCCCATTTTGAAATACGCATACCTAATGCGTTCATAATTGAAAGGTAGGTATCACATGAATGATTTAAAGGACACAATCCTTATAATGGATGACGAACCTCATATTCTTGACTGGCTGATTGAGTATATCGAAGCACAATCTTTTAAAGTTGAACTAGTTGTTAATATCGCAGAAGCTATTCAAGCTCTCCAGAATCATCGTTATAGAGTTGTAATTCTAGACCTAAATGTACCAGCTCCAAGAGAGTACAAGGTAAAACTTTCGGAACTTGGTAGCCCGTATTCTGAATACCGAGGATTATATGTAGCCAGAGAAGCGCGTACAGTAGGACATCGTGGGAGACAAGTGGTAGTATATTCAGTCCATGATTCTCCAGTTGTCTTAGAATTATGTGAAAAAATTGGTATTACCTATTTGATAAAAGGACGTCCTAGAGAATTCAAAAAGGAATTGGATGAAATTCTTAGCTATGATCCAACAAATTATACTGCATAATAACCCACTGAATTTAAAAGAAAAGCATAACAATGGGCTGCAAGGGACAAGCGGGCACGGCGGTTTTCCGAAGTCCAGTCTTCCAAATTAATTTCTTGGTTTTTCAAAGTCCGTTGCCGTAATCCCGCTTGCCCCTGATCCTGGTCGTTCGGCATCTATAATAAATGGATAGGAGGTAAATTTTAAATGAGTCTATT
>CAZFUY010000180.1:0-2377 GCA_964522445.1 uncultured Thiotrichaceae bacterium | reverse complement strand
ATACTCCAATTTAATGAATTTATTAAAGTTGGATTTTCATAGGCGTTTTTTCTACTGCCTTTTACAAGTTAATATAAGTTGATATTATTATGATAAAAAAATGGAATAAAAAGTTAAGTTTTATTTTGTGGACGCTTATTTGGCTCCCCCTAAGCGGCTATTTCCCAACCCACGAACACTATCCTTTTGGTGGTTTCTTTTCACCGATAGCAGCGTTCTTTTTGCCTTTTATGGGTGGTTCAGAACATAGTAACTTTAACTTTGATATGAAATACACATATACACCAGCAGTGTTTTTTTGGGTTGGATGTATTGTATTTATATTTGCATGTAACTTACTTAAAAAATATATAAGTTCTCAAAACAATTAGGTACAATTTTTAAAGGATTAATATGAAATTTGATGGACACGTTAAACTTACATCCCAGGCTGTTCTTAAAATGAAACAAAAGTGCCCTGTTACTACAGGGTCATGTTCAGCTCCTATGTTTCAAGATGACATGCGTGCCTGGTTTGGCGATGGGCAAACTTCAAAGCCTAGTGATAATTATACGTCAGCTATACTTAACTATATAACCAATGCAGTAACGCCTGATAAAATATCAACGGTGAAACTGCCTGATGCGGTCGCATTTGTTGATATAGATGAGCGTTGGACACATGATGATCCGAAAGGGCAAAGGTTTCATTTTATGAAAGCTAAAGGTGAGTTAAATATAGCTGCGTACAATAATGCAAGAGAGTTTATTCATGTACATACAAGTAACTGGGTGGATTCTGCACGTAAAATTATGATTTTCGAATCGCAAATGTATAAAGAGAAGGTTGTCCGACCTTTGCAGAGCTATGGGTTAGGACTGACAAATCACTATGTAAAGGAGCTGGCTTTGGCTTTACATAGCTTGCAAGATTCATTTTCACCGGGGCACACTAATCGATACATGGGAATGAAAAAGTCTATAAATCAAACTGTTATTATAAAAAATCATATGAACAAAGGTCTTGTAATGCCGATTCGTGATATTCATATTTGCGGATCAAAACCATGATGTACACGGAGGGTCTGATTACTATTCAGGCAGTATAAATACTGTTCATGGCCAGTTAGCAATTGATGCCTCTGCTGAATTAATGATTATGGGCATTGAGTCTATTTGGAAAAGTCAGAAGGGGTTAATCGGATGGGACAGTTTTTGTACTAAATGGTTGAGGTCGGATTTTAGTTGAGATTCTCTCATAACAATGTCTATAAAATACGGGTACTAATTTTAAAAATTGAAAAACCGGGGTCAGAGAGAAAGTGTTTCTAATATTAGAATTAACTGTTTTTTGGAGATACTTTTTCCGTACTCTGTTTTTATTTGTTAACGGTGGACAGTATCGGGTTGCCAAGTCGCTATGGATCTTCTCCCTCAATAATGGTACCGCCTATAACATACTTTATGGCCGTACTCCCCCTTTCATTTTTGTTGTCTCTTGCGTTATATGTAATTAATGGAATAAAGTATAAAAAACACTGTGGATTAATTGTAGCGGTTGGTGTCGCACTGTTCTTTATTGGTGTTGTAATTATTTCGCCATTATTAAAGGCATTATAGGTAGCTGATAAGCATAGAGTTTTAATGCTTAAATCAAAGTGTTTTTTAGTAATATGTTTATTAGGTGTTGTTTTTTAAAATTTTTATAGTGCAGGCGATTCAGGAAAACAGATTATGGCTTCAGAGCAGATATGTCAGTAAACACTATTAAAAAATATCACAGGAATTAATTCGATTTGTATTGAATGATAGGACTGAAACTTACACACAGGTTGGAGGTGTTACGGAAATAAAACTGATTGCTACAAATGCTTTTGTTGTATCTGTCTCGCAAGATGAGCGTATTGATGAAGTCACCTATGAATTGAGTGTTGATAGCGAATGTAATACCAAAGTCATTAAGCGAGAGGTGGCTGCAGTTACACCCCGGCAGAAAGAGCACGTGAACAGGCAGCCTGCTGATATATAGTAAAAAAATAATTATTATTGTTAGTTTTGTCCTTGTCCTTAGCGGATGCGATTTCACTAAGAATAAGCTACAAAAAATATTGAAAATTTAATTGTAAGCTCTAGCATCTTAGATGAAAAAAATAATGTAGAAATACTTAATGAGTATTTAAATAACAATCATTTTTCTTATCAGGTGGAAATAAAAAGTTCCATTGATTTGTCTTCAATAGCAATTTCAGATTTATCGAGTTATATGGGCGAAGAGTTATCGGTGAAAATCTCTGTCGATGATAATGGCCAGCAAGCTTTCTGGTAGTCTGTGGATAATAATAATATTTATTTACTATTGAGAGAGTGATTTTTCCGAGTGATAATTTGAGTGATTTTA
>CAZFUY010000179.1:0-2378 GCA_964522445.1 uncultured Thiotrichaceae bacterium | reverse complement strand
CAGGCTATGATTTCACATGACGTTTTATGAAAAAAATTCTGAGTTGAGTATGAAATCATTCTCAGAAAGTTTCGTAATCTCGGGGCAGAAAGGGAGTGAGTGAGTGAGTGAATATAGAGTTTAACGTCGCTGCGGGAATCTTTCACCCATTTGCGACGATAAAGAAATTAATTATGTTACTATATGTGTTTTAAAAACGAAGAAGTGAATAATGGTGTAGACAAACTAGCCAATATATTGCACGTGGTGGGTAAAAAGCTATATGAATGGTTAAAAAGATGTTTTGAATACAATAGTTGAAATGATGAGATATTAAAATTTGTGATATAAACCAATTTCTTTTAAAAATGATAATATGAGGTGCCCAGGAACCTGGGTGAAAAGATGCTTTAGATGTGGCGAGGAGTAAAACCCAGCACGTTGAGTTGCAAAGTCCACACAGTCAAGCAAGATATGCCTGACCGTGAGGTCTTCGTCACACCCAACGCACCGAGGTCTATCCTCGCCTTTTAATATGTATGAATGGGTATAAAACGTATGACCAATGCGGCATCGTCGCAGGACGGTTTCGTCCTGACGACAATATACTCCTGATAAGGGGGTAAAACCTATTATAGGTTGAAATGTATGCAATTTGTTATGGACTTCCATATCCCATTTGGATTGGCGTAATGATTTTATATATATATTAATGTTTTGCTTTGTATCACTATATGGGATTTGCATTGTTGTTATGGAAGAATCATGTGCAGACTTTGCTGCTGCATCTGCCAAGTTGTTGCCCTTGATGCCGACATGGCCTGGCAACCAACAAAAAACTACTTCATATTGTGATGTTGCCAGATGATCGTGAAGTTGTAAAATTTCGGTTATAAAAGGGTTATCACAGTAGGATTTAATTGCCTGAAGACAGGACAATGAATCGGAATATAATATATAACGTCCAGCTTTGGAATCATTAATAGCATCTAAAGCAATTTGTATTGCCTTAGCTTCAGCAGAAAATATGGAACTATTATCTGGGAGTCGACAAGTAAGAGTTTTATTGTTTACGATGGCGGCAGCTGTTACACTGACGCCATCCTTTGAACCGTCAGTATAAATACTAACATGTTCGGGGTATTGAGCTTTTAGTTCAGCAAAGTGTTGCTGATAAACTAATTGATTGGTGGTGGATTTTGGATATTTAGTAAGTTCCAGATTAACAGTTGGCTTAGCCATCTGCCAAGGTGGAAAGTTGATAAGTTTGCTGGTTTTAATATTGTCGAGGTTGATATCCGCAGGAACAATATGTTCCTGTATGCGAATACCAAGGGGAGGAATAGCTGATGGTTTACGTTCATACAGAGCAGTGTACTCTGGATGAAACACGCAGTTGTAAGCTGGATTAGAAGGATTAGATTTTAATTTAGTGATATATTGAAGAGAAAGCTTGATTTGCCTCTCAGAAAGAGAGGTTTCATCAGCTTATACATACAGGGATGGAATAAGAGATGTGCGGAAGGCACCCAGTGCTAGCCTGAGGCCCTGATGATGAATAGTTTGTAATTGTTTTAAATAGCTCTTACGAGCAGACCCATAGATAACAGAACCATAATCCAATTTGGAGCGAACCAGAGCCCTATATAATGTTAATAGGGTTTTCTGATCACCACCCCATTTGGTGCCAGATACAGATTTTAATAGATTTAAAGCTTTAAGACATTTAGTTTTAAGTTGTTTGATATGAGGTATAAAAGATAATTTATTGTCAAATAGAAGACCAAGGAATTTGGCCTCCTTGACAACCTTTAGCAGAGTTTTATCCAGAAATAATTCCGGATCATTATGTAGTTTACGCTTATTGCAAAAGTGCATGGCATTTGTTTTGGATTTGGAAAAGCGGAATCCGTTTTCCAATGCCCATTTAGATATTTTGTTTAAACACATTTGCAACTGGCGCTCTACCGTGGCCATGTTGCTACCTCTACATGAAATGCTAAAATCGTCCACAAAAAGTGAACCATCGATATGATTATTTAAGACTTTAGCGAGGCTGTTAATTTTTATGCTGAAAAGTGTTACAGATAATATGGCACCTTGGGGGACTCCCATCTCCTGATCAACTGAATCAGAGAGGGTGGACCCCACACGAACCTTAAAGTGACGGCTTTGTAGAAAGCTATCAATAAATTGAGGCATACGGCCTCTAAAACCCATAGAGTGTAAATCATTTAAAATACCATACTTCCATGTAGTGTCGTACGCCTTTTCCAAGTCGAAAAAGACAGACACCACATGTTGATTATTAATAAAACCATCTCTAATAAACGATTCCAATCGGACTAAATGGTCAATAGTGCTTCTATTTTTGCGGAAGCCACATTGAATGTTTGTTA
>CAZFUY010000178.1:0-2426 GCA_964522445.1 uncultured Thiotrichaceae bacterium | reverse complement strand
AACTCACCATCAACCTTACCCGCTAAAGTCGCTTTAGCTAAACCGGGACCAATCTCGGCAGCAACATCATAAACAGAAACAGGGGATGAAAAAGTGCGCTGACTTCCGTCAGGCAGAGTAATAACAGGCATGTTGTGCTCCTGGCTTCAGTGGTGACCGATACAAGGGGTCACTTGGTTTATTTAATAATCCGTACGTGGGATTTTTAAACAGGGTTTGTAATTTAGGCCGAAATAAAAAATGGTAGGCGCGAGTGGATTACTCCGTGCATCCATGCACTCCGCCCTTCGGGTCATGGTGATAAAAAGCAATCACCATGTTGCAATTCGTTCCTGACGAATTGCTCGAACCACGTTCTCATCCACTCGCACTTAATAAATTTTAACAGCGTAAAAAGACTGACTCATCTTCGGTCATCAATCCTCTATATTGGTAGGCGCGAGTGGATTCGAACCACCGACCCCCACCATGTCAAGGTGATGCTCTAACCAACTGAGCTACGCGCCTATAGGGTCACACTTAGCAAAATTTTATTTCGCTTTATTCTAAGAGGCGGAATAGTACTGGTGTGAGTAGCAAGTTTCAAGCATTTGCTTATCTTCATATTAGCCGGGAGGCCAGCTCATGCCTCGACCACCCAGAATATGCAGGTGGATATGAAAAACTGTTTGCCCTGCACCTGCATTGCAATTCATCACAGTACGATAACCCTCCTCAGCAATGCCTTCATCTTTTGCTATCTGCCTGGCCGCTAAAAACATTTTTCCAACCAGTTCAGCATCTTCAGCTTGAAGATCGTTAATAGTTGAAATATGTTTTTTTGGGATAATTAAAATATGCGTTGGTGCTTGCGGGTTTAAATCTCGGAATGCGAGTACATCTTCATTCTGGTAAACAATATCACCGGGGATATCACCTGAGATTATTTTACAAAAAATACAGTCGGTCATTTTTTTCTCTTTGTTTAGTGTTTTTAAAACCACCCTCACCCCAACCCTCTCCCTGAGGGAGAGGGAGCATAAGCTATAAATTTTTACCTCCTCTCCCTGAAAAAGAGAGAGGCTTTTAACGTTTTTATCCCCTCTCCCATGGGGAGAGGGCCAGGGTGAGGGGCTTTTAAATGAAAATAAATCTGCTCCAGCACATCATCAATATTATTAAAAACCTCATGATTCCAAAACCTCAAAATACGGTATCCTTCAGATTCCAGGTATTTTGTTCTTAAATCATCATAAGCTGCATTTTCAGTATGCTGGCCACCATCAGCTTCTATTATTAATCTGGTTTCCATACATAAAAAATCAACAATATACGTGCCTATTATTTCCTGCCTGCGAAATTTGTAGCTACCTAATTGCCGATTTCTTAAATATCGCCATAACAATCGTTCTGTATCTGTTAACTGTTTTCGTAACAGACGTGCTTTTTGCTTCATCCTTGAAACTCCTTTTTTCAGTACATCTAAACATACTCATCAATAATACCCGACACCTGTCTTTGCTCACCGGGCGCAGCAATCAATGCCTCCGTATCACGAAATGCCTGAATGGCTGCCTGCATGCTAAATCTTCGCGTGTCTGATTGACTAAAAGTAGCATCACGTTCCTGTAATGTACGTTGTGTGCTATTGATGTTTCTACTGATTGTTTCAGTTTGGCGGGATAACACCTCGCCTCTAATAACTCGGTTTTCTCTGGATGTATTCTGACTGGACTGTTGATTACGGCTGTTGTTCTGAGTTCTATCCTGTTGCCCTGATTCTGGGCGTGACTGACGGCCACGATCAAAACCGGGTAATGCAAGCGGGTTTAAACCTGAAACAGCTATATCCATTTAGGCGTTGCTCATTTGTATAACGAATTATTTAAGTATAGCAAACCAGCCGTGTATAGCCGGTTACGGCATCATTTTCTGACGACCTGAAAAAGCATGTGCCAGAGTGCCACCATCAATATATTCCAGCTCTCCGCCCAGTGGAATTCCATGTGCTAGTCGTGTGGGCTGTATTGCATATTCTTCTGCCATCTGCGAAATATAATGCGCGGTGGTTTCACCTTCTACCGTGGGATTTGTCGCCAGAATAATTTCCTTAATGCCACCGCCTTTCATACGAGCTTCCAGTAAATCCAGCCCTAATTCAGCAGGGCCTATGCCATCCAGTGGTGACAGGTGCCCCATAAGTACAAAATAAATACCTTTAAAATCAGTGGCATGGTCGATAGCCAGCACATCAGCGGGAGTTTCTACCACACACATCAGCGAGTGGTCTCGTCGGCTATCTGCACAAAAAGTACAGATTTCTGTCTCTGAAAGCGTCCGGCACTGCTCGCAATGACCAATCTCATCCACCGCAGTTTGCAATGACTGAGATAATTTTAGCGCGCCTTCTTTATCTCGCTCTAATAAATGAAAAGCCATACGTTGCG
>CAZFUY010000177.1:0-2475 GCA_964522445.1 uncultured Thiotrichaceae bacterium | reverse complement strand
GCTTAAAAGCATACCGGGATGACGGGATTTGTTTCGTGCAAAGGTCTCAACGTTAGTTATTTATGAAATTTAAAACTTAATAATATAGAGCAGTAGAATAGAGGTATCAGGCTAAAAGCCTGCTTATAAGATCAAATGAATTTGATATTTTTAGCTATTTTCCAATAGACATATAAACGGCTAACAAAATTAACAGAAGTCAGAATGACTGCCAATTTATTACTATCAACCACTGCAAGACAACTACATTTTTTATCTGCAAAATTTACTCTGCTTTCTGCAACAGGGCACCAAAACCAGTAATCACAATACCAACTGTCACTACATCTTTTTCCTGAACCGTTTCTTCATGCTTTTTTAGTTTACCCGACCATAATATAGGCGACTATTTTTATAAAAAACAATATATTGATTGCATTAGGGGTCTGAATTTTAAAATTTATACTGCTGTATTGATAACAAAAACTTGTCATTCTGATATACATACCTGAATCCTAAAAAACAATTTTACTATTGCTATTTACCAATTAGACACCTATATAACCTTAGACAGCAGACCCAATCTAAATATGTAAAAAACCAAATAAAAATATTATTATCAAAGAGGTTCAAAAACCATGTCAACAATAAGAAAACTGCTGACATCAGTCATAATTTCTAGCGGACTGATTTCTCATTCAGTTTTAGCAACTGACTGGACAGAGAAAGTTACCATCAGAGGCTTTGCTTCAGCTGTTTATCAAAAAACTGATGACCCGGTATTTTTTAACGGTGACTGCACACGTACATTTGCCTTGAATATGATGGGCATGATGGTAGCGCAGCCATGCACTAATGATGGTGACCCAGGCACAATCAATGGCATTACTCCAACAAGCGGCGGCATTAATGAAGATGGTTCTTTCCGCCGAACTCGAATTGGTCTTAATATCAACGCTAATGTCAATGAGCGCACCACAATGCAAACCCAGTTTCTGGTTCTGGAAGAAGAAGATGGGTATAAAATGCATCTGGACTGGGGATTCATCAGCCTGACACTTAATGATAATAATTCTATACGCGCTGGCAAAATCAAAATGCCCGTGGGTCTAATTAATGAATATCAAAGCGTAGGTTTCGCTTTTCCATGGATTGAAACACCCCAGCTATTTTATACCCAGGATTTCAATGGACCTAATATTACCCGTGAATCCTATCGTGGCCTCAGCTACCTGTGGCAAACCTATATCGGTGACTGGACCTTTAGCAGTGATATATTCTGGGGCAATGTAGCGCTTGAAGGCATGAGTCTAAATGGCGTGCTGGGTGCAACATTGAAAGCCGAATGGAATGAATCAGTTTACATTCAGGGCAGCACCTATGGTGGGGCAATGAAATATGAACCCCGAATGAGTGCCATGCTAAATAGAAAACACCGCGTACACACTCTGGGAGTGGGTGGCGATCTGGATGGATTCCTGTTTTATTCAGAATACGCGCATGTCACTATGGGCATGGACATGCAGGAATCTACCACCTGGTATGCCAGTGCCGGCTACCAGCTAGATAAAATAACTCTTCTACTTACCCACCAGAATTTGGACAAGGGAGTCAATGTCACTGATACCATGAAAAATGCTCAAACCATGGACACCATTACCTTACGCTATGATCTGGCCTATAACACAGCATTAAAATTTGAGCTAAGCCAGATTAATACAGATCTGGGTGTCGGTCTGTTTGCAGCAGGAGCTGCAACCGATACAAAACCGGATGATAGCGTGAATATGTTTGGCATGGCAATTGACGTGTTATTTTAAGGGGAATGAACATGAGAATTATATTTAATTTAAAAACACCGGGGTTTGTTCATCCTTTTACTTTGTCTTTTACAATATTATTAACTCTACTCTGGCAAACAATAGCCCTTGCCGATGTAGCCGTTATTACTCACCCTTCTTCTGCAAGCATTAGCGATATCAATACCAGTACAATAAAGTCTATTTACCTGGGCAAGTTGAAATCCTGGCCCAATGGTTCTGCAATAAGCGTGATTGATCAGTCTGCCGGAAGTGATACGCGTAAACTTTTTCTTAAAAAAGTAGTCGGCAAGAAAGAAATAAAATTTGACTCCTACTGGTCCAGAAAAGCTTTTTCTGGAAAAGGCACACCACCTAAAAATTTAGGTAATGATACTGATGTTAAAGCATGGGTTAGCAAGAACAAAGGTAGTATTGGGTATATTGATGCCAGTGCTGTTGATGAATCTGTAAAGATACTAATAACTGTTAAATAACCTGACCTTTATATCAACTAAAATTATTTAATAACAGGCTTTAACTTTTCAGGGAGGAATATTCTGTCACTGATACCCTCAGTAGCACATCTTACCCACAAGAAAGATGTGCTACAGGAAATATCAGTTAATTAATGAAACAAAAACTAGAGCAGTAATAGAATATGCAAAATAACCTGAGGCTCACTATAAAAGTCAAG
>CAZFUY010000176.1:0-2575 GCA_964522445.1 uncultured Thiotrichaceae bacterium | reverse complement strand
AGTGGGGTAGGGACTCTGCCACCTTTCATGCCCAGTAAGGTGGACTCTGTTGAATAAAAACTATAATCAGCGAATCCGTAATCAATACGCACACCTTCTTCATCCGTCAAACCAGCATCACGGTAGACAATTTGCATTGACAACTGTAACTCCGGAATGACCCGCCATGAACCATTAAGTCCAATTTCGCGATAGTCAAAAGAAGCATTGTTTGCACTTTCACCGAAAAAATTATTGTCAGTAGTACGTACAAAACCTTGAGATAAAAAACCATGAATTTGTACTGATTGTGGTATCCAGCTACCATCCAGCCAGCTATCCTTCTTATCTTCAGCTTTAGTTGTTTCTTGTGCAGTTGTATCTTCTACATCTGTGTCTGCCAACAGTGTATCCATGAATAATATCGGACTGATCATGCAAATTACAGACAGCATATAAATTATCCCAGAAGGATATCTAATTTTATTCTTAATATTTTTAATGATGGTCATTTCATTTAGCCTATTCATCGGATATCAAGAATTTTAATACGGTCATCAAGCTGATCTGGACTTAGATAGCCTATTGATCCCGGTGTATTGGCAATTTTTTCTTTCATTTCTTCCACACTCATCAACGTAATGGGCGCTTGTCCCGAACCACTAAACACCGCCTTGTTCCAGATGCGGCGAAATTGGTGTGGAAAAACATTGAGAATTTGCTTGCTGAATTGTTTGTGTACTGGATTCTCGTCCTCAAGTACAAATACTGTAACTGGCTCACCATCAGCCCATTGACGAAGACGCATTTTAAAAATGGCACTTAAACCATTTCGACTGATGTCAGTTTGTGTGTTCTGCGCGTTAATGATTGGTTGCACAAATTGCGTTTGGGAGTCATCGGCAATTTCTGCGCATACAAGTGGACTAAAAATTAAATATAAAAAAACAAGATAGATGTACTTCTGCCACGGCAAATGGCTTGTTATTTGATTACATTGCATTAACGACATGATTCCAGTCTCAGGAAGTTAATCACAAAATGAAGTAGATCATTGGCATGATTCTGCTAATAAAACTGCTCGCTTGAGCTCTACATTAGTGTTATAAAAATGTGTTGAAAAGCGTATTCCCTGGCCGCGAATAGCGCAAACCACGCCGTTTTTCTGCAAGTAGCTGAATAATTTGTGGTTAGAAATAGTTCGATGTTTAAATATAACTATCCCTGAATTTAGCTTTGAATTATCATTAGATAATAAAGCTAGTTCATTAGATTGAAGGATTTTATTCCTTAAATATGCCACATTCTCCAATATTATTTTCTCAACATCATCCATGCCTATTTCCAGCAGTAAAGACAAGCTGGCAGAAAAAGCGTGTATGCCTAACATATTTGGGCTGCCGCACTCAAAACGACGGGCGGTAGGGTGTATTTCCCAAGGTAAATTTTCATAATTATGAATATCTTGCATCATATGCCAGCCATATTGCTTTAACTTAAGCTTAGCACGGGATTTAGAAGATGTATAAAAAACGCCCAGACCCTCTGGACCCAGCATCCATTTATGGCCATCTGCCATAACAAAGTCTGCTTTACAGGCTTGTACGTCGAATTGTACAGCACCCAGGCTTTGGATCGCATCAATACAAAACAATATGTCGTTCTGTTTGCAAAAGCTTCCAATTTTATCAAGATTTAGTCTTAAACCTGACGCGAACTGAATTGAACTAATGGTCAATAAGCGTGTATTACTATCAACCAGATTAAATAGCGCATCTTCAGGAGAAATATTATTGTGAAGATTTGCCTGTCGCAGCTCTACGCCTTGATCAGAAAGTGATTCCCAAGGTATACGATTAGAAGGGAATTCTTCATCACTGGTGACTATGTTGTCGCCAGCTTGCCATGATAAGCCATAAGCTACAAAGGATAATGCTTCGGAAGTATTTTTCACCAGCGCAATATCATCCACAGAAGGTGCATTTATCAGGGTTTGTAACTGTAACCGTAAAATTGATTCTTTTTTCAACCATTCCGGATAATAACGAGCGCCATGATTACAATTCTGATCAGCAAAGGCCTTTACTGCATCTGCAGTTCTTTTAGGCCACGGAGCAACTGCCGCATGATTAAGATAGATAAGACTATCTGACAAGGGGAACTCAGCGTAATCAACAAAACCCATAGCTAACTTGAAAATTATCTTCGAATATATGCTTAAACATTAATTCAGTAACCGCGTTATCTGCAAAGAGTGCAATATGCGAGGTTACGTTTTTTCCTGTGGTAAATTCTACCATTAAAGTTCATTCTTTTTTAACTGTTTTCCATTTTAATGATATTAGGAAAGACTCCTTAAACAAAAACATTTCAGTTTGGTTTGCCTATTTCAATCAATAGACAAGCTATCAGTGCGACCGGGGAAGGTGTCATAATAATTTACTGTAATCACGGGAATAACAATAACACACAAGGGTAAAGTTACTTTAAGCTGGCGTATCTATGGGAATTGTGAGTGTAAGGATTGTTCGGCGGCCTTATAATAACTTCGCATAATGTATATTATGTTAAATAGGGTTATAACCGACCAACTCAT
>CAZFUY010000175.1:0-2650 GCA_964522445.1 uncultured Thiotrichaceae bacterium | reverse complement strand
CCGACAGGGACTTTCACCCTGCAAGATGCACCAAGCTTTGCTTGGCGCTCTAACGATTTAGCTAAGCTGCGGCACATAGCACTTCCAGGAAACAAACTGTGACATCACCGTCTGCTTGAGTGCCTTGTTATGTGATATTCAAATGCCCTTCTTCTTTAGTAACCACGACTCCTCACAAGTGCAGCTTGAGCATCTTTTACAGATTGCTCTTTGCTTCGCTCTCGTTGTTCTCTCCATGCATCCCCTGCGCTATCCCTCTGTTCACGGTCTGAATTAGACTCCCCCTTCATCATAAAAGAAGCGAGCCACAGCGCTA
The DNA here is from genome assembly GCA_964522445.1 of uncultured Thiotrichaceae bacterium. Lineage (GTDB taxonomy): Bacteria > Pseudomonadota > Gammaproteobacteria > SZUA-229 > SZUA-229 > CAZFUY01. The sequence continues at coordinate 2,334 of CAZFUY010000175.1, read as the reverse complement.
GTAATATACCAACGATAATTGAAACTATTACAGAAATAGCCGGGATTAATAGAAGGCATGCTAGTCCTCCTATAATAATAGAACTAATACGCCTTGCTTGGTCATAAAAGTACAATATTGACATAGCTATAATCATAAACACCAAAAAACCAACTAATGAATATAACTTGTATTGCTCCTCACTTATTGTAACGCCAGTGATTTTGTCAGATAAAAATAGGCGGGCAGCCGACATGAACTCTGGAGAGTTATGCCCTATAAAAGCGGGTTCTACCCCAATAAAGCTAAGTATTCTATAATCCACGCCCATGTCGAATTTATAAAAAAAATATCCACCATCATTATAATTGATGAATATATCAGCTAACAAAGCTATGGCTAAACTAAAAAATACAAACACACCAATACGCTTAAAGATATCCCCCACAGTTTCACGGTAACCCTCCCCCATGTATGTACAATTCAATATAACTGCCACCAGCAAGCCATACGCACCACATGCTACGTAAACGGGAAAAGCGACCGGACCCATAGTTGAACTTATATACAGCCCTAGTAAAACCCCTCCGATTAAAAATATGAATGAAAATACGAGTTTAATCATAATATTATCAACCTAATTAACACACTTTATGCCCTCATTAATCATGAAACCACATCTCTAAACATAAATAGAAAACCTTAAACCATTGACTTCATAGCCACGTTAACTGTTTCTTCATTAACATAACGTCCGCAGTGAGCGGAAGGCCGTAGCAGCGTGAGGCTTGTGCTAGTAAAGCACAAACGAAACGTTGCGAAGGCCTGTCCGACTCTACTGCGTTTGTTAGAGCGATAGATCACACAACAAGCCAGAAATAAAAGAATAAATAAGAATACCTGCGGCACCTACACCAGCTATTACTGAACCAAAAAAGAAATATGGCCATACTTTCATATATTTTGCCGTCATTTCTTGCTGAGACTTCCCATAATCCTCAGGAAACCTGTGCATTTCCTCTGCCTCGTTAAGTTGAACCATCAGCGAACTTGCTTGCTTACCTCTCAACCAAGTAGATATGAGTTCAAAAACAACAAAAATTAATATTGAAATTACAGCGAGCAAGCCAACAGTGAATGATTGCCACTTCTCTAAATCATCTTTAGTGAAGTTCCAGATAGCAAATAAACCAGCATACCCACCAAGCATAATAATATTTGAGTAGGATTTAGCCTGATCATATGAAGAGGCAACAAATTCTTTTTGCTTAGTTATAAATTTTTCTAACTCATCATCCATATGAAATTATTTCGCTCTAACGTTTAGCATGAGCCGAATATTTTGGAACGACAGTGACAAAATATGTCGGTCTCTATGCGTTTGTTATGCCTTAATTGGATTTATATCTGGATCAAATAAAAGCTCATAGTCTGGGATAAGGTCAAAGGCATTTAGATACTCTGCTCTTGCAGGTACAAACCTAATACAATAACCTTCGATGGTTCCAGATCCTTCCATAAGTGTATAAAGCTTCCCGCAAAATGATAACCATATTAGAAGTTGAATTAATACAAAGGACAGACCAAATACAACAATATCCCATGCCCTCTCCCACTCATTCAACCAACCGACTCCCTCAAGAAAGTAATACTGGATACCAAACACTACCCCCCCGACCATAAACAATGAGCAAAGGATAAAACAGCAAACCACTATATATGCTGGAAAAACCCATGACTTTGAATGAAGTCTTCCAAGGCAATATTTTAAAAGCAACATCACTCCGAATAAATATTTATGTTTATCTGATGTTGATTTTTTAGATATATACGGTTCTAGCGCTGCTTTATAGATTGTTTTATCTTTGGACTTGATATCTACCTTTTCTAATTTATTCAATAAGTACTCACGATCCAAAAAATCTGATTGACGAATTCTGTCCCAACACAACTCCCATGAAATAAAACTCATATCACCATGCCCTTCAAGAGGAGTGTATCTTTCGAGATTTAATAATTTACTATATCCAGCATATCTATTATGCGATGTAAATTTATATAAAATAAGCAATACAACCATTGATATAATTAAGGCCATTGAGAAAGAAGCGTAAGATAAATACTGTAGCGGAGCATCTCCATTTTTAGATAGCGACACAAGCCCAAAACATGCGAAGCCAGATCCACCTAATAAATACCCCATATATGTAGTAATACAACCCTTTACATCTCTTATTTCCGACCTGACATAAGCGTATTCAGCATTATTTTGTTTATTCATATGATTTCACCTAGTTTAGGCATAACATCTAAGCATTTATACACAGTGCGCAGCATTGTGTATAAATGTCTGTT
>CAZFUY010000174.1:0-2727 GCA_964522445.1 uncultured Thiotrichaceae bacterium | reverse complement strand
ATGACATTTATCATTTTAGATTTAGTTCATCTAAAAGCTGAATTTTCAAAAGTTTTACAGCCATTCTTTCGGAATACCACAGTCCAGAGAAAGGATCACTCCACTGAATAACAGGTTCGCCATTACATCTCCATTTTCTGCTCTTCCATTTATAGCCCCATAAAAATGTAGCGTTATACAAGTGATCAATCCGCTGTTGTAATGCTGTAATCATTGCTAAACCTCCGGCGTCTTAATCAATAATAGTTTGCCATAACCCTTTATTCAAATGGTAAGATCAGACAAACCAAACCAGTCAGTTGATTGGTCATTTATTAACTCCATCTTTTTTTCTGGAAAAGCTTCATCGAGAATATATTCCAGTCCGAATGAAATTTCATCCGCTAAACTATCACTGAAATCTTCAAATACTTTTGCTGAAGTTATATTTGTTTCGATATGTAAATTCATTTTCATCACCCTTCAAATAAGTTAAGTTTTATGTAATTGTTTAGTAATAATGATTTTCAACTATTACTATTAACTTACACTGCAACACTTATGCCGGGTTTACAGAAAGCAGCATAAGTACTTATAATTTATGATGTTAAAAAAATTATTATAGGAATTTATGAGCATTTTAATAGTAGACACAATTAAATACTGTATCTTTTTTAACTCATATAAAAATTAAATAGTTGCTAAAATTACACATATTAATTACTTAATCAAAAATTTCCTCTAAAATCTCAATTAAGGAACAAGAAAGAATTAGTATCTGAAAATTTTATTCAATTACTCTATAACGGAACGGAGTCGCTCCAGCAATTATGAACATCAAGCAGCACTGGTTCGAAGCAGCCCGCGAACAGAAATCTCCCAATTATGATGACCGTCCTGATGAAAATGATATTTCCCTGATTGTTATTCATTGCATTAGCCTGCCACCCGGGAAATTCGGTAATAATTTTATCGACCAGTTATTTTGTAACCAACTCAAACCTCAAGATCACCCCTATTTTGCAGAAATTCACCAACTACGTGTTTCCGCACATATTATGATTAATCGTAAGGGGGGTATTACTCAATATGTTCCTTTTAACAAACGCGCATGGCATGCGGGACAATCAATGCATGGAGGGAGAGAGAAATGTAATGATTTTTCAATAGGTATTGAACTGGAAGGAACTGAAATCACTGCCTATACTGAAGCACAATATCAGCAGCTAGTATGCATAATAGATGCCTTAATCAAGTATTACCCTGGACTGTCGGAGCAACACATAACCGGGCATTGTGATATTGCCCCAGGACGAAAACTCGATCCCGGTAATAGTTTCGATTGGGATAAATTTAGTAAATTACTGAGAAACTATAAAAATACTAGAAAGGATTAACAAAAACGCATCATACATCAGCCTTTTCGGGGACTCTTCCAATTCCAAAAGATTCCAGAAGCATCAGCATTACTCCTAGTGAGATTGCCGAATCTGCAACATTGAATGCTGGCCAATGCCAGGATTGATAATAAACATCCAGAAAATCGATAACATAACCGTAGATCACTCGATCGATCAAATTACCAACTGCGCCACCTAGAATTAATGCTAACGAGATAGCTAATAAAGTTTCATTTTTCTTTAATCTGTACAGCCAAACCGTTAGAACAATACTGATAACGAATGCTAACACTGAAAAAAACCAGCGCTGCCATCCACCCGCATCACTTAAAAAGCTAAACGCTGCTCCGGTATTTTGCACATAGGTCAAATTGAAAAAAGATGTTAATGCGATGGATTGGTAAAGATGCATAGTGGCAACAACAATCTGTTTACTTGCCTGATCCAGAAAAATAACCAACGCAGATAGCCATAACCATTTCAACATGAAATTTCTCCACTGCGCAAAGGAAATGAAATACTCTGGTTAACTGGAATAAGATTTCCGCTCCCGTTCAAGTGATGTGAACTCAGTTCTAAGTAGTAATACGCCAGTTTATAAATTCCTGAAAGTAGATGGCTTGCTGCAGGATTATTATTAAACATAACGCCTTGACTCGCCTTCACCGTCAATGTTTTCCACACAACGCCCACATAATTCAGGATGTTCTTGATTTTCACCTACATCATAACGTTGATGCCAACACCGAATACATTTGCTATGCTCCGATGCTTTCACCTTCAGTCTTACCCCTTCCAGGTCTGTTGCAAAAACATCGTCGGGGCAAAGTTTTTCATCGACGACAGAGGCACTGGAGGTAATAAAGATAAAATGTAATTCACCCGATAACTGATTTAAAATTTGTGCATACTCATCATTACAATACAACTCCACTTCTGCCGTGAGTGAAGCACCAATCAAACCTTCGCCACGTATTCTTTCCAGCTCCTTGCTAACTACTTCCCGAACACTCATGACTGTCTCCCAGTAATCATGATTGAACTCTGCTTCTACAGCCAGTGGAAATAAATGTTGATACCAGCCTTCCAGAAATATTGTGCTGCTATGTTCGCCTGGCAGATGTTGCCAGATTTCATCAGCCGTATAAGGAATTATCGGGGCCAGCCACCGAGATAAAGCTTCAACTATATGATACATCGCAGTCTGGGACGAACGCCTTGGCAATCCATCGGCCTTACTCGTATATTGGCGATCCTTGGTAATATCTAAATAAAAGCTGCCCAGCTCGATGGCACAAAAGTGATGTACTTTTTGATATACCTGCTGAAATTGATAGCTGTCATAGGC
>CAZFUY010000173.1:0-2785 GCA_964522445.1 uncultured Thiotrichaceae bacterium | reverse complement strand
GGATGACCTTATTAATGGACACGGAGGATATGAAACAAGTGTGTCCTGGAAGCTGCAGGACTTGACTTTGACCAGTAAATTTTCTGATTCCTGGTCAAATCAGGCGGGGAAATTCTTGCAGCCTGGGGTATCGGATAAAAGGTATGTCATTGAGACCAGCTATGATATGAGTGTCAGCCCATATAGCGCGGTTTTTTTATCTTATGGTACTGGAAGCAGAAAACTTCATCAATTACCCGCCCAAGGTCAGGTCTCAACTTATGCAGAGGCTTTAACCGACCTACAGGCGAAATTTAAGTTTAGCTACGAAATCCTAAGTTTATCTTTAGGCGCCGGACAGTCCCGATTATTAAATGATGACTTAGGATTTGAGATACATAAAGAAAACAGCCTCTTTATTAATGGCAAGTTGTTCCATGAATATCCTGTTTCATTATTGCCTTCTTTTCGTTTAAATTATAAAACCGAGTCTGCAGCTGGTTTTACTAGGAATCTTGAGAACATGGAGACGGGTCTTGGTTTGGTTTATGAGCCGGTACAAAGTCCATACCGGCTCAGTGTAAAAACAGCATACGAGAATGTTCTCTTGCCTGCTACCAATGAAGAAAAAGATGTACTTAAATTTGCTGCTTCAATCGATTGGACACCCAGACAACACCTGAATGATAGATCTTCAGCCTGGTCTCTTGATTATGAACTCAAGGATATCAGGGATAATATCAATCCGAATGCGCGTACTTCTGATTGGAGTATCAGTCTAATCTGGCGTATGCCTATAGGCTAGTCGATATTATATTTATCAATTAGAAACGCCACTCAACCAGTTTGTTAATAGAATACCCAGCAATAACAGTTTGTTCCTAAAGATCACAGGCTAACTTTTATATTTATGCCAAAAAAAGCCAATAACAATAATTGCTATAGCAATGGCAAACATGATTATCATAAATTCTTCGAGGTATGCCATTAGGATCGCAGTTAAACCTAAAAATATTCCTGCAAGACTAAATCTCCAACCTAGGCGTATGCCATCCAGAAAGGTTGCTAGAGCAAGAATCAACAAAATCATTAAGCCCGTTTGCTCAAAGTCAATTCTTCCTGTATGTAAAAAAGCGTAGACTGCAAGTACTGCAAATACGGCACCGGTCCAGTGTATTAAATGAGTAATTAATTCGTTTTTGACAGGAAGATTTTTTTCCTGGGCTTGTTTATAGCCTTCATACATGGCGGCTACCGCAAATACAAAAATCATTGTTAACCAATAATAATGACTTATTGCAGGAGAAAAATCGGTAATTCCGACACCGATAACTGAAAGAACCAGCAGGGCAATTAAAATAATTTTATCTAATAAGAAACCTTTTTTTTCGGATATTGCTTCCTCGTTCATCTTTTTTCCTTATTATATGTTAAGTTTGTTATTCAAATTATATTTGGCAATCCTACTGTGTTAGTGAAGCTTAATAGGTTTGACAATATAAAAGCATTTAAAGTATAGATCAAGCAAAGCGTCAAAGGTGAGTTACCTTTCAATTTGTGATTATAGGTATCGAAAAAGTTGCTGTACAGTGGTAATTTTGGAAAACAGCTGGATATTAATTTATCCGCATTGAGAATGCTTTTAGTTTAGAACGAGAACAGCAAGCATCTACGCACAAAAATAAGACCTGAATTACATAGCACGACTTAATAAAAATATTAACTACCCTAATTAACAAAGGAGAAAACGATGCCAGAATTAATAGTAATTACTTATGATGATGTCCACCAGGCAGAAGAAGTCAGATTAAAACTGATTAAGATGCAGAAAGAATATCTTATCGACATGGAAGATGCGGTTGTTGTGTTCAAGGATAATAAAGGCAAAATCAAGCTGCGTCAGATGTATGATCTGACTGCAACTGGTGCTATGAGAGGAGGATTTTTCGGGATATTGATTGGATTGCTTTTTCTTAATCCACTCTTGGGTCTGGTTGTTGGCAGTGCTTCAGGAGCAGTTGCTGGGGCTCTTTCGGATGTTGGTGTTGATGATAAGTTCATGAAAGAATTAGCTACTCACATCAACAAAGGCAATTCAATGCTTTTCGTGCTGGTGCGCAAAGCGACACCGGACAAGGTATTAAGCCAATTACAGGGTGCGGGTGGCAAGATAGTCCAGACTTCGTTAACGCATGAAGAAGAGGATAAACTTCAGGCTGCTCTGGATGCTGCCAGGGCTGAAAGTGCAGTTGGTAAAGAAATTTAATTGATTTACAAGTTTTTTACATACCGGAAAATCCATAAAGCTAGCTCTGTCAGAGTCTTGAAAATTACTGGTATGTGAAACTGAATCTAACTATAATCAGAGTGCTATTTTCTGTAAATATCCTAGTACCCGGACTAAGCTGTAAAAAAGGCGTATTAGTTTGCTCGATTAATAATTTAAAATCAAAACAAGGAAAATTAAGATGAAACAACAGTTTTTTAAAAAAGTCAGCATGCTGGTGATTGTAGGCATTGCCATGACCGGGTGTGCAATGATTGAAAAAAGTAATGCGACGGACACAGAACAAATGCTTTCTGCTGCCGGATTCAATATGAAAGTTGCAGATACGCCGGAAAAGTTGGCCCATGTAACATCGATGAAACAGAGAGAATTAGTTTCCCATATTAAAGATGGTTCTGTTTATTATGCGTATGCCGACGCTGAATTTTGCAAATGTCTGTATGTTGGATCAGAAAAGAGTTACCAGGAATACGAAAAATTAGACATCCAGCAAAATACTGCGGAAATGAACCAGGAAGC
>CAZFUY010000172.1:0-2791 GCA_964522445.1 uncultured Thiotrichaceae bacterium | reverse complement strand
ACATGAACAATGTGATTAAAAAACATGAGCTGACACGTAAAGACAAGGAAAAAGAAAACAGAAAAGAAGATCGAAAAAGTTAAAAATAAATTTAAAGGGCTATTTAGATAGCTTCACATTATTATGAATGCCTATATTAATATAGAAATTTTGTTAAACAATGAAAAATAAAAAATTTAGCCAGGCTATTCTAAAATGGTACAGTAAACATGGTCGAAAAAATCTGCCCTGGCAAAATAATCGCACCGCATACCGTGTCTGGTTGTCGGAAATTATGCTGCAACAAACTCAGGTCATTACGGTTGTTCCTTATTTTGAAAAATTCATCAAACAATTTCCCGGTGTAATTGATTTAGCCAATGCAGCAGAAGATGAGGTGCTGCATCTCTGGTCAGGTCTGGGCTATTACGCGCGGGCAAGAAATTTACATAAAACAGCAAAAATAATTCGTCATGATTATGCGGGTAATTTTCCAGACAATTTTGAACAGATGAATGCACTGCCGGGTATTGGTCGCTCAACGGTAGGTGCAATATTAGCGCAGGCACGGGGGCAGCGACATGCGATTTTAGATGGTAATGTTAAGCGGGTGCTGGCGCGTTTTCATGAGGTTGAAGGCTGGACGGGGCAGGCAAAAGTGCAGCAAACATTATGGCAATTTGCCGAGCAGCACACGCCAAATGATCATCTGGCTGATTACACTCAGGCGATAATGGATTTAGGTGCAACCTTATGTACGCGCGCAAAACCTGGCTGTGATAGCTGTCCTCTGGCGGGTGACTGTCTGGCTTTAAAAACAAATCGAGTTACTGAATTGCCTACACCCAAACCCCGTAAAAAACTGCCAGTTAAACAGGCGCGTTTATTAATGATGTTGAATGATAATAATCAGGTGCTGCTGGAAAAACGTCCACCAACAGGTATTTGGGGCGGCCTGTGGAGTCTGCCAGAAATTGAGCTGGATAAAGATATTAAAGACCACTGTCTACAACAATGGCAGTTCAAAGTAACACATATCGAAGATACTGAAAGCTTTCGGCATACCTTCAGTCATTATCATTTTGATATCACGCCCTGCCTGGTGAAGGTCAATAACCCTGAGCAATGTGTGATGGAAGCAGAGCGTATAGTCTGGTATAACACGTCCCAGACAGATCGACGTGGCCTGGCGGCTCCGATCAAAACAATATTGAATCGTTTAAATGAGGTGTAGCTATGGCGCGTATGGTGCAATGTGTAAAATTAGGTAAAGAAGCAGAAGGCCTGGATAGACCCACTTATCCCGGTGATCTAGGGGCGCGAATTTACAATGGTGTTTCTAAAGAAGCCTGGGCAGAATGGTTAAAGCACCAGACGATCCTGATTAATGAATACCGTTTGTCACCGATTGAGCCTAAAGCGCGAAAATTTCTGGAAGATGAAATGGAAAAGTATTTTTTTAGTGAAGGCGGTAGCGATGCGCCTACAGAGTTTGTGCCACCGTCCAGCTAATTGATATGTGGCAGTGCAAATAAGTCGGGTCGTTATAAGTTATTGATTTTTAAATAATTAACTTTGTGAGCATAGCGGTTTAATCTGTTTTACACACAGCCGCAGGGTTAAATCTCTAAATTAAATGCAGGTTTGCTATTTATTTTATGTGCAGGGAGAATGAATAAATACTTGACTCAATCGAGGCTTGCCGCTTTAATACGCGCTCTGAATTTTCTGTTGACCAGAAATTCTGTCTCAATGTCTATAATGGCCGAATAGCTCAGTTGGTAGAGCAGCGGATTGAAAATCCGCGTGTCCCTGGTTCAATTCCAGGTTCGGCCACCACTTTTTTCTTTATATTCAAGCAGTTAAAAAGCACCAAACTTTCTTCTTAGATTTTAAAGCGCACTGGCGGCGCATTTCTCAGCAAGTCTCTACAATAAATGATGTTTGTTATATATGGGTTTTGAGAAGTTGTTAGTTGGTGGATTTGATGGAATTGTTTGGCGTGGTTATTTAGCACTGCGGGAGCGGGACGGTCAATTTAAAAAAAGCTGGTACTGGGAATATTTAGCTATCCTTTAAAAAATCAACACCTAACACTAACACGTCTGTGTAAGTGCTTTTGTCTTCTGTTACAGAATCTAATTCATCCCCGCTATGATTGTAAGGCAGCGGATAAATCAATACACTGTGGCCTTTATGGGGTTAATTTAGTACCGCTGGGAATGTCCCTAGCGTAGCGTTTACACCAGCACATAATAATAAATAAGAGATTTTATGTTCGAACAAGTTTTTAAAAATATCGACGACGTCCTGCATAAAGATGCTGGCTGTTCCAGTAAGCTGGACTACACCGAGCAAACCTCATGGATGCTGTTTCTTAAATATCTGGATGACCTGGAAGGAGAGCGGGGGATTGAGACCGAGCTGATGGGTAAACGCTATGATTTCATTATCGATGAAAAGCACCATTGGCCACGTTGGGCGGCCCCTAAGTGCTCTGACGGCAGTTTTGACCACGATAAAGCCCTGAAGGCGATGACCTGATCGCTTATGTAGATGACGAGCTGTTTCCTTACCTCAAGGGATTCAGGTAGCGAGCATCCTCCTCAGATACTATCGAATACAAGATTGGTGAAATTTTCGGTGAGATCAAAAACAAGTTCCAGAGCGGTTATTCCTTGCGTGATGCGCTGGAATTGATAAACCAGGTGTATTTTGGTTCGCAGAGTGCCAGGCTGGTTATGAGCTGATGGTTTCATAAAGAATATTTAAACAGGAGTTTAACAGTGACAAGTACCCAACAACGCGCCGA
>CAZFUY010000171.1:0-2799 GCA_964522445.1 uncultured Thiotrichaceae bacterium | reverse complement strand
TCGGAGACAAAACTACTTTGCCTGTTGACAAGTGGCGGTCATATAGATGTTAGGCATTGGTTAATATACTATTGAGTAATTCAGGGTTATCCATCAATATGTCTCTTGCTTGTTGCAATCGCTTATTCAGTTCTTTTTCTTTTACAGTTTCACTTTTGCATCTCACATATTTATGTAAAATATCAATTGCATTTAGATATATGTCAAAAGTGGAATTTATAGTAGAAAAACGAATTTGAGTGTTTTTTATTGAGCTTTCATTGTATTCAGTTTTACCGTAGTAATAGTTATTCCAATCAAGATAAGGATAAGCAGCAGACTCTTTAGTGATAACCTTTTCCAAAAAATCATTGTTACTTCGCTGGGTATGAGGTTTTTCTACAGGCTGTTTAAAGTCAATTTTGCGGTATCTTGTTTCATCATATTCTTCATTCCAGTAACAACAATATCGACTAATATGCCAAACTGTTAAATCCAGATTAAAGAGAGTAAGTTCATCTAAAAAAGATGTTTTTATACGATAGCGATTTGAACCATACTCATTTATATATTCGATGAATAATTTTGCTTGCTCAGGTAAATAAAAGTCATTTGACAGCGACTCAATGTTTCGCACAGCATTTAATAAACCAACAACATCATGACTAAATTTTTTTGTATTTTTTTTATTAAAAATCAATATAGTTTTCAAATATTTCTCTATCGCATGAAGGCTAGACCATAAAAATGGTTCTGTTAAACCTAATTTATAGCTAATCCTAGCTGCAATATAATCTTCATCTGCAGTATTCCGCAAAGATGATGCGTAATGAGTAAGAATTTCTTGTTCATCTCCTATGATTTCATAACACATTAAACTTCTCCATAGTTTCATTACTCATTATACTGAACTGCCTAACAAGTTATTGTCTCGGTCTGGTTATCTTATACGCTAGCCATGAAAAACTTACAAGATCGATTTTGAAGCCTGGATAATCTAAACGGGATAACACCATTTTTTGCATGTTATATAGGTCTGGATAATACCAATGATTAAATTGTAATCAGAAATAGCGCAGAAACTCGACAAACTATTTAGTGAACTATCACTTCCTGACAACGCCTAATTTTATTACAGAAATTGATGCGAATTTATTGGGGCTTCTAAGCGCTTCAACAAGTCAGCATACTTACCGAGTAAATAATTGTTGTCATGTGGCTGACTCATTGGTATGTCGCTCTGTTTAGGGTGGTTGTGTTTATCAGGGCATTACTACTTTACACCTGACACTGAATTCAACAAATCGGAGCTGATACTAAATGGTTGGACTTAAAAAAACCGCTATTAGCCAGAACTTGGAGTATGAATATACTGTAGGTTCCAGTCATAACAACAGGTTTGTAGGGTATTGGGTTGCTTGGTCAGATCCTGTACCTTTCGCAATAGAAACTTCGCAATGTAGTTATATTTCAATATATGCAAAAAGAAAAACCTGAACCTGATAGCTGTGTCATTTATAATGGCCTTGGGTCCCCTGAAAGAAGTTTTTCGGACCCTATTTTTGTGTTTTGAAGCAAGGGTTGAAACTGTATTACTCAGAGTCGACACCAGTCACGGCAATCTATTTACTTATCAGTACTCAAAACTATCGTCAAAAAGTGAGGAACATAAAATGTTAACAAGAAAAGTCATATTACCCGCTGTTGTCATAGCGTTTTCAGTCAGTCAAAGTGCTCAGGCTGGTTTATTAGATTCTTTTAATGAAGCAGTTGATAAAGTTTCAAAAAATGGTGGCAGCGATATAGCTAAATCAACTCTTTCCAACAGCGAAGTTGTTACTGGACTCAAGGAAGCTTTAGCAAAGGGAGTGGAATCAGCAATCAATTCTCTCGGTCAGTCTGGGGGGTTTCAGGGTAATCAGCTGGTTGAAATTTCTGTCCCCGATTCTGTTAAAACCATTGCTTCCACAGCACGCACACTAGGCCAGGGAGAATATGTCGATACCTTTGAAATGACCATGAACCAGGCTGCCGAAAAAGCGGTTCCTGAATCAGCTGCAATCCTGTCTGACGCGATACGTCAAATGAGCGTCGATGATGCCATGAATATTCTGAATGGTCCAGAGGATGCGGCCACACAGTATTTTCGTAAGGTTTCCCAGGCATCACTGGAAGAAAAATTCAAACCTATTGTCAAAGAATCTACCGAACAGGCTGGAGTTACCGCAGCCTACAAAAATTTGACCAGCCAGGCTACGCCATTACTTGGTGATATGATGGAAGGTAGCGCACTGGATCTAGATCAATATGTCACTGACAAGTCTCTTGATGGTCTATTCACCTATATCGCCATTGAAGAAAAAAGCATTCGTGACAACCCTGCAGCCAGAACTACTGACGTGCTAAAGCAGGTTTTCGGGGATTAGTTTTTTATTCAAGATATAAGTGAGTAAACAGTTTCTTTAACGGCTTCGCGCAGCCCGAATTTTTGATACTGGTATAAAGATATCTACAAATACATCGTCCGTTTTATCGGGGAAGTTCAAACCACGGTGCAACGACTAGTTAGCCCAGCGCCTCGAAATCATCTTCACGTAATTTTGCAGTACCGTCAGACTGTATGACCCAAAGCTCTTTATGTATAACACCGGCAGCTTTATTCATCTTCCAGCCAGACTTTAATATAGCGCTTCTTTCATCGACTACTTCCACAATTGGGTCAATATAGTCAACATCAGAAAAGCCATCATCCATTAATTTTTGCCAAAATTCTTTTATTTCTGTAGTTCCAGTATATGTGCCGAAAGGCTTGGCATTCAT
>CAZFUY010000170.1:0-2866 GCA_964522445.1 uncultured Thiotrichaceae bacterium | reverse complement strand
AATTATTGTCGCTGACACAGAGTATGGGAATAAAATCTACTTTATGCCTAATACTCTCTGTTATGCTTTTTACAAAACTCTATAAATGCATCACAAGGCATAGGTTTGGCAATAAAATAACCTTGTGCAATATCACAGCCTATCGCTTTTAATTTATCCCATATCGCCTGTGTTTCTACGCCTTCTGCTACGGTTTGCATTTTAAATTCTTTCGCTAAATGCGTACAAATCCTGACGATGGCTGTCGCATCTTCGTCTTTTTCAATACGCATGACAAAATGCTGATCAATTTTTAATTCTGAAAAAGGAGACTGATAAAGTCTTTTTAATGATGAGTCGCCGGTGCCAAAATCATCAATGGAAAGCGAAAACCCTTTCATTCGTAGACGGTTTAGGATATCCAGCGCAGCAGAAGTATCTGTCAAAATTTCAGACTCTGTTAATTCCAGCATAAATGCCTTATGTGGTATTTTATGCCTGTTTAAATGCGCCGCCAATATTTCAGGGAAATTTAATTGATTAATATTCTGCGCTGATATATTGATGGAAAGTGTAAGATGAATCCCTGCCATTTGTAATTTCTGGTACGCCTCTATCGCTTTAAAAATAACGGCTTCAGTCAGTTCTGACATTAACTGCTCACGCTCGGCCAAGGGAATAAATTGATCCGGATATACCAGGCCACGACCCGGATGTTGCCAACGCACTAAAACTTCTGCGCCAACAAGTTGTTCAGTATCAAATCGGATTTGTGGTTGAAGATAGGCAAGCAGTTCCCTGTTTTCAAAAGCCTGTTTTAATTCATCAATAGTAATGGCATTACCATTGCCTTTTATAGCAATCGCTTCTGGTTTTTCTTTGGATGTACATTCTGAATATACTCTGCTTAAAACAGTAATAAAATGTTCTGTATCAATCGGTTTACATAGAATTTCTGCAACATGTAAGCTTCTCGACTCGGCAAGTTGTTTTGCTGAATGCAATACCCGCTCATCAAAACCACTTATTAAAATAAAGCTAGGTCTGATTTGTCTGTCCGATAAATCACGCATTACTTCAATGCCATCTTTTTCCGGCATATTTAAATCCAGAACCACAAGATCGTTATTGCATATAGGTGCTTGTAAAAAATGTACGCTAGAAGTGAAACAAATAGTATTTAGTTCTGCCGCTTCAGCCATATCCTGTAAAAGCTCGGCATAACCTTCATCATCATCAACTAAATAAATAGTGGTATTTGACGCTTCAGTTATGTCATCTGAGTTCAAGCTATCTTTATTATTCCTCTCATGATTCATTTTCTATTTCCCTACTTCTTTTGTAGCGCTATCTAATAAAAAATGAATTTTAGTTAACAGCTCAACCCTGTCATAGGGTTTAAAAATTAAATTTTCTTTCAGTTCAATGTCGCTTGAAACATTATGTGATTCACCTGTAAAACCACTGGTCAACTGTATTTTTATATGCGAATAATTATCTTTTATATATTGTGCCAATTGGTATCCATCCATATTCGGCATAATAACATCACTTAATACTAGATCAATGACCTGAGTTGGCAATATATCAAGTGCTTCTTGCCCATCAGCTGCGGTTAACACTTTATAACCTGCATCTAACAAAATTTCTCTGGCAAGATAGCGTAATGCAGGTTCGTCATCAACAACTAAAACTGTTTTACTCCCCATTAGTTGAAGCTCCTTGCCCACTTCAATCGTTTCTTTGTTTTTAACAATAGGGGCATGAAAGCGAGGAAAATACAAACTAAACTGGGTGCCCGAACCTATTTGAGAATATAGCTTAATAGCGCCACCCGCACGCTGCATAAAAGCAAAAACCTGACTCAAGCCTAAACCATTCCCTGCCTTTCCTTTACTGCTAAAGAAAGGATCAAAGATCTTATCTTGCATGCTTTGTTCAATCCCTGTACCCGTATCAGTAATGGTCAGTTTAATATAATCGTTTGCTGATAAATTCAGCTGTTTAGCCTCATTCTCTACAAGATGTATATTTTTTGTGCTAATAGTTAGTTTTCCACCCATTGGCATGGCATGTTTGGCATTAATGGACATATTAAGAATAGCATCTTCTAGCTCGCCTTTATCAATCCAGGCCAGCCATTCTGTTACTGTTAAATTAAATTTCAGTTGAATAACCGATGTGAGTGATTTTGTTAATAAGTCGTAAAACCCGCTGAGAGCCTGGTTTATATTGCACGATTCAGCATGGCTACTTTCTGGGTGGGAAAAATTAAGCATTTTTCGGGTAAGCTTGTTACTACGCTCTGCTGCACGAATGATCTGGTCAAGCAGTTTTTCGGCACCCTCAACACCGGCATATTTACGTTTTAATAAACCTGAATAACCGGTAATAACACCCAACATATTATTGTAATCATGGGCAATTCCCCCCACTATATTACTTAATGCCTCCATTTTCTGGCTACGGATAACATGTTCTTCGGCTGTTTTTCGTTTGCTGGCATCTCGGCCTTCTGCAACCAAATAAATGATGTCGTTCTGATCATTAAATACAGGATGGAGGCTATAATCCACCCACTGTTTTCCTTCCAGCGTTTCAATTTCCATTTCTCTGTTGATTGTTTCACCCTTAGCTACTCGCTTACAATCTTCCTCAATGAGGCACTGTTCATATTCGTCATTAGAAAACCAGGGGCATTTCCAAAATAGTTTACCCATAACATCATCCAAGGTGACATTAATAACTTTTAATGGAGGCTCATTGGCAAAGATTACTACACCATCAAGCCTTAGCGTAACAATCATAGTCAACATCCCATCCAAGAGCTGCTGAAGTTGTTTTTTACTATCTTGTTCTAATTTTTCCAGGCGATCTTGCTCGGTAA
>CAZFUY010000169.1:0-2903 GCA_964522445.1 uncultured Thiotrichaceae bacterium | reverse complement strand
GGGGTTGCATCTAAAATATATTTCGGATCATTCATCACAATACTTCGATAACTTTATAAACGCAGCATTAACCTATTACCAATGATTTTTGTCAACTATTTCAATCAATTCTTTTTAAATTTTTACTATTTTAGCCTAGCAGACAACCATATAACTGCTATGCTAAAGGACAAGGGGAATAGGGAATACACTAAAAAATAATCCCTGTCAAAATCAAGGGTTAAACATTACGAGGTTATGAGTTATGGGAAACATTACTGTTGGTGGTGTCACGTATCAATTATTAGCTGATGGGCACCTGGCCAATAACAACGACTGGAGTGAAGAAGTCGCTGCAAGCCTGGCCGAAAAAGATGGCATCACACTCACGCACAATCATTGGGAAATCATTAACTTAATGCGTGATTTTTATAAGCAATATAATATATCACCAATTCGCAAACTACTGATCAAAGCCATTAAAGATAAATACGATGATAAAAAAGCAACCAGCGACTATCTGGACAGCCTGTTTCCAAATGGTGTTCTAATCGAAGGCTCTAAAATCGCAGGTATTCCTATACCTATGCTTGATGCCGAACTAAGCAAAGATGACCGCTACAGCCGTGCTGCAAAAAGAAGTGCTAAATCCAGAGTTGATCCTAGCATGGCCAATCATTTTGTTGATAAGTTCGATTTTGATGGCAACATCTATAAAGTTACTGACAAAGGCAATTTAAAAGATGCTTCTCAATGGAACGAACCGATTGCTGCTCACATGGCGAATAAGGAAGGCATTACATTAAGTGATGATCATTGGGAAGTTATTAAATATTTGCGGAAGTTTTATTTTGAATATGGCGTAACACCTATGGTTCGTTTGCTAATGAAATATATGAAGGAACATTGTGGCCCTGAAAAAAGCAGCGAAAAATATTTGTATGAACTTTTCCCCGGCGGCCCTGCAAGGCAAGGCTCTCGCATTGCTGGCCTGCCTGAACCACAGGGTTGCATTGATTAGTAAAAAAGGCCCTGTAACAGGGCCTTTTTATGTTCAGGAAGAACGGTATGTCGCGATGCCATGGATGGCAAAGAGCAGAATTTAATATTATCACTATCACTACAAATAACAGGCTCACACTAATCTTTATTGCCCCATCTATAAAACATGCCTGAAACAAATATAAATATCCTGACATACAATATACACAAAGGCTTTAGCCCGACTAATCGCCGCTTTGTTCTGCATGAAATTAAGGAATCTCTACGCCACATAAATTCTGATGTGGTTTTTTTACAGGAAATTCAGGGAGAACATCTAATACGCCAGCATAAAGTTGATAGCTGGCCCAATGATACTCAATTTGAGTTTCTGGCAGATCAGGTATGGCAGCACCATGCATACGGGAAAAATGCCATATACAAGTCTGGCCACCACGGTAATGCTATTCTCAGCAAACACCCCTTTATTGAATGGGAAAATATCAATGTTTCACCTATTCGAAGCGCCAGCCGCAGCCTGCTTCATGGCACGATTGAAATAGCAGATTCAAGACAGAAACTGCATGTTATCTGTGTTCATCTTGGCCTGCTAAACAGCGAACGTGAGAAACAACTTTCCATATTAAGTAAACGTATAAGCTCCCATGTTCCTCATAATGAACCCCTGATTCTTGCCGGAGATTTTAATGACTGGTTAGGCAAAGCTGAAAAACATTTATGTCATGAGCTGGGTTTACAGGAAATTTTTAAAAAGAATACAGGGCATTACGCCCGTAGTTTTCCTGCATGGTTACCGGCTTTAAATATGGATCGTATTTATTTCAGGGGCTTAACACCAATAAAATGTCAGCGGCTGCATGGTTCTCCCTGGAAAAAACTCTCTGACCATACACCTTTAATCGCCAGTTTTTCTTTTTAGTCACATTAATTTCTACAACCTTTCATAAATATTGTTCAGCAGAAGATGAAGCTATATTATGTAAAGCACAACTTACAATTGATAATTTACAACTATGACTTATGACGAGCGCTTCGGCGGCATAACTCGCCTGTACGGCATTCAGGAAAGCGAAATAATCCGCAATACACATATCTGTGTGATTGGTATTGGCGGCGTTGGCTCATGGGCAGCTGAAGCACTGGCTCGATCAGGTATTGGTAAAATTACAATTATCGATCATGATGATATAGCAGCCAGCAATATTAATCGTCAGATTCACTCTTTAACCGCAAGCATCGACCAGTCAAAAGTTGAAACTATGGCTGAACGTATAAAGCAAATTAATCCACAATGCGAATGCAATATTGTTGATGATTTTATAACCGATGCAAATCTGGAAAAATATTTAACCAGAAATTACGACCATGTTATAGATGCAATTGATAGCATTAAATTTAAAACAGCTATTATTTATTATTGTAAGAGAAATAAAGTTCCGATTATTACAACCGGCGGAGCAGGCGGTCTAATTGATCCAACGGCAATAAATATTGCTGATCTTGCAAAGACATGGAATGACCCATTAGCAGCTAAAGTAAGGTCACAATTAAGACACCAGTACGGCTATACAAAAAACCCAAAACGAACGTTTGGCGTGCCATGTGTATTTTCTATAGAACAACAACGCTATCCAAAAGCAGATGGCAGCGTTTGCCATGCCAAGCCTGGCGTGAAAAATGTAACCCTGGATTGCAATTTAGGCTTTGGGTCATCCACATGCGTTACGGCTACATTTGGTTTTATCGCCGCAGCACACGCTATACATAAAGCCATTAAAATTAATTTAGGAAAGAATAACTCAACGACTATGGACTGAAAGTCCATAGGTTGCTTTAATAACGATTGAAAATCGTTTTACCAGTATCAAAAAAACTCTTAAATTCTGAAATACTTTTATTTTGTCATCCCGAGCGCAGTCGAG
>CAZFUY010000168.1:0-3007 GCA_964522445.1 uncultured Thiotrichaceae bacterium | reverse complement strand
AACTCTTTGACGTGACTATTATTCGGCTCAAAGGCGGTATAGAATCCGGGGCGTATTCCAGTACGTTCTATCCATTGCCGAATCACCATACCGGTTCCTGCACCTATGTCGAGTACCCGGAACCCAGGACGCAGTCGTTCTTGTGTCAGCAAGACCAACTCGTCCAGCATTTGTGGATATTCCTGAGAGTGAGCGACGAAAACAGCAAAGGTTTCCGCATAGCGGCGGGTGTAAAGAGAAGCAACCTGAATTTTCTGCATAGCTGTTTAGTCCCTATTACATTGAAGCGGAAGCTTGATTATAAAGTGCAAAGCAAAACCTATAGCTTTTCTTATCGCTATCAATGGTCAAATTCAGCGAAGCCCAAATATTCACCATCCGGTCCCCTAGCGAATAGATACCGATAACCGGAACGTGTACCATTTTCAGTTATTTCAGCTCCTAGGGATTCAAGTTTTGTTCTCATCTGCTCCAGGTTTTCGACATGGAAGCCAATATGATTAAGTCCTCGCAGATTCTGTCGTTGCTGTGGATTTATCTGTGTTTTCGAGGCGCATTTGAACTGTAACAGTTCCAGCAATACATCGGTATTAGGGAATGCCAGATGACATTGCTATCTTCATGCTGCAGGTCGGCCACCGGGGTAAAACCCAATAGCTGATAGAAGCGTTGGGATAGCTGGATATCGGATACTTGCACGCATACGTGGAATTTTTTTAGCATGTTCAACAAATTGACTAACTTTTGAAATTGGTTACCGGGCAGAGTTGTTTACCTTCTTCTTTTAATAATTCCGCTGTGCTTTTAGGGCCGACTTTTTCAATATAAGTAATACTGCTACTACTTCATTGCTTCAGCCAGATTGCTGACAACTGTTTTTGTACTGGGATGATCAATACCCAGTACTTTTTCAAAAACTGCCAGCGCCAGTTCATAATACTCTATCGCTTTTTTATACTGACCCAATGACTTCCAGGCTAATCCCAGATTGTTGCGATCAAGTGCTACATCAGGATGATCTTCACCATAGGTTTTTAAATCACTGGCCAGCGCCTGTTCATAATACTCTATCGCTTTTTTAGTCTGCCCCAATGACCTCCAGGCTCCTCCCAGATTGTTGCGATAAATAGCTACTTGAGGATGATCTTCACCATAGGTTTTTAAATCACTGACCAGCGCCTGCTCATAATACTCTATCGCTTTTTTATACTGACCCAATGACTTCCAGGCTAATCCCAGATTATTGCGACGAGTAGCTACCTTAGGATGATCCTCACCTAAGGTTTTCAAACCACTTGCCAGCGCCTGTTCATAATACTCTATCGCTTTTTCATACTGCCCCAATGAATCCCAGGCTAATCCCAGGTTGTTGCGAACAATAGCTACATTAAGATTATTTTCACCAAAGGTTTTTAATTCACTGGCCAGCGCCTGTTCATAATATTCTATCGCTTTTTCATACTGGCCCAAAGTGTCCAAAATTTGACCTAATGAATTGAGATAGGTCGTGTTTTCAGACCGAAAATTGACTGCTTTTTGGAGATACTCAAAAGCCTCCTGGTATCTAATCTCGCCTTTGGCAATATTGCCCATTTGATAAGCCGCCTCGCCAAAGGTTACGTTGAGTTCTTCTCCTTTTTCAACTACATCTCTAAAAAGTTGTTTGGCTATTGAATTGTCGCCTGATTTTACACTATCCAAGGCTGCTTCAAGTCGAGCACCCGGATGTTGTGTCTGGAGTTCTTCTAACGAGCGTGCCAGGTCTTCATTTCGTTTGATAGATTCCTGATAGGATAATTCTAAATTGGTGAGTTGTTTCTGGGTGGCGTTCAACTCTAGCGATATTTCTGCACTACGATCCTGGTTTTGTTCAGAAGATAATTCCTCTCGCAGTTCCTGCTCGCGAGCTTCTAATCGAGTCTTGTGCTCTTCTATGGTGATACTCGCTTTTACCAGTGAGCTTTCCCTTTTCGCTATTGTTGTTGATACTTGTGTGGCGAGGGTATTTTCATCAGTAAAAAAATCGACTATTTTTCTATTGCAGAAATAATCCCTTAATGAGCGAATGTTGTTTGATTCTTGATCAACATGAATGACAGGCCATGATGCATTCTCATCCAGGATAAATATATAACAAGGGATGCCAATAGAATCAGCTTTAAGGAATTCTAGCTCGGTAATAGATTTCTGATCGGGATTATTATCATCGTCATCAGGAATATACCCATAACGCCAGGCAAAAAGCTCAATATAAACTTCACAGCTCGCTACATCCTGCAAACACTCAGCTAACGGCGAGCCATTCATGGCGGTATAGTCTTCCATCGCAACAACATCGTGGCGCATGCGCCGAAGTGCACTTAATACTGCCGCGCGGCACTGCTTTAAGTCTTCCGAAGTAGAAGAGACATATATCCTGGCCATACCTGATCATCCTAACAAGGGTGGCCTAGGAGTATATCATTAAACTAAATCAAGATTATTTGAGTACTTTTTTATATAGTAATTTCGTACTTAAGTACAATTTTGTTTTCTCAGTAACAAGTGTATAAATTCATACAAGCTTTATAAACCGTATAGATTTTAATGACCTTCTAATCTTTTAGGTATTTACATGAATAAAGATTGTATAATTTATCTAATTATGGCTTTTTTATTAGCCTACACTCACACTATTTCTGCTGGAAAATATTTTAAAATACCGTTAGAATTCAAATCAGCGACGATGCTTGAATCTATATGCTGCAAAGATAGTAACGGAACTAGTCTGGAAAGTTCAGTTTAAGAATATCAATCATTTTCGGAATAAATCAGTACCGGTAATGCCGACAGGAAACTAAACATGACCATTATAAAGACCGGCATAGTTATCATTTTGTTTACATCTCTAGATTCTGACTTCCGTACCAGACACCGACTACCTGGTTTGGTTAAATAATCGCCGGTTTATCCGGTTTGGATTTTCCTGCCTGATTTAAAGGGTATTTGCGTATGAAATTAGATAGAA
>CAZFUY010000167.1:0-3163 GCA_964522445.1 uncultured Thiotrichaceae bacterium | reverse complement strand
TGAGTATGGTTTTATGATCGTCAACTTCGCCAATGGCGATATGGTTGGTCATACAGCAGTACGTGAAGCTGTCATTGCCGCCGTTGAAGCGATGGATACCGAAGTAGGTCGCCTGCTGGATGCAGCAGTGGAAGAGGGCTACTCCATACTTCTAACCTCTGATCACGGCAACTGCGATGAAATGATTGACCCAGTTACAGGTGAGCCTCATACGCAGCATACAGTGTATCCCGTGCCCTGCATGGTCATAGATGAAGTAAGCTGGCGTTTATGCACAGGCATGGGGTTAAGCAGTATAGCGCCCACTATCTTGCAAATGATGGGGCTACAGCAACCGCCGGATATGACGGGTGTAAGTATGTTATTAGAGGCTTATCATACCTGAGATTTGAGTTGATTGTCTCAGTACGCTAGTTAAAACTATGCACTTTTAGTGCAGCAAGACTTTAGTGTTTTTATGTCATCCCGAGCGTAGTCGAGGGATCTTGATCTTTATAATGCCAGATCCCTCGACTGCGCTCGGGATGACATAAAAAAAGTATTTTAGAATTTAAGATTTTTTTTGATACTAGTAAAACGATTTTCAATCGTTATTAAAGCAGGAATCAGGTATAAAAACCTGCCCGGAAAGACCTGAGCCTTTGACCTGTCGATAATTTCAGGTGAGCCAAAAAAGCCGGGATTATCCCGGCTTTAATAAGATTACCTGTTAATTTGATTATCCGGCTTTACGGGGTGCAAAACCAGCCAGAGCCAATAAACCAGAACCAAATAACCAAACAGCTGCTGGAACAGGTACAGCTGTTAGTTCCAGTTCAAAGTCACCAGATGCATAACCATAATCATAACCAAATGATGCCGCATCTGCATCCGTAATAGCTTCAACAATCAGATTGTAAGCCCCATTAGAAATTGAACCACTTAACCAGAAGTCAGTCTCATCCATCTCTATTAGATTGCCACTGAAAATAATGTTATCCAGATCATAGCTATACAACTCGTAATAGAAGTTAGCATATCCGGTGGCCCCCATGGAGCGATTATAAAAGCTGTATATGCTTGATGTTTCCAGGAAAAAATCCACATCAACAACAGTATCACTATAAGCATAGGCATCTTGATATAGAGTATCAGCAAAAGCATCTGAACCAGCTGATACATAGCCATAAATGCCTGAAATATAGCCATAGTCATAGGCATCAACATTAATATGTGCATCTGAACCAGCATAAGCTGTTTCATATGAATCAACCATTGAAACAGAGTTAATGTCATCAATAGAGTCCAGAAAACCAGTGCTTAATGTTAATGAGGCATAGTCAGCATAACCACCCGTATTATCATCACTGGCAGTACCATATATATCGGTATAGGAATAGTTGTCAAATATGGTAGCCGCATGGGACTGTAAACTTAATACTCCAAAAGCAAAAGCGGCTATTGCTGTAATATTTCTAGTTTTAAACATTTGCACTGTGTATCTCCATTAAGGGCAGTATTTTAAAATATTGATCAATTATAAAAAGATATAAGCAAAAAATCAGCCAGTTTTTTAACTTATTGATTGTTATGGTTATTTATATATTTTAAATTATCTAAATAGTAAAATAAATCGACAAAATAGAGGTTTTTGTCAGCTTATCTTACATCACCTTCTATTAATCTAAGTTAATAATGCACCTACCAGATTGGCTGCCACCTTGACCTTGTTGAAACAAAGCCTTGTGGTTACACCTTGTTGAGCCTGATTTGCTTGATCGTTGCTTGACTGAGATAGGGTTTTTTATATAGGTTTAGGCGTAACTCATTGAAAAATAATGAGAGAATCTCAGTTCTTTTGTTTGATTGTTCCTTTAAACTTGATCCCACTCTTTTCTGTATTTCAGATAAGCACATTGCTGTGCAAGCAAGCTAACTTGTCCAGTGGGATCAGTTAGTTTAAGAATGAGTTCTAGCTCGATTTTCTAAAGCCTCTATTCTGGCTTCAATCGGTGGGTGTGATGAGAACAATGCCATTATGTTGGCCTTGTCGTTAATGCCGAAAGCTGCCATTTGTTCTGGCAATGCCTCTGGCTCTATCTGACCCAGGCGTTTAAGTGCGTTAATCATGTTTTGATGCCCCGCTAAATCTGCGCCACCCGTATCTGCAATAAACTCGCGTTTTCTCGAAAAATACATAACGATGGTTGATGCAAGAATGGATAGCACCACCTGTGCAACCATAACACTAATAAAATAACCGATACCGTGACCACGGTTATTTTTTAAAATAACGCGGTCTACTATGTGTCCTATAACACGAGATAAAAACACAACAAAGGTATTAACAACGCCTTGTATAAGCGCTAATGTCACCATGTCACCGTTGGCAATATGGCTCATTTCGTGGCCAACTACAGCTTCAATTTCTCCCTGTGTCATATTATCTAACAGCCCCTGAGATACGGCCATTAAGGCATTGTTTTTACTTGCGCCAGTTGCAAAAGCATTCATAGCGGGTGATGGAAAAATTGCTACCTCTGGCATTTTTATGCCTACAATTTTTGCTTGTTTTTCAACGGTATTAACTAACCATCTTTCAATGTTATTAGAAGGGCTGGAGATAACAACCGCGCCCGTCATGCGTTTTGCCATCCACTTGGATATTAATAACGATATAAATGAGCCGCCAAAACCTATAACGCCAGAAAGTATGACTAAGGCTTGAATATTAAGATCAGAGCCATTTTCTGCCAGGATGCTATCAACACCTAAAAGCCTTAATGTGATACTCAATACGAGCATTATGGCGATATTGGTGAAAATAAATAACATTATTCGTTTCATGTTTTACCTGTGTTTTTATATTGATTGCTTTGTTAGATATGGGGTTTTAGTAAAGTTTCAAGGTTTAGTTAATAACTTATAGTGTTTCTTTTGATTATTAATGTGCAAGTGGTGTACCTGAATTATGCTTTTGACCTGCTGATTATAACTCGAATAGACATGTAGTTTTAACAGATGAAACTTGTGTAAATTGCAGTAGGAAATTGGGGTCAGGTCGTACGCCGTTATCGGCAACTTATCTAGCAGGTTAAAGTCCTGTCCGGGGAATTGCCCATTCATCCTGGTAGTACCACAAAGCAGTATTTGAGTAATTAAATGCTGTAAGTTTTGTAAGGGC
>CAZFUY010000166.1:0-3277 GCA_964522445.1 uncultured Thiotrichaceae bacterium | reverse complement strand
TATTTACCTTTCAACCATGTTAAAGTTTAAAAAAACTAATCCAATTATTGTTTATCCAGATTGATGCGGAAACTGCCTGAAAAATTATATCTAGCTGAGCAAGTCAGAAAAATGGATCGCATAGCCATTGATGATTTTGGTATTGCTGGCATTGAATTAATGCGAAGGGCAGGGCAGGAGGTGTTTGGATTAATCCAACAAAAATACCCAGCATATAACATTACTGTTTTTTGTGGCGCAGGAAATAATGCGGGTGATGGTTACGTTGTAGCCAAATTAGCGCTACAACTTGATGTTGAGCTGTTTGTTTATTTTTTATCTAATCCTGAAAAACTCGAAGGAGATGCTTTAATAGCTTATCGAGATTATATTAAGGCAGGTGGCAAGATTCGCCCTTTTGATTCCAACAGGGTATTAAACAATAGTATTGTCATTGATGCATTACTGGGAACGGGGTTAAACCGTGAAGTTTCAGGTCGCTATGCTGAAGCAATTTCATTAATAAATAGCGCTTCTTGTCCTGTTATTTCGGTTGATATTCCATCCGGTCTTAATGCGAATACTGGAAATTTGATGGGTAATGCGGTAAAAGCTGATTATACGGTCAGTTTTATAGGGCTTAAACAGGGTATGTTTACCGGCTTTGCCGCCGAATATTGTGGCAATATTATTTTTTCATCTTTGGATATTGCTGAGGATATCTATCAGAAAGTTAATCATGCTTGCAGACTAATAAGCCAATGTTTTTTACCCAAACGCCATCGCTGTGCGCATAAGGGAAATAATGGTCATGTTCTGGTGGTCGGGGGGGATATTGGTTTTTCCGGAGCCATTAGTCTTGCTGCAGAAGCGGCTCTGCGTGTTGGAGCGGGATTGGTGAGTGTTGCGACGCGAAAAAATCATTCAAGTTTGATTAATATAGCTAGACCTGAATTAATGTGTCATGGTGTTGAAGTTCCGGAACAATTGTTACCTCTGCTTTCAAAGGCCACTGTGATTGTAATAGGCCCAGGTTTAGGCCAAAGTCAATGGGGTGAAAATATGTTTGATCAGGTTGTTACTTGTAAAAAACCTCTGGTGATTGATGCAGATGGACTCAATATTTTGGCAACTAAAACCCTACAGTATGATGATTGGGTGTTAACACCTCATCCAGGAGAAGCCGCTAGATTATTAAACTGTTCAACGTCTGATATCGCTAACAATAGATTTTCCGCGGTTTCTCAATTACAAAATAAGTTTGGTGGTGTAGCAGTCCTTAAGGGTGCTGGAACACTTATTGAAAATGGTAAGGAAACCCTGGTATCGACAACGGGTAATCCAGGGATGGCAAGTGGTGGTATGGGCGATGTTCTTGCAGGTATGATAGCGGGTTTAATTGCACAACATTTAACCTTGGATATTGCCGCTTCATCTGCTGTTCATATACATGGCAAAGCTGCTGATTTGTGTGCTCAGGAAAATGGAGAAAAAGGGTTGTTAGCGAGTGATTTAATGGTTCTTATAAGAAAATTAGTGAATTCATCGAAGCATGGAAATTAGATTATTTAACGAACAGGATACAGAATTACTGGGTGCAGAATTATGGCGACTGTTACCTAGAAAATGTCTGGTTTTTTTACAGGGTAATTTAGGCGCAGGCAAAACCACCTTGACTCGGGGTGTGCTTAGAGCTGCTGGACATAAAACTGCGGTAAAAAGTCCAACCTACACATTGGTTGAAGAATATGAAATCCTCGGAAGACAGATTTATCATTTTGATTTATATCGCTTGAAAGACCCAGAAGAACTTGAGTGGATAGGTATCCGAGATTATTTGGAACAACAGTGTTTATGTTTTATAGAATGGCCGGAACATGGCAAAGGTTTTTTGCCAGCACCCGATATAATAGTCAATTTAAGCACTCAAGAGAATGAACGAATTGTCAAAATAGAGGTTCTCTCTGAGTTGTTGAGAAATAATTTTACTCTCCGCTGGAAAAACAAAGACATAGTGCTATAATCTAAACAAGAATGTTTTATAGGTTGTCATTATGTCTGGATTCTGGAAAAAAACTTGCCTGTATGCTCTGTTGTTACTTTCTGTAACAGTACATGCACAGCAAACTCGGGTTGATTCATTACGCTACTGGACTGCACCTGACCATGCGCGCATGGTATTTGATGTGAGTTCTGCAGCACCGCATCGGATTTTCTTATTGGATAATCCTGCTCGTCTTGTCATTGATTTTAAAAATGCTGAATTATTAAAGCCCCTGGCCCAGCCTTCTGCTGACCATACTTTATTTAAACGTGTGCGCAGTGCAGCACGTAACAGGCATGATTTAAGAGTAGTGGTTGATTTAAAAGCAGCTGCGACCCCAAAAAGTTTTTTATTAAAGCCTGCCAATGTATACGGTCATCGTTTGGTTGTTGATATGTTTGCAAAAAACAAACCAGCAAGTATTCAATATGCCAATAAACCTGTTAAAAAAAATCAGGTTGTTAAAACAGTAAAAAATGAAACCAGAGACTTGATAATTGCCATAGATGCTGGACATGGTGGAGAAGATCCAGGTGCTCATGGCCCTAAAGGAACACAGGAAAAAAAGGTGGTTTTTGAAATCGCCAAAAAACTTGCAGCGCAAATTAATAAAAAGCCTGGCATGAAGGCTATTATGGTGCGAAAAGGTGATTATTTCATTAAGTTGAGAAAGCGCATGGAAATAGCTCGTGCAGCAAAAGCTGATCTCTTCGTATCAATACATGCGGATGCTTTTAAAAATTCAAATGTTAAAGGTGCCTCAGTCTTTACCTTATCGAACCATGGTGCTTCTAGTGAGGCAGCGCGATGGCTGGCTCAACATGAAAATGCGGCTGATCTGGTAGGTGGGGTTAAATTAGCCGATAAAGAAGATATGCTGGCTACTGTTTTAATGGATTTATCCCAGACAGCAACAAAAGAAGCCAGTATTAATGTAGCCGATAAAGTGCTGAATAATTTTAAACATATTGGAGCACTGCATCAAAAAGGTGTGCAAAAAGCGGGGTTTATGGTATTAAAATCGCCTGATATTCCTTCAATTCTAGTTGAAACAGCATTTATTTCCAATCCGCAAGAAGAACGGAAACTGAGGAGTCAGGCGTATCAGTTGAAAATGGCGAATGCCATATTTAATGGTGTGGTCAGCTATTTTAATCAATACTCTCCGGCTGGCACTTATTTAGCCGAAAATTCTGCAAGTAAACATGTTATTTCACGGGGTGAAACACTTTCGGGAATAGCTCAGCAATATGG
>CAZFUY010000165.1:0-3357 GCA_964522445.1 uncultured Thiotrichaceae bacterium | reverse complement strand
AACAATAGCTTAGGTTTGATCTGAGCCTTTTGTTATTATGGGTGTCCGTTTTATTTTTTATTGTAAAGATCTTGATGGTAACGTTGTGAATAATGACATTATTCAAATTGGTGCTGTTTATTTGAATAGACAACTTGAAATTGTTGATACCTTTTCTGAATTAGTAAAACCGCAGGAAGAAATTTCAGATTTTATTACTGAGCTAACAAGTATTAGTAATGATGATGTTAAATATGCTGATGCGTTTGATCTAGTCGCCGAAAAATTCGAAAAGTGGGTTGAATCACACACCAACAATATTAGGTCAGTAAGATTAGCAGCCTGGGGTACATACTTTGATATTCCATTACTACGTTATGATTATAAGCGATACAAGCGAAGGTACCCATTTTCAGGTGTAGCAATGGATGTCAAAACGCTAGCAATATTTTGGCAATCATTAAGTGGACATAATTCGGATCAATCATCTGTTGGCAAAGTGTCTATGCAAATGGGAATTGATATAGAAGGTAAACAACATGATGCTTTGGTTGATGCTATTGCTGAGTCTAAAATCTTGCAAAGAATATACGCAGATTTGGATGGGGGAGCATTTGTTAAAGCACAAAGTAATCAGTATATAAATGTCAAAATTAAGTGATGATTTTGTTGTTCTCTTGCGGCTGTCTTGTTTATGTGGGAGAGGCTCTCAATAAGCCTGTCTCGTTTTTTTGGGAGTAGCTATAAGTTAGATTGACTAAATGCTTATAAAACTAGCAGAATTATGGTTCAGTTTATTGCTCTACCCAAGGTATAACAACCTGTAGTTTTGTTTTTTATTGGCTTTAGTCACATATTAGATGAATTAGACCCTAAAACAGTATGTATTATCTTGATATATCAGTTAGTTAGCATTTATAATCAATAGGAATTAATGCGCTTATTAACTATACATGGATGACATAATGACTGGATCAGCTGCTCAAAATTTTATTAATTTCAACCCTTCCTGGTATCAAAAATTATCTAATAATGCAGCTAGAGTGCGAAACACAGTAACGAACCTGGATATTGCCGCAATCACGGCTGGGCATAAAATCAAGATATCCCCCAACTCTCACCTGTTTCTGGAAAAATTAAGCCCATACCAGCAAGTACAAATTACTCGTAAAATTGCCAGTCTTTCGCCTACGCCACGCCCTAGTGATGCGTCGGCACAGAAAAGTACGGAAAATATATATAGTATTGTAGAAATTAATACGGGTTTTGCCATAAGTTACAAAGTGCAGGCAGGAATAGTTTATATTTTAGAGATAGTGCCTAACCCTAAACTGATGGGCGCTGGTAAAGAGCTACCGGCACTGTATGTCGTAAAAAGATCAGGGGCAAATGGGCAATGGGCTCTGGTTCCAAAAGCGGTTGATTCAATTAAAACTGCTCATGCAGCTGTAAATGGACAGTCGAATGATTTGGACCGTTCTCGAAATCTTATGGGAACTCACTTAAGCACTATGTTTAAGCAGGATATGATAAAAGAATATACTCTGTTTCATAATCCAACAGATGGTGGGTTTTGGGATACATACGAATCGTCGTTAGATAAAAAACAACAGACCACAGCGGTATCGAAGCAGTTTTCAAAGGTGCTGTCTGATGTGCAACAAAAAGGCAATCCCGTAAAATGGTTAGCACATAGCCAGGGCGGTTTGATCTTTACTGAAGCAGCTCGTTTTCACTGGGAAAATAATCATACTGAGTTATCGAATAACAGTGTGCAATTTAATGCCGGTGCAAATAACGAGACCATATCAAAGGGAATATTGAAGAACGTAAAAATCGATATACTGGGCTTTAATAATCATCCGTTTGACCCTGTGCCGAATTTAATTGGTGGTAATGCGAAGGACTGGGTATCAAAGCTGGGATCAACAATAGGTTTGTTTTTTATATTTACGGATAATCCAAATAAGAGTCCACACACATTACCTTATACAGGTGACTCCTCGGTTGTTAATAATGTGTATGATGTTCGAAATAAGAGTGCATTAGTGGTGCAGTCTATTGTGAATTCACTGCCTAAATAATGAGGCTAAGTTTTATGTCGATGTTAAATAAACAATTACTTAGTAAAATATTTTTCATCGCTCTAATTTTATTTGTAGCGGTATTAATTAATTCGGAACGAAGTATGGCTAACCCTAAAAGTACACTTATCAAACTTGACTTGTCTGGTCATAAAATGAATTTTTCCTCACCAGTAAATTATAGTAAAGATTTTCCATTGCCCTCTGAAACGCAGTATCGAATTAATATTTATGATAATGATATATATAAAAACCCATATACTGACTTAGAAAACTCTTACTCAATTCGGCAGTCTTACTGGGATTATGGTCGAGGTATTATTTTTGGTGGGGTAAAGGGTACTTTATCAATGGGTATGGCGCTAAATAAAACATCAGATAAAAGTTTAAATTTAGAAAAATCGGATGATTTTATTACTGCAATGCAGAATGATTTTGAAATTATTTATGATGAACAAGCTAGAGAAGAATTTGTAGTTAAATTGCCTGAGAAATATCTGATTAAAAAAATATCTAATTTAGACTGGGGATATTATGAATATGAGATGGGAAGAGGGGAAAAGCATGTTGCTTTTTCAATTCCCGTTTCTGAACAGCATTATTTAATGGTTGTGTTTAATTTTATTAATAACAGTCATGGTAAAGAAAATAACTGGAAAGAACAGGCACAGGAAACTATTGATTTTATTATCTCTTCCTTTGATGTTGATTAAATGATAATGTCATCAGCTAAATTTATTTAGCTATCATCAAGTCGATATAATTTTACTGAATTCATAAGGGCGTCTGAATAGGGCGTAGATACCTCAATCATTTCATCAAAAAAAATATTACTAGCCTGCATGTCTTCAACGTCGATGCTTAAATAATGATTGTTGGTTAACGTCGCACAATAAATTCTATGATTTTCTAAACCACCGATAAAATATTCAATCCACAGCACGCCATTAAAGGTATTATTTTTTATTTCTTCATCAGTGTTACCAGAAAAATTAATGGTTTCTTTTATAAGGTCAGTTAGCAATAGAAAGGACACTCATCTTAAGGTTCCAATAAAAACAATAGCTTAGGTTTGATCTGAGCCTTTTGTTATTATGGGTGTCCGTTTTATTGCGTGTGATTCATGAAGTATGTGCGTATTCTCACCAGGTTGATCACTGATTCGCATCTAAGTTGATCAGCGGTTCTCCCGTGCAGTTAAATCACATGAACAACATGTTTGATTGCAATACCTGACCCTGCTGTGGCGTTATAGGATGTAGTATTTTCAGAATTCAAAAGAATGTGAAGTTAG
>CAZFUY010000164.1:0-3410 GCA_964522445.1 uncultured Thiotrichaceae bacterium | reverse complement strand
ATTTTATCCAGAGGATTTGTGGCAGGATCAGTTTTCAAAGCAGTAGAAGTATAAAATTATTTGGTGCCAGTGCACAATATTTTCTAATATCAGTACTTCATAAATATCGGCTTTGTGCCATAAGCCGTCGTTTGATAATTTATAGAATTAATCTAATGCGGACATTCAGGAACACCCCGTTATTTATCTATCTTTCCTTCTATTCCACTAAGCTATTTAATCAAGGGTAATACATAATAGCGGTATTTTACGTTAGATTTAGTCTTCGTTATATAACTATTCTTTCATGCCATGTGATCATGGTGTACGGCTACCGTAGAGAGTTGATCTTTCAAATAGAAGACTATAGGATAAATTAAGGAACATAAATACCGAGAGAAAAAGAACTACGGATCCAATCTGTCCCCCAATTGGGTGATGTAGTTCATTACACATGTCAATTTGATTATATTGATGATGGAGTCAAACGCATAAAGATAAAACGCAAAACCACCTAAATTAGGATATCTTTATATAAAAAAAGGAGTGTGGACATGAAATTATTTTCATACAATTCAGTAATGGTATTAATTTATAGCATAATTTTCTTCTTTTATTCCTCAGTCGCATTGAGTGGCGATCTATGGGTTGATAATGATTATAGTGGTATAGGAACAGGGACAAATTCTAGTCCTTATCGCACAATAAAAGAAGCAGTAAATGAGGCAATTCCTGGTACTACAATTCACATATTACCGGGTGTGTACCGCGAAGTTGTTGTACCAGTAAATAGTGGAACAAAAGATTACCCGATAAAAATTATTGCAGAAAATGGTCAAGGCACAGTTACCATCAGTGGGGCAGATAAAATTGAAGGCGACTGGGATTATCACGAAGGCATTGGCTACAGTATAGTGATTCCATCACTTACATGGGATAGGATGTCGGGTCGCAACCAGATTTTTTTCAACAACGAGATGATGATTTGGGCTCGTTGGCCAAATATTGGAAATTTGGGAATATCATATCCTGGCAGGGAAAATACATACACATTAAATATGTCTGCATATGATTTAGTGAATGAAAAATTCACACTTAAATTGACAGATACTAATTTGCCGGTTAAAGCTAAAAAATTAGTTGGTTCAATAGTGCGAATGACGGTGGGAAAGGAGTGGCTTACGGCTGATGCTGTTATTGCGTCTGATGACGGTAACTATACTTTTAATTTTGACCTGTTTAACCTTTCTAATACTGCCTCATACGCACCCATTGAAGGTAATTATTATTATATTGTTGGTTCCAAGAGACTATTAGATGATAATAATGAGTGGTTCATAGATGGCTCTGGCAGCACCAGAAAATTATTTCTTGGTGTTGATGAAAAACCAAATAGTGATGATGTTGTTGAGTTTAAAGTTAGAGAAAATGCTTTAGATCTATCGGGGAAAAAACATATAGAGATTGAAGATATAAACATTTTCGCGGCTGGAATTAGAACAGATGATGACAGCGAGAATATTTCTATAACAGGAATGAAAGCTAGATATGTCAGTCATTTTGAAAGGAAGTCAAATGTATATGGCGTGGATGAGCATGAATATGGTATTACACTAAGAGGCGATGGGCATAGTTTGCAGAACAGTTTAATTCAATATAGTGCTGGAAATGGAATCACACTCAAAGGAAAAAGACATAAAATATTAAACAATACAATACTAGATACTAACTACTCAGGAACAAAGACAGCTGGAATATATGTTTTGCAAGCTCCTACAAATGCAACCTCAGACATCGAGATCGCATATAATACTATGCAACGCAGTGGGCGTAATCAAATTCATTTTCGCGTCATGACTAATAGCAGCATACATCATAACGACATATCTGGCGCAATGCTTCAAACAACAGACGGAGGAGCCATATATACATTCGGTTTTGAAAATGGCGGAACTGTTATTGCCTATAATAAAATACATGACATCTTCCCGCATGGTGATAGTACAAATTATGACCCAGATGGTACAGGAAAATATGGGAACCCGAAGATTGATCATAATCAATATGGGGTAGGTGTATATTTGGATGGAAACACAAACTCCGTGAGTCGTCATGTAATTGTTCACCACAATGTTGTCTGGAATGCAATGATGGCAATGCAACTTAGCGGATCTAAAAGTGATAAAGGTTGGGGCGGTCACCAACTATTTAATAATACATTTATTGGTAAATGGGCGGGCATTACTGGGCCCAAAGTTGCGGGCGGAACGGATCAGGTTGAGATGATAAATAATATAATCATAGGGAAATTTCGCCCAGGTGATGGTAATGGTGGTTATAATGGCAACGAAAATCCATACCCGGAAACTAATTATATTGAGAGAGATTTTAATAAATTAAATGATATTGGTTTTGTTGATTGGGAGGCTGGAGATTTTAGATTGTTAATAACTTCTGATGCAAAAGGTACTGGAGTATTACATCATCCCTATTTGCACGATGGTTATCAAACACCAGGAGCTGTTAATCTATTTCGCGATTTTTCAAGACCTATGTTTTTAGCTGGTGTAAATGCATCTGAATTCAAGGACGCAAGAACCTACTCTATTTCATTGAGTGAGCAAGGAACACAAATTGATGCGGACTGGTTTGATACTCTAGGTGGAGGCATATCCTTTGTCGATGACACACCAGGCAATAATGCTGTTGAAAATTTACAACCAACACACCGACCAAATGAGTGGATGGACTCAACAAATTCAAAATTGGCATGGTTGCGTGCGGGTGAATTGGTGAATTATTCTATTAGATTTTCTGCTGAAGGCACATATAAACTTAGAATCAAAGCAATGAGCGACAATTTAGATATCAATTTATTGTTTAGAACACTCAAATTTTATAGTAATCCATTCATTCAATTTGGTGCAATATCATCTTCTAATAAAATACAAAGCACAGATGACGATGGTTGGAGTGAATATGAATTTGACTTTACTGTTGCCAGCAAACAGATGGGCCATCAAATTATGCAGTTAAAGTTTAACAATAATACTGCCCTAGACTGGATAAGAATAATAAAAGTTGATACCCCACAATAAGTTGATGTGGCTGAACGCCAATATACCCGATACCCCTGCCCATCAATTTGTGCTGCTCGATAAAACACAACACCTCTTCATGAGTCGTGTCTGGAATTGAATCCAGACAGAGGTATTTACCAAAATTATTTTTTGGGATGGCGGCGGGGGATGTCGTCCAGTTGTGGTTCGCTGCCGCCAAGCAGAGAAAGCCGCATGGCGGCTCTCACACTGATTCAGATCTTTCGCGCAAGCTTTACCAGCAATATCAAAACATTTAAATTCTTATCTCAGTTTAAAGGTAAGCGCAAAATAATCAGCATACTTTACAAATACGGCTTGCTAACAAAGATG
>CAZFUY010000163.1:0-3456 GCA_964522445.1 uncultured Thiotrichaceae bacterium | reverse complement strand
TTATGCGGATCATGACCGCCACGATTTAAGCGCCAGATATCATCATCTGACATATGCGCAACCATGGCTTTTAATTCTGGATATTTTCCAAAGAAATGTTCGCGTACATAAGCACCATCTTTGGATTTATAATTCTGGAACTCACCATCAACCACTTCCAGCATACGACGTTTTAACAGGCCATCTTTATCTCTGGCAAGTAATTTATCCCAGTAACTACCCCAGACTACTTTAATAACATTCCAGCCCACGCCACGGAATATTGCTTCCAGTTCCTGAATGATTTTGCCATTGCCGCGTACAGGGCCATCTAAACGTTGCAGGTTACAGTTAACAACCCAGGTTAAATTACCCAGTTTTTCACGAGACGCTAATGAAATAGCTCCCAGTGTTTCAGGCTCATCGACTTCACCGTCACCAATGAATGTCCAGACATTACGATCACGCGTATCTGCCAGCCCACGATCCTGCAGGTATTTCATAAAACGCGCCTGATAAATCGACTGAATCGGGCCCAGCCCCATTGATACTGTGGGGAATTGCCAGAAGTCCGGCATTAACCATGGATGCGGGTAAGACGACAAACCATTACCATCAACTTCCTGACGGAAGTTATCAAGCTGCGTTTCACTTAATCGGCCTTCAAGAAAAGCACGAGAATACATGCCCGGCGCAGAGTGCCCCTGGAATAAAACCAGATCACCACCATGCTCATGAGTCGGCGCATGCCAGAAATGATTAAAGCCGACATCATATAAAGTTGCCGCAGATGCGAAACTGGCAATATGACCACCTAGCTCAGATGACTTACGATTAGCCTTAACCACCATGGCCGCAGCATTCCAGCGGATCAAAGCACGAATACGACGCTCAAGACCACCATCACCCGGCATAGCTTTTTGTAAATGGGTGGGAATAGTATTTACATAGGCGGTATTAGAAGAGTGGGCGATATTAGCGCCAGAACGGCGAACCTTGTCGATTAGTTGCTCTAATATAAAGTGAGCGCGTTCAGCACCTTCTGCTTCTAAAACACCTTCAAGAGCATCAAGCCACTCCTGGGTTTCCTGCTGATCAATATCCTGATCATCAATCTGTGTAGTCATATCGATTTTCTCCAGAGACTAGCCCAAAGATATATGAAACATTCGAGCTAAGGGGATAATTAATTCTGACAGGAATTTAGTCTATTTCAGGAAAAAAGCAAGCTTTATTTTACGCGCCAAAAATAATAAACTTATTTTTCAATGCGTTACAGTCATCAAATAAATTTATATGTATAATTTCAGGGATTGAAGGGATAAAAAACATTTGTCACATAGGCACAGAGGTTACTTATAATAAGCTACTTACCCAATCACAAACGTGAAATGAGTAGTTGTTTAATCTCATTATCAGTCAAAACAATGGGGTTAGTCTTCATGCTACTACCACGGCAATTAGCAACCACATGATCGATACCATCTTCTGTTAATCCATACTCAGATAATTTTTGTAAATTAAGCTGCTCTGTCCAGTCTTTGAGCAAAGTACACAATGCTTCCCATGAGGCATGTTTATTTTTATGCTGTTTTTTGCTCAGCACATCACCCAGCCGTGCATATTTATCTAATGCAGGATTATTCGGTTCACGGCTCAACATGGCTGTCATATTAGCATCTGTGGCTTTTGCCACCAGCGTTCCACAAACTACACCATGAGGTATGGGATAAAAAGCACCAAGGGGCGATGCCAATCCATGCACAGAACCTAAACCTGTCTGTGCCAGACAAATACCCGATAATAATGATGCATAGGCCATTTTTTCCTGCGCTTCTTTTGTATCACTACCCTGTTCACACATAGGCAATAATCCATCTCTCACCATACGCAAACCACTTAATGCCAAAGCATCTGTTAATGGGTTTGATTTTATTGAGATAAAAGATTCCAGTAATTGAGTCAGCGCATCCATACCATTTGCCGCACTAACAGACCTGGGGCATGTAGATAAAAAACTGGGATCAACAATGGCATGCTCTGCAACTAGCCGATCATCACGAAATGATTTTTTAAAACCATCCATACCCTGCACGCTAAGCACAGCATTTTTTGTCGCCTCACTTCCCGTACCCGCAGTTGTGGGAACGGCAATAAATGGAACAGCTGGGCCTTCATATTTTAATTCAGCACCGACACCTTCCAGATAATCCATTACAGAACGTTTAACCTTTAGCAAACCAGCAATAGCTTTAGCCGCATCCAGCGCACTTCCACCCCCT
Source organism: uncultured Thiotrichaceae bacterium (assembly GCA_964522445.1). Taxonomy (GTDB): domain Bacteria; phylum Pseudomonadota; class Gammaproteobacteria; order SZUA-229; family SZUA-229; genus CAZFUY01. The sequence continues at coordinate 1,195 of CAZFUY010000163.1, read as the reverse complement.
ATGCCTAATACAACATCAAAACCATCATCCGCATATTGCTTAACCGCATCATCCACTAACTGAGGTGAAGGCTCTCCATCAACAGCACAATAAGCCCATGTGAAATTCTTTTTCTTAAAATCATTTTCCAGCCGAGAAAGACTGATAGTATTTCTAAATGAATTAGCACCTGTAACAACCAGTATCTTATTTCCATATTGTGAACAGATATCTGCAACCTTTGAAAAGACACCTGTGCCAAATTCAATGCGTGGTAAACGTGCTATTGAGAAGTTATTTATATTCATATTTTTATTATCAAGTTAGTACGAAGTCGCTTCTTAAATCTTTGCAACACAACTGACATCATGCAATAGTAGGCGCATTGTCTATATGAAACAACGCTTACTGTATGAATATTTCAAGACTAATTATCTGCCCCAGAAGCATTTCAGATAAACCCCAAAATATATCTCTAATAAGGCAGGCTATTCAGGACATTGGTCTAATAGCTGAAGAATTTGATGACTCAAAATATTACACTGGTAACACATTTCTCAGTCTACTTAGTTTTCTGGGGTGCTCACCCAATATAAATGTAAGCCCAAAAGATGGTGACAATTATTGTTATATTAAAATCAGTAACATTACTGACAGAGCAGAAATACTGGGGCATACCCGTTCTGTTATTCCTCGATGCCCATATTGCAAATATAAATTTAAAAACTGGCAATCAATTAATAATTATAAGTTTGCAAAAACAATTATCGACTGTCCAGAATGTAATACATCATTAAAAATATCAGATTTAAAATGGCGACTGGAAGGTGGTTATGGGCTGTTTTATATTTCTATTATAAACATCCATCCGCATGAAGCTGTGCCTTCAGAAAAGCTATTACAAACACTGGAACAAACAACTGGTTTTGCATGGCATTATTTTTACACTAATAATTTATAGGACAGATAAGAAGCCTCTGTGACCAATGCCGCTTACTTAAGGCTATTACAGAAAAACAGCCATGTCATTCCTGCATGCTTTTAGCAGGAATCCCGTATCTTAAGCCGTTAGATTCCAGCTAGAAGCATGCTGGAATGACAAAATGGGCTTAAGTAAGTGCCGTTAGCCTCTGTGATAAGAGAATGTCATGAGTTTTCAAGCCAGGGATACTCTGATTAAGTATGGTTAGAATTAGGCTGAGAAAAAATGGTTTGT
>CAZFUY010000162.1:0-3470 GCA_964522445.1 uncultured Thiotrichaceae bacterium | reverse complement strand
TCTTTGCTTATGCTGATTTTTGGTGGCTGGGGTGGCTTGGTTAATGCCAGTTATGCAATGAATGCGATGATTCATAATACCGCCTGGGTACCTGGACATTTTCATCTGATCTTTGCCGGTACAACGGTTATTATGTATTTTGCCATTGCTTATTATTTGTGGCCGATTTTGACCCGTAAACCTATTTACTCAAATAACCTGGCTTTAGTTCAACTTTGGACCTGGTTTATTGGGATGAGTGTACTGACAACGCCATGGCATGTGCTAGGGTTATTAGGCCAACCGCGCAGAATTTCTAGTGTGGTCTATAATAATTTAATAACTTTATCCTGGGAACCTTATGAGTTGTTAATGATTTTAGGGGGATTAATCTTATTAGGATCTGCTTGTTTATTTGTTTATTTACTGTTTAAAACACAGTTTGCTGCGACAACTGAAGTATTTGAAGCACAGCTTGAATATGCAGAAACTTATCATGCAGTAAAAGATTTACCCGAATATCTAAATGATATAAAACTATGGAATAAAGTCATTGCTGTGCTGATGTTAATTAGTTTTGGCATTCCAATACTACAGTTTTTCTTTTTAGATACTTATGATTCAAGCGCATGGGGATATTAAATATGAAACGTATACTCTCTTTATTTTTATTATTTACGCCTGCTTTAGTCATTGCAGAACCATCAACTAATATTGCCTGGACACCCGATGCTTTAAATTTTGTGAAAGATGGGAACCTGAAAAAAGGTAAGCAACTTGCTGAACCTTGTGCAGGTTGTCATGGCGAAAAAGGTATTAGCCAGATGGATGCTTTTCCCTCTTTAGCAGGGCAGTTGGCAACTTATACTTATAAGCAAATTCGCGATTATGCCGATGGAAAAAGAACCAATGCATTAATGAACTCGGTTGCTGCTGGTCTAAGCGAACAAGACTCAGCTGACTTAGCTGTCTGGTTTCAATCGTTGCCTGAAGCAAAAAATAAAGGCAAAAAACAAAATCTGAAAAAAGCTGAAGTTTTAGTGGCTAAAGGCAATGGTAAAAAAATTATTCCGCCTTGCTTTACTTGTCATGGTGGTAATGGACAAGGTGAAAGGCAGGACATTCCAGCCCTAGCTGGGCAACAGGTCGAGTATTTTGTTAATACCTTAACTGAATATAAAACAGGAGTTAGGCATAATGATGTTTATAGTCGAATGCGTTTAATTTCTGAACAATTAAGCAAAGAAGATATTAAACAACTGGCGCAATATTATTATCAAATGAGGAAGTAATATCATGAAAAGAATTGTCATACCTGTATTGCTGAGCAGTTTGTTTATCAGCCCTGTATTTGCTAAATATGTGCCTTTTTCTGCATCAGAAAAAGCAGGTGATTTGGTGAGAAATAGCCCAATTATTAAAAAATTTATTGGTGATAAGCAGAAACCTATTAATGATTACAATATCACCATTAATTATGAACTGGGGATGCACTGTACCGGGTTTGACTTTTCTTATTGTTGTATTTTACCACCTTATAACTCTATTCAGAGCCAGGTGGTAAAAACAGCAGATGGACCTTATAGTTTTCCGAAGTTACTTAAAGCTGACCCAAAAGATCCAACGGTTCTGTTAGATGGTAAAAAGCGGATGAAACTAGAGTATGGTCATGTTGATAACACTTTTTCAGAAGGAACCAAGCTGGCTTACTGGAATATTCCTTATGATGTCAATAAAGATGGTAGGTATTCGAAAAATGAAAATGTAGGTAATGCTTATTTTACTCACCTCTATATCTATAAAGACTTAAAAGGGAGTAACCCAAAGAACACAAGCAAGGATAGTGAAAAAAAGCGTATTGGTATCGAAATCCCTATTCCTCGTGATGCCGGCCCTTCAGGAATGCCACTCAAGAATGGACATTTGCATTATACGGGTGACACTGGAACAGTGGTTTATACCAAATCACCTGTTTTGGATAATGTGCCTATCGTACTCACTAACCCTGGTATTTGGGATGCTTTAGGATTACCTTTAACGCCATTTTATGATGAGTTAATGAAGAAAAGTCCACTAGAAATTGTGGAAAGTGATATTCGTCCTTATCAAGAAGCATGGGTTGGTTTAGTCGATGCTAAAACAAAAAAACCTATTATTGACAGTCATTCGGGTAAGCCGGTTAAATTTATTGGGACTAACCCAATAGATGTTCCAAATTGCTCAAACTGTCATGCTAACTCAAATGCCAATGGCGATACTTTTACGCTTTATAAGCAAGAGAAAGCTTTTTGGAAAGGCCTGGGAGCCACACCTTATATGGCGGATTTAAAAGCAACATCAATCTCTATCTTGCAGATTCATGATGCGCGGCACGGAACACAGTTTCTTGCTAAATATGACCCAAGCACTCGAGCAACTCAAAATCGTTTGGGTAGTGACCCTGTGCTTTGTCAGCAATGTCATGCAGATAATGTGATTGGCGTCTTGCAATCTAAAGGCATTGCTCAGATTATGAGTGGAAGTGAAAAGCGTGAAGATTGGGATTCTCCTATTATGCCTTTATCAGAAGCTTTACATAGAGTACATCAAACTATTCGTCCGCTACCAGATGCTGAAGGGCGTACAGGGACTTGTGCCGGTTGTCACCCAGCGCATAGACAAGATGGTGGAATGGAAGGCTATCCTATTACCCCTAGTGGCAAGAATTTTTATGCAAATTCAGATAACCGAGATACTAAAGGTGGTTGTTTTGCTGGACGTGATGTACATTCAAACCCCAATAAAGATAATGATGGAGTAGGCACACCAGAGTATTTGAATGCGATTGGTTCATGGATGCAAACTAATGTCTCTAAAATTGGTAATGGACAAGGCGGTAAAGGTCTGTGGTGTACTAACTGTCACAGCCAATTATCACGTGAACTGTATCAACGAGATGATTTAAAAAATGCCTTTAAACAAACAGGTAAAACTATCCGTAATAAATCTTTGGGTGAGATTGCTAAAGCGATTGGAGTAACACGTAAAGTATTAGAACAAAAATATTTGGATCCAAAAGTTGTGTTAGATAAAAAAGGGCATGACACACCAGGAAAATCAGGTATTTTATTAACTTGGTCTAAAGATAGAATGGTGCCTGATATTGGTGTAATTGCGATGAAAGATGGCGCACCATTAATCACTAAAGATGTGGATGGTGACATAAATGTTAGCTTATTATCGGCTAATCCATCGGCTAAATTATCTTCTTTACAATTACCTGAAGAAGCGACAGGGATAGCGGCTGTTCCATACAGTGCAGCCAGTCATGGTAAAGATTACTGGTTATCACCCGGTGTTCCTCATTGTGCAGATTGTCATGCTGCCCCTTTTGTTGAAGGGCAGGGTGGGGTTGCGTTTCCAATTAACCAACCTGGTAAATACAGTGCAATGCGTTATTCAAAAGGTCATGCTGGATTAGCTTGTCAGGCTTGTCATGAATCAATTCATGG
>CAZFUY010000161.1:0-3521 GCA_964522445.1 uncultured Thiotrichaceae bacterium | reverse complement strand
ATTCAGCTTCAATGTTTTTGATGACGTGCATGGATGTACTAATTTCGCGGGAGGTATGGGTGCCGTGAGTGATTGCCTGCTGATTGCTGTTATCAAGTAAATCTACTTTATTAATCAGGATAACAGGTGTTGCTGGCAGGTTTTCTGCGGCGACCAGATAGCGGTCTATGAGATAAGGGTTGGGTTCTGGCTGCACGGCAGAAACAATAATAATCTGGTCAATATTTGCGGCCATTGGTTTTAGTTTGCCACCAAAGCCGGGTTTTTGTAGTAATGATGTTCGGGGTTCTATAGCAACAATAACGCCTTCGTTATTTTGTGATTTTTGCCAGATAACCTGGTCACCACAAATAATAGATCCCAGATTTTGTCTGGCAACACAACGAATTAGATTTTTATCTTTGTCTTCAACAATCAGTGACTGACCAAAGTTAGTGATGATCAACCCTGTTTGTTCTGAGCTGAGTCCATTGCTGGATAGTTGCTGTAGTTTGTCTTTTGAATTCTGACTGGCCTTTTCGCGTCGTTTTTGCTGGATATTTTCTATCCTGCGTTTTTGTTGTTCGCTAATGCGACGCTTTGCCATACTAAAATTTGTAGAACTTGTTGTTTACATATTCTATAACTGAGTTGGTTTCAGAAGAACTCCATTCTGCTTTGGCTGCGCCTTTCATACAAAAATTAACCTGTTTGGCCAGTGCATCAAGTGTTTTAATTCTTCGATCCTCGCGAGTGTATACTTTAGTTTTATGGCATGACATACATTTTTCATCATGTAATTTTTTGCCGTGTGCTAATACAGAATCATCATTTGCCATGACAATCGATGTGTTGAGCAGGTTTAATCCTAATAGAGCAATTGTTATTAATTTTTTCATAATCAATACCTGTTAATGGTTGGCCAGATGTGCAATGCGTACTGGTGCGGGGGGGTGGCTATCATAAAAAGCAGAATATAACGGATCGGGAGTAAGTGTGCTGGCATTTTCTTTATATAAGTTAACCAGCGCACGAATTAAATTATTGGCATCGGTTTGTTCTGCGGCAAAAGCATCTGCTTCGAATTCATTTTTTCTGGAGAACATGCTCATTAATGGGTTAAGTAAAAAAGTGAATACTGGCACAACCAGGGTAAATAATAAAAGCGCCATATAAGTTGAGGGTGTGCTTACCCCCAGTGAGTGATAGAACCAGTCGGCCTGCATTAACCAGGCAAGTACCCAAAGGCCTACGAGTGTTGAGGCAATTGTTATTAACATGCCTTTAACGATATGTTTACGTTTGAAGTGACCTAATTCATGTGCCAGTACGGCTTCCAGTTCATCGTTGTCCAGTGTTTCAAGTAAGGTGTCGAAAAAAACAATGCGTTTATTTTTGCCAAAGCCAGAAAAATAAGCGTTGCCGTGGCTGGAGCGACGTGAGCCATCAATTACAAAAATACCATTGCTATTAAAGCCGCAACGCTTAAGCAGATTTGTAATACGGGTAAGTGTTTCACCTTCTTCAAGCGGGCTGAATTTATTAAAGATAGGTGCAATCCATGTGGGGTAGGCCCAGGCAATAAATAAACTAAAAGTGGTCCATACCACCCAGGTGTATAACCACCAGTATTCACCTGCGCCTTCCATTAGCCAGAGCACAACCCAGATTAAAGGCGTACCAATAACAAGTGCCAGAGCAGCACCTTTTAATAAGTCGATAATAAATATTTTTGCCGTGGTGCGGTTAAAGCCAAAACGTTCTTCGATAACAAAAGTGCTGTAAATTGAAAAAGGCATATCGAGTATAGAGGAAATGAGCATCAGACTTAATAAAACAGCAATGCCTGTATAAATGGGATCTAGCCCCATGGTACGCCAGCTTTGATCAAGTAGTTCAAGTCCACCACCAAATGTCCATAGTAATAATAATGCGGCATCATACAGCATTGGCCAGCGGCCAAAGCGTACTTTTGTTGAGGTGTAATCAGCTGCTTTTTGATGTTCTTCGAGGGTTATTTTTTCACTAAATACGTCGGGTACGGCCTGTCGATGTTCCTGTATATGAGAAATATGTCGTTGGGAGAGCCAGAACTTGATAATCAGTGAAATAGCAAAAAATACGATAAAGAGCACTGTAAAACTGTGCATAAACAAACCTCTAAATTAACATTCCATGGATTATCGCTTTTCTTGAGAAAATGTTCTACTGTGTCATCACTAAAGAATAACCACACAAATTGGAGAAGAAATGCCTAAAGCGGATAAAGACAACCTTATCTGGATAGATCTTGAAATGACCGGACTGGAACCGCAAACAGATGTCATTATAGAAATTGCCACCATAGTAACAGATAAAAATCTGAATATTATTGCTGAAGGACCTATGTTAGCCGTGCATCAAAGTGATGAAATATTAGATGGCATGGATGAATGGTGTACTAATCAGCATGGAAAATCTGGCTTAACGCAAAGAGTAAAAGACACTACTTTGACTGAATTTGATGCAGAGAAACAGACCATCGCTTTTCTTGAGAAATATGTGTCTGCGGGCGCGTCACCCATGTGCGGAAACAGTATTTGTCAGGATCGCCGTTTTTTAGCTAACTATATGCCAGAACTGGAAGAGTTTTTTCATTACCGTAATCTGGATGTGAGCACGATTAAAGAACTGGCAAGACGCTGGTCGCCTGAAGTGGCTAAGGGTTTTGTTAAAGATTCATCGCATCTGGCTATGGATGATATTAAAGATTCTATTGCGGAGATGATTTATTACCGTAAGCATGCTTTGAAGATTTAAAATATTTTGATGCAGAGGCGCAGAGAAGCACTTTTATTAGTAAAAATCTCTGCACCTTTGTGTCAAAAGGTTTTAATTTTATTTGCCTTAAACCTCAATCGGCATATCTTCCCTATTACCCCATTCAGACCATGATCCCGGATAACCGCGCACACGCTCATAGCCCAGGTGTTTTAACATCACATAAGAAAGAGATGAGCGGTGATGTGTCTGGCAATAAACAATAATTTCTTTGTTACTTGTTAAACCTAATTCATCCAGTTCAGATTTGAGTTTGTTATCGTCCAGTAGTCGATAATTCTGTGTTTTATCTAAACCATTTGTCCATTCAAAATGAATAGCACCGGGTATATGACCACCCCGTTCTGCAAAGCGTTTAACACCCTCATATTCCTGAATGCTGCGTGCATCGAGTAGTTTTATATTGTCTGCCTGAAGGTGTCTGAAAATATAATCTGCATCTGCAACTACGCTGCTATTTCTGTATGAGGCATTGTATTGACTCGGTGCTGTTTGCTGTTGCTCATTATTTAAAGGATGGTTTTCATTTGCCCAGCTAATTAAGCCACCATTGAGTAATGATGTTTTTGTATGGCCTAAAGCATGTAGTGTCCAGATAAAACGAGAGGCTTTGCCGCCGCCTTCGTCATCGTAAGCAATGATATGTGTGTCTGTTGTAATGCCCAGTGAGGAAAGAATTTTGCCAATATTTTCTTCATCGGGTAACAGCCCCATGGTGGGTT
>CAZFUY010000160.1:0-3523 GCA_964522445.1 uncultured Thiotrichaceae bacterium | reverse complement strand
CAAGGTTGCGATAGTGAAAAAAAGCTTCCAGTTCCGGCATACAACGTGCTAAAAAGCGCCGATCCTGACAAATGCTGTTACCGCACATGGGCGACGCTTTTGCCGGAACATACTGGCGCAGAAAATCAATGGTCTCCTGCTCAGCCTGCTGTTCATTATACTGGCTTTGCTTAACCCTTTCGGTTAAACCGGAACCCCCATGCTGCTTGGTATTCCAGTCATCCATACCCGCCATAACAGAATCAGCCTGATACACCGCAATCATCGGGCCTTCTGCCAGAATGTTTAATTCTGCATCGGTCACAATGGTTGCAATTTCAATAATAAGATCATTTTGGGTATCCAGCCCGGTCATTTCCAAATCAATCCAGATTAGATTATTTGCATTTTGTCCCATGGTTATTCCTTATATAATAGCTATCAGCGAACGAACTCGATATAATTAGCAAAGTTTAGCATTTTTGCACTTGTATAAGTGCCCGTTTCCAGAAAATAAATATTCAAAGTGATTGTAGTCCTATGACAGCCAGCGATATCCAGACCAGCTTTATCTTTTTACTTATTGCCTCTTACACATTACAACTGTGGTTATCACGCCGCCATATTAAACATATTCAGACTCATCGCGCAGCAGTGCCCGCTGCTTTTGCAGATAAAATCTCGCTCGAAGCTCACCAAAAAGCAGCTGATTACACGATAACACGAAGCAAATTTGGCATGCTCGAACTCAGCTTTGCTACTGTTTTACTTGCAATCTGGACACTCGGAGGTGGTTTGCAATTACTGGATGAATTTATGCGCTCATTTGAGTTTAGCCCAATTTTCACCGGTATCGCCGTTATTTTTGGTTTAGGTTTAATCTCCGGCTTTCTGGATCTTCCTTTCACCCTGTACAAAACATTTGTTATTGAAGAAAAGTTTGGCTTTAACCGCCTGACACTTAAAATGTTTATAACCGATACACTAAAATCAACCACCATCATGCTTGTCATTGGCCTGCCATTTTTATACTTTGTACTTTGGTTAATGGACTTACGTGATGTCAGCCCTTACTGGTGGCTCTATGTATGGGGAAGCTGGTTTGGTTTTAGTATGCTCATGATGTGGCTCTACCCTGCGTTTATCGCGCCCATCTTTAACAAATTTACGCCGCTGGACGAGCCAGAACTTAAATCTAAAATTACTCAACTACTCGAACGCTGCGGTTTTACCAGTAACGGGGTATTTATTATGGATGGTTCCAAACGCTCCAGCCATGGCAACGCCTATTTTACCGGTTTTGGTAGCAACAAACGCATCGTCTTTTTTGACACCCTGCTCAATTCTTTGCAACATAATGAAATTGAAGCCGTGCTTGCACATGAACTGGGGCATTTTAAACGTAACCATATTAAAAAACGTATTTTCACAATGGCGTTGATGAGTCTGGGCGGTTTAGCATTGTTAGCCTGGTTAATTGATCAAAGCTTTATCTATGAAGGTTTAGGCGTGGCTCAGGTTTCGTCACATATGGCCTTAATCCTGTTTATGCTTGTCACACCGTTAATCAGTATCTTCCTCACCCCGATTTTTTCACTCATGAGCCGCAAACATGAATTCGAAGCCGATGAATTTGCCGCAGAAAATACCGATGCTAATAACCTGATTACTGCGCTGGTTAAACTCTATGAAGAAAACTCCAATACGCTCACACCCGATCCACTTTATTCTGCTTTTTATGATTCCCATCCACCTGCACCGGTTCGGATTGCGCATTTAGCTAAATTATAAAATGAAAAATTCATTGACTGCATTCATTATTTCTTTATTAACATGGCCAATCAGTAGCTTTGCATTTGATATTGAACGCGGAGAGGAACTGCATGACAGTCACTGTACCAGTTGCCATGCTGCTATCTACGGGGATAAAGGTAATGAAATATACACCCGTGAAAATCGTAAGATAGGCTCATTAACAGAGCTGCAAGCCCAGCTAAAACGTTGTAAAAACAGCCTGGGCACAAACTGGCCAGAAGATCAGATACTGGATGTACAGCATTACTTAAACTCAAATTTTTACCACTTTAAAGAATAAAGATTATCTGTAACGTTATGTCGAAGAATGATAAAAAAACACATCATGCAACCGTTATCGCCAGTTATGGTAACCAGTGCAAAATCGAAACAACAGACAAACAACAACTCACCGCAAAATCACTAAAAAGTATTGGCAAACCTTTATGCGGTGACAAAATCAGCTATAAAAATGAACAAAATAATGAAGTAGTTATTACAGAAATTTTTCCACGTAGCAGTGTCCTGTCCCGACGCAATAACCTAAACCCCAAACCCAAACAAATTGCCAGCAACATTGACCAAATGATTATTGTTGTCAGTGTTAATGATTCAATTAAATTTGGCCTTATTGATCGCTATTTAATTGCAGCGGAGTTTTCCAACTTCATACCTGTTATCGTTTTAAATAAAACAGACTTGATCAATGCTGAAGAACTTGAACAATTAAAAAACAGTATGCAGGTATATTCAGATATAAATATACCTCTTTTTTATGTCAGTGCTAAAAATAATCAGGGGATAGAATCACTGCTCAGTATAACTGCAAATAAAACGAATATTGTTGTTGGCCAATCCGGCGTGGGCAAATCATCCATCGTCAATGCCATCCTGCCGGAACAACCTGCATTAACAAAAAAAATATCAGACAGCACCAATAAAGGAAAACACACAACCACCACTGCTTACCTTTACACTATTCCAGATAATGGGAAATTAATAGATTCACCCGGTATACGTGAATTTGGTTTATGGAATATAGAAAAGAATAAACTTGCACGTGGCTTTAAAGAAATACAGCAATATAGTGAACAATGTAAATTTCGAGACTGCCAGCACCATGCCGAACCCGGCTGTGCCGTTGTTGCTGCAGTAAATGAAGGGACTATTAGCAAACAGCGTTATGAAAGTTACTTGTCGATATTTGAATCTATTGATAAAACCTGAATAGCTTCATCCTGGTTATTACCACACTTAACAACATCAATCGACACACTTAAAAATTTAATATCTTATTCATACATATTCCCTGAATAATTAACAACAGTACAAATGGAATATGCATATAAATGAATACGCATATTCCATAGTACTGCCAGATCCTGATTTATTTATGGTTGGCTACTTACTTGCCAATACTGTTGAAGTATTTGTTGAACATCATCAGGATTTTGACTAAGTCCCTGCTCCCAACTCACTCCATTTTCTGCACTGAATGTAGACATTGCCTGAATTAACTGATCTAAATTAGAGTTAGAGATTGAAGTACCACTATTTAGTTCAATTGACTCAACTTGATTGCTACTGGATAAATACCAATCTTGTATCGTAATTTCATCCTGAGACCCTATTACATTCATTACTAAATCATCATTAACACGATCAAAGACTAATGAGTTAGTTTCCATCCCTGCCCCCAGTACGATCTTGTCATCGTAACCATTATAACCACTGATCTCATCGATGGTGT
>CAZFUY010000159.1:0-3531 GCA_964522445.1 uncultured Thiotrichaceae bacterium | reverse complement strand
ACAATACGCCGGTGCAAATGGGCAATTGCCATACCAACAGCATTAGTAATACCCTGGCCTAATGGACCTGTTGTTGTTTCAACACCTGGAGCATAACCGTATTCTGGATGACCTGGAGTTTTAGAATGTAACTGACGGAAACTTTTCAGATCATCAATAGACAGATCGTAACCCGTAAGATGAAGTAATGAGTAAATCAGCATTGAGCCATGACCATTTGAAAGAATAAAACGGTCACGATCAGCCCAGTTAGGATTCGCCGGGTTGTGATTCATGTTGTCGTTCCATAAAACTTCCGCGATATCCGCCATACCCATAGGTGCACCTGGGTGACCTGAATTGGCTTGTTGAACAGCATCCATACTTAGAGCACGAATTGCATTAGCAAGCTCTCTACGTGATGACATAGGCTTTTCTCCAATAATGTTAAAATTCTGTTATCACCCCGACAATGTCGTGGCGATCTTTAATTCTTTAAATACCAACGAGAAGATAAAAGACAACTCCCCGTATATTAGGGGGCGCTATTTTCCCTTACTTCACGCCAATGGGCAACTCAAAGTATCGGATAAGCAAAAAGTATTGATGAAAAACAAATGAGAATTGCTTCCTACAACCACCCACCACTGACTAGAAAAGCAGGTGTTTTTTATAACAATCAACCACTTAAAAAAATATTAGCGCGCATTAATATAGTATTTTGCCCATATATATTTTTATCACGCTATAAAAATTTCATGTAGATAAAACGTAATACAGGCAAAGAAAAACACTTATTACAGGGGCATAGAGAACACAAAGAGGAGCTTAAATTACAAAAAAACCATACCTCTGAGGCAGGATTTTAGCCATTATCACCCAGCACCTACTCATCCATCCATTTTATAGAGCACCCCATACTGGGTATCTGATTTTCAGGCCCCTTACCTGCTTTAGACACCTGCTTCATCGCCTCAAATAAATCTCGCCGAACACCCACTGGAGCAGATTCTTTACGACTTTCATCAAGACGACCCCGGTACTGCAACTGTAAATCTGCGTTATAACCAAAAAAATCAGGCGTACAAACCGCACCATAAGCCTTAGCTACCTGCTGCGACTCATCCAGTAAATAGGGAAAATCAAAATCCAGCTCGGCTGATATTTTCTTCATATTCTCAAATGAATCCTCCTCATACTGTGAAGGATCATTAGACATAATGGCGACACTATTAATTCCTGATGCTTTCAACTCACGCGTATCTCGCACAATACGATCACGTATCGACTTTACATAAGGGCAATGATTACAGATAAACATTACCAGCAAACCTTTTTCACCTTTACACTTCTGTAAAGTCCAGATATTCCCATCCACTCCCGGCAAAGAAAAATCAATAGCCGCTAAACCAAAATCACACACAGGCGTTTCAAGACTGACCATAATTAATACCCTTTGATATTTTTTTGAAAACTAACAGCCGCGACACATTGCCAGTTAAAGCTAACAATTTCAAACCCCAATAAATATATTTAATGATTTTAAGTAGCTGACTTGATACAACCATGCTAAAATGGCTGGTTCAGTTTCGGATTTGCACAAACACTTTAAAAGACGTTAAAAGACGATTATGAGTCAAGAAGAAAAACAGCCAGTAGATGATGATTCTACAACCCCTAAACCCGCTGAAAATGATACACAGTCTCGCTTAAAACAGCTGATTGCCAAAGGCAAGGAACAGGGATACCTCACCTACGCCGAGGTAAACGACCACCTTCCTCAGGATATTGTAGATCCTGAACAGGTCGAAGATATCATTAACATGATTAATGATATGGGCATTACTGTGCATGAAGTTGCGCCAGATACAGAATCACTTGTATTAAGTGATGCCAGTGCAACAGATGACACAGCCGCCGAAGAAGCCGCTGCCGCATTAGCCTCCATTGAAAATGAGTTTGGTCGCACCACCGATCCCGTACGCATGTATATGCGTGAAATGGGCACAGTGGAATTGCTAACTCGCGAAGGTGAAATATCCATTGCAAAGCGAATAGAAGCAGGCTTAAAGCAGGTATTAATTGCTCTGGCCACTAACCCTCGTTCTGTTTTGCAGGTATTAAAAACCTACGAGAAAATAGAAGCCGAAGAAGTTCGGTTAACCGACTTAATCAACGGCTTTCGTGCTGACGACTCAGACGAAATTGCACAACCAAATTCAACACCCAGCACTGATGATGACGATGACGACGAGGAAGAAGAAGTCATCGACACAGGTCCTGATCCTGAGCGCGCCAGAGAACATTTTATTCGTCTGGAAAAAGCTTACAACAAAGCAATTACAGCACTTGGCAAGAAAAACAAAAAGAATTCACAAAAAGCCCGTGAAGAAATGTCTGATGAATTCATGGAGCTTAAATTCTTACCCAATATCGTTATTGCTATGACCAAAGATCTGCGCACCACGATTGATCGCGTGCGCATGCTGGAACGCCATATTTTAAACCTGTGCGTTAACAAAGCACATATGCCAAGAAAGATACTCATTCAAACATTCCCGGAAAATGAAACAAATCCAGAATGGATTGATCAATACATGGATGGCCATGAGTACTCAGAAAAACTGGCTGAATTATCTCCAGAGATTAAACAGACTCAGTTAAAGCTCACCATTCTTGAAAGAGAATTTGGCCTGACTATTACTGACATCAAAGAAATTAATCGCAAGATGTCTATCGGTGAAGCCAAAGCACGCCGTGCCAAAAAAGAAATGGTAGAAGCCAATCTGCGTCTGGTAATTTCAATTGCAAAAAAATACACCAACCGTGGCCTGCAATTCCTCGACCTTATTCAGGAAGGCAATATCGGCTTAATGAAAGCCGTAGATAAATTTGAATACCGTCGCGGTTACAAATTTTCTACCTATGCAACATGGTGGATACGCCAGGCCATCACTCGCTCAATTGCTGACCAGGCCAGAACCATTCGTATTCCAGTACATATGATTGAAACCATTAACAAACTCAATCGTATTTTCCGCCAAATGTTACAGGAAAAAGGCCGCGAGCCATCACCTGAAGAACTGGCAGAAAAAATGGAAATGCCAGAAGACAAGGTTCGCAAAGTATTAAAAATTGCCAAAGAACCTATTTCAATGGAAACACCCATTGGTGACGATGAAGACTCACATCTGGGCGACTTTATTGAAGACATTAATATACTGTCTCCAATTGAATCAGCAACAGGTGAATCTTTACGCGAATCAACACGTGAAATTTTATCTTCATTAACACCACGTGAAGCAAAAGTGCTACGCATGCGTTTCGGCATCGACATGAATACCGACCACACACTGGAAGAAGTAGGCAAACAGTTTGATGTAACACGCGAACGTATTCGTCAGATAGAAGCCAAAGCACTACGCAAACTTCGCCACCCAACTCGCGCAGAAAATCTACGCAGCTTTATTGGTGAAGAAGGCAATAATTAATTTTTCTTTAGGAAACTAAATAAAGCAGTTGTTGTTACGCACATTATATTTATAATGTGCG
>CAZFUY010000158.1:1219-3626 GCA_964522445.1 uncultured Thiotrichaceae bacterium | reverse complement strand
ATTTTCCTCTAAGGCATGTAATAAACTGCAGTGTGTAACGGCTTGCATTTGTAAGTTTTTATAACTGGCTTTAATGCAATTTTCAGCGCTATTTAAATAACGGCTATTGCTGATTAGTAATCCAAGTTGCTGTAATGCTAGTGCTGCAATAGCATTGCCTGAGGGCATGGCATCATCAGAAAATGTTTTACTGCGCTGAATTAGTTTTTCGTGATTGTGGCTGGTAAAATAAAACCCGCCATTTTCTTTGTCTTCAAAGTTTTTCAGTAAAGAGTCGGCTATTTCTATAGCCCAGCTTAATAAATTGTTATCCCATTTTTGTTGTAAGTATTCAATAATCGCCAGTAGTAGATAAGCATAATCATCCAGATAAGCATTTAAGTGAGCTTTATTGTCTTTATATGTAGCCAGTAAGTGTGGGCTGATCCATAGATTTTTATAAATAAAATCTAAAGAAGATTTAGCTGATTCTGTATATTCTGGTTTATTAAATGTACGGCCTGAAATTAACATTCCCTGAATCATTAAACCATTCCATGATGTTAATAATTTGTCATCACGACCTGGAGCAATGCGTTTGCTGCGTTCTACAAATAGTGTTTTTCTACAGTCTTCTAATATTTCTTCTATTTCATTTTCTGATTTATTAAATTTTTTGCAAAGGTCTGTTGTGCTTGTATAGGTGTGTAAATGCCATGCATCTTCGAAATTTCTGTTTTTGTCCAGGCCATAACAGTTTTCAAATATTAAATATTTATCTTTGTTTAAAAGAGACTTAACCTGTTCGGGAGTCCAGATATAAAATTTCCCTTCTACTCCTTCAGAGTCTGCGTCCTGAGCTGAATAGTAACCGCCCTCAGGTGATTGCATCTCTCGTATAACCCATGCCGCTGTTTTTTGTACGGCATATTTAAATACTGGGTTTTGTGATATCTGGTAGGCATAGCAATACAAAGGCAATAACTGTCCATTGTCATAAAGCATTTTTTCAAAGTGCGGAATCATCCATTTTTCATCGGTTGAATAACGACAGAAACCACCGCCTAAATGATCAAAAATACCACCCAGAGCCATTTTTTCCAGGCTGAATAAAGCGATATCTAATATGCGTTGATCTTCATGGCCCTGAGCTTTCATTAAATGCCAATGACGTAAGGCACGTTCTATCATTGCTGGGTGTGGGAACTTGGGTGCGCCACTAAAGCCGCCATGCACGGGCTCAAATTCAGATTCTATTTGCTTGCGAGCTAAATCAAGAGGCAGAGCATTTAATATTAAATTGGGATCTTTATTGTGTGCAGACATATTGTTTAGCATGTCCTGCAACGAATCGTTCTGTTTTTCTATATCCTCTTTTTTTGTTTGATATGCTTCACTTATCATTTTTAAAATTTCCTGAAAAGAAGGCATGTTGTGTCGTGGTTTATCAGGAAAGTAAGTGCCTGCATAAAAAGGCATTTGATTGTCAGGTGATATAAAAATAGTCAGCGGCCATCCTCCGGCGCGTCCTGTTAATATTGAGTGAGCTGACTGATAAATTTTATCCAGATCGGGTCTTTCCTCGCGATCTACTTTTATATTAATAAAAAGGTCATTCATTAATTGTGCAGTTTGTTCATCCTCAAAAGATTCGTGAGCCATAACATGGCACCAGTGGCAGGCTGAATAACCAATTGAAAGCAGGATGGGCTTGTTTTCTTTTTTAGCCAGCTCAAGTGCCTGCTGATTCCAGCCAAACCAGTTTACGGGATTGTCTGCATGCTGGAGTAAATAAGGGCTGGTTTCATTATGTAAATGATTGTTTGGGTTATGCATGTTTGCCATGTTTTTCTAAAAAGATGAATAACTATACCCCAGTGAATTTTTACTGGCTAATTTATAGCTTTATATCTGCATGGGTATTTATTTGGTTATGAAGTAGAAAGCAGGGTTGTTGCCTAAAAGTTGTTCTGTGCTTTCTGATTGTCTGTAAAAAACAAATTATTTTAATATGTCGTTGTTAATCAAACCTATGTATTATTGCTGGTTCGTTTAGTTGAGTCGCTAAGAATGCTAGCGTCTCTAATTCAGGTTAAATATATGAATTTCCCAGTATTAAAATTAAAGAAAAATGAAGAACGTCGAATTCGAGCAGGCCACCTTTGGGTGTTTAGTAATGAAGTTAACACCAAAGAAACACCGTTTGATCAGATGGAAGCAGGTCAGCTGGTTGATATTCAGGCGTCAAATGGTAAGTCATTGGGAATAGGTTATGTAAATCCAGTCTCATTAATTTGTGCGCGTATTTTAAGTCGTGATCCTAAGCATCCGCCGAACCAGTCATTAATTGTGCATCGTATTAAAGTGGCCTTATCTTTAAGGCAGCAGTTTTTTGAAAAACCTTTTTACCGATTAATTTTTGGTGAAA
>CAZFUY010000158.1:0-1119 GCA_964522445.1 uncultured Thiotrichaceae bacterium | reverse complement strand
TCTTTAAGGCAGCAGTTTTTTGAAAAACCTTTTTACCGATTAATTTTTGGTGAAAGTGATTTTTTGCCGGGTCTGGTTGTAGATCGGTTTGATGATGTGCTGATAGTGCAAATCACAACGGCGGGCATGGAAGCGATGAAGGAGGATATTGTTGCGGCTTTAGATAAAGTTATTCGGCCAACGTCAATCTTGCTAAGAAATGACAGTGCCGCGCGTGAGCGAGAAGGTCTGCCCTCATATATAGAATCGGTTTTAGGTGAAGTTCCAGAAACAGTTGTGCTGGAAGATATGGGGGTTTCCTATGAAGCGCCAATTAAAACAGGCCAGAAAACAGGCTGGTATTACGATCAGCGTATGAATCGTGGTGTATTGTCCGGTATTGTTAAAGAAAAGCGTGTTCTGGATGTATTTAGTTATATTGGCGCGTGGGGAGTTAAAGCCGCAGTTGAAGGCGCTAGTGAAGTTGTGTGTATTGATGCGTCTGAAAAAGCGCTGGAAATGGTTGGTGTAAATGCAGAGCTTAACCATGTTGATAATAAAATGTCAGGCATACAGGGCGATGCCTTTCAGGCTTTAAAAGAGTTGCGTGAAGAAAAAGAAAAATTTGATATTGTGATTATCGACCCGCCTGCGTTTATCAAACGCAAGAAAGACTTTAAAAAAGGCAGGGAGGCATATCACCGTTTAAATAAAATGGCTATTCAGGTATTGAGTAAGGATGGCATTCTTGTCTCAGGTTCATGCTCGCATCATTTGTCTCGTAATGAATTGCAAAAGACCATGCTACAGTCGGCAAGGCATCTGGATCGTAATATGCAAATACTCGTACAGGGTTATCAGGGACCTGATCATCCGATACATCCAGCCATTCCAGAGACAGAATATCTGAAGGCAATTTTTGCCAGAATTACCCCCGGATAAATTAATATCAGTTTATTTTCATAAAGCTGTTGACCTGATCCATCAAGTCTATATAATGCGCGCCTCTTCAACGGATTAATAGAGTTAAAGCCAAAGGGAAACAGGCCTCTAAAGCAGTTTTATAGAGTGTTCTGAGTGCTTCGCCTAGAGCGATGATATTTAAAAAATAGAGATTAGATAATTTGTGTGGGTGCTTAT
>CAZFUY010000157.1:0-3823 GCA_964522445.1 uncultured Thiotrichaceae bacterium | reverse complement strand
TCAGCCTGATACAAAGCATATACCGATTATCATTATCAGTGGCTCTGATCAGAAATCTGATAAAGCCTGGGGTTTGAAGCTGGGTGCAAAAGACTTTATGCAAAAGCCCGTTAATAGAGAAGAGTTACTAAATAAAATTAATAATTTACATGAGAAAAAGCCTGAGGCAGCGCCTGTAAGGCACTCTGATGTAAGCGCTTTTGTTCAGGCTGTGTGATTAACTAATATCTCTGATTAGCTTAAATATAATATGTAGTCGTCGTCATTACCTTAGACATTGCAGTCATTAACTTTTTGACTGGCCAGGGTAATTCCGCCCCACCACTTTCTAAAGCAATTGTTGCATGATGAGTTTCGTCTTCTTTCATTTGCCTTAGTATTGCTTTGCTTCTTTCATCATGTGTCGGTAATTTATTCAGGTGCTCATCAAGGTGCCTGATAACCTGATGCTCTGTTTCTGCAACAAAACCCAGACTCCACTTATCTCCAATAGCACCTGCAAGAGCACCAATTGCAAATGAAGCTCCATACCAGACTGGATTAAGTATGCTTTTCTGGCTATTTAATTCTTCAAGTCGTTGCTGTGTCCATACAAGGTGATCATTTTCTTCCATAGCGGCTCGTTCCATGCTTGTGCGCACATTTGCCAGACGAGCAGTTAATGCCTGTCCCTGATAAAGTGCCTGAGCAGAAACTTCGCCAGAGTGGTTTATACGCATCAAGCTTGCAGAGAGTTTTCGCTCTTCATCTGTTAAATCAGTATCGTCAGTATGAATGGTTGGGTTGTTGCGTTCAGTGATTTTAGGTTTGCCTAAAATCGTTCGTAGTGCGTGATCGGCTTGAGTAATGAACTGGTCCAGGGGAGAAGTATGGCGCATGTAATAACCTTAAATGGGTGAAAACTTTTACTATTTTGACTTAAGAAAAAATAGCTATGATTATATCAGTTGCCTTGCCAGCAATGTAATGGGGTGGATTACTTCAATCTTAATATTTTCTTTATCAAATCCAGTTTTGAAATGCAGGCTGCAGCCCAGATTGTCGCTGACCAGATAGTGAGGCTTAATATTATCTAGCTCTTTAAGTTTAATAGATAATAATTTGCTGGCCAGCTCTGGGTAGGTTATTTGATTGCTGCCCCCAGCGCCACAGCAAAGGTCGGCCTGCTTAATCTGTTTTACCGAAAGACTAGTTATATGATTAAGCAGTCTCTGGCTGTTACCTGATAAGTTCAGAGTATTACGGCCATGACAGCCCTGATGAATGACAATCGTTTTCTGCAAAGGCTTAAAGCTTAAATCGGTAGAAGATAAGTGTTTCAGCAAGAAGGAAATAATATCGTTTACCGGTACAGAAAGGCCAGAGTTAATTAATTGAGAGCCACAACCGGTTGAAGTAAATAATAAACTGTCAATTTCAGTATTATTAAAAATGCTTTGATTATTGTCTGCTAGCTCCTGTGCTATCTCGGGGAAACCATTGTGTTGATGCAAAGCCCCGCAGCAATACTGATTTTCAGGAATGTGTACATCAAATCCCAGTTTGTTAAGTATACGAATACTACTTAATAGTGTTTCAGCATCAAAAGCCTGTTCCATGCAGCCAATAAATAAACTGATAGAACCTTGTTTCTGGTCGGCAGGATAAAATGATTTTAAACCTGTAGCCTGAATTTGCCTGAGTAGCCTGCCTGTTTTTGAATGAGTAAAATTCAGGCCAAAACTAAATAGCCGATCCAGACCTGTTTTATGAAATAAATCCAGGCCTTTTTGATAGCGGTTAATTGCATTAGGCTTCTGGTTTAATCTAAGCAGCCTCTTCAAAGATGCTGGCTTTTTGATGGCGGGTTCAAGCCGTCTTTTTGTTTCATCGATTAATTGCCCAAAAGGCACATTTGATGGGCAGATTGCTTCGCAGGCCATGCAGCCCAGACAATGATTTAAATGATCTAAAAGATTTTTATCAACATCCAGTCGCTGCTGATCAAGTGCCTGCATTAAAGCAATGCGACCACGAGGTGATTCCATTTCTGTTTGATAAATCTTATACGTGGGACAATATGGTAGGCACATGCCGCACATAACACAGAGATCGGTTTTTTTAATAAGTGACTGTTTTTTCATCGGCTGTGAATTTTAGCATGAACAAAAAAATCAAAAGCCTGATTCAGGATAATGTTGTTAAATAAAAAACATGAGTATTATTCTTAAATTTTTAGAAAAATTAAATAAGGAATAAATAAGGAAAATTATGTCATATTTTAAACACCATGTGTTCTTCTGTACCAATAAACGAGATGGCAATGACTTGTGCTGCGAACAATCGGGAGCATCTCATTTGCGTGCCTATGCAAAAGCTAAAATAAAAAAACTGGGTCTATCTGGGGAAAATAATATAAGAATTAACACGGCAGGTTGCCTGGATCGCTGTGGAGAAGGCCCTGTTATGGTTATTTACCCTGAAGAAACCTGGTATACCTATGTGGATGAATCGGATATTGATGAAATTATTGAGCAGCATTTAATTAATAATAAAGTCGTTGAGCGCCTGAAAATATCAGCTAATAAAAATATTATTTGAGATAAGTTTATCTGTGCTATAGGGCTAAATGAAAGAATGCTGGTTTAAGTATCTTATCTAAAATGAATATCAATTATAAAAAACTCTATACATTCGTTATTAAGTATATTAGAATCTGTTTATATTCTACGAATTGCAGTGATTTATTTACTTCATGTAGGAACTCCTCCATCTCCTTTGGTGGTATTTTTTAAGCGCTATATCCCCTATAGCGCTTTTTTTTGCCTAAAATAAATGCCTCCACTCCTGTATACTCCGATATCTGCGTTAAAAAATGGACATTTACATATTGTAAACTCACATTCTTTTGCCTTGATCTGGGGCTATAGCAGGGATGGAGGTATAATAGTTTGCGAGCTTGTGTGTTGCCAGGGGCAGGAACAATAGCCAGTAAATTAAGAAAAATCTATATCATTAAGCAGGTAGGGTATCTGTGCGCACCAAAACCCCTGCTGTGAAATATTAAGACTAAAAAATATACAGAATTAATAAGCAAATCAGCTTGTCTCAAAGTCTTTAAAGCTGTACTATGTTGCGCCTTTCGTAGAGAGCGATCCAGTAGGATAAAAGTAACATGAAAACATTCAGTGCCAAATCAGAAACTGTTAAACGTGACTGGTACATTGTAGATGCAGATGGCAAAACACTTGGCCGCCTGGCAACTGAAATTGCCCGTCGTTTACGTGGCAAGCATAAGCCTGTGTATACACCACACGTTGATACAGGTGACTACATCGTAGTTGTTAATGCAGAAAAAATACACGTAACGGGTAATAAAGCTAAAGACAAAATGTACTACAGCCATACAGGTTATGTAGGTGGCATAAAGTCCATTAGTTTTGAAAAACTGATCAACAAAAAACCTGAAATGGTCATTGAGCGTGCAGTAAAAGGCATGCTACCTAAAAATCCTTTAGGTCGCGCAATGTTCCGTAAATTAAAGGTTTATG
Organism: uncultured Thiotrichaceae bacterium; assembly: GCA_964522445.1. Classification (GTDB taxonomy): domain Bacteria; phylum Pseudomonadota; class Gammaproteobacteria; order SZUA-229; family SZUA-229; genus CAZFUY01. Next base: position 293 of record CAZFUY010000157.1, on the reverse strand, counting down.
CAGGTCCTGATCACAATCATTCAGCCCAGCAGCCACAAGTGCTGGACATATAGGTAGTAATACTCATGGCAGAAACACAATATTACGCAACAGGTCGTCGTAAAACATCAAGCGCACGCGTTTTTATGACTCCAGGTAGCGGTACATTTAATGTAAATGGTCGTCCCATTGAGAAATTCTTTGGTCGTCAGACGTCTATTATGATCGTAAAACAGCCACTGGATGTTGTTGAAATGAGTGATAAGTTCGATTTCAATATCACTGTAAAAGGTGGTGGTAGCACGGGTCAGTCA
>CAZFUY010000156.1:0-3847 GCA_964522445.1 uncultured Thiotrichaceae bacterium | reverse complement strand
AATTTTAAAAATCGCCAGAACTGGTTAATATAAGATATTAGCCGCCGTTATATCAAAGCATAATTATTTATGTAAAAAACTCTGTGCCTCCGAGTCCCTGTGTCAAAAATAAAGTTCAGGGAATCTTTCCCGGATTCAAAATATTATTCGGATCAAACTGTTTTTTTATATCTCTCATTAACTGAATTTCAACTTCACTTAATTCTTTGCAGATAAAATTTCTTTTTTCCAGCCCCACACCGTGTTCGCCTGAAAGTGTTCCATTAAGAGATAAAACAAAGTTAAAGATTTTATCCAGGCATATTTCTGATCTTTTCATTTCTTCAGTATCGTCTGGATTAACTAATAAATTTACATGTATATTGCCATTACCCGCATGGCCGAAATTAATAATGGGGATATTATATTCAGCACTGAGTTCATTAAGTTTATTAATTAAAGTTGCCATGTGAGAAACAGGCACAACAATATCTTCGTTGATTTTTTTGGGTGCTATTTTTCGTAATGAAGGAGATAGTGCTTTACGTGTTTTCCATAGTGCGTTTATCTCCTGTTCTGTTTGAGCAACTTCTGTTTCTAAATGACCCTCTGTTTTACTGGCTCGATTAATATCATTTACCGCGTGTTCTATATAATTATGGTTGCCATCAACTTCAACCATTAGCATCGCGCCAATATTGTCTGGCAGATTGCTCTGAGAATAATCTCTGATCATATTAAGGGCATTGCTGTCCATAAATTCGAGCGCACAGGGTATGGTGGGTTGAGCCATTATTTTAGAAACAGCTTTGGCTGCGGCCTCCATTGTTTGATAGGTTATTTTTAATGTGCGTTTTGTACTGGGCTTAGGTAAAAGCTTTAGTGTGGCTTCAGTAATAATGGCCAGCGTGCCTTCAGAGCCGATAATTAATCGTGTGAAGTCATAACCTACAACTCCCTTCGTTGTATAAGTGCCGCATTTTATAAGTTCACCTTTTCCGCTAACTGCATGCAAGCCCAGTGTGTTTTCTCTGCATGTACCATATTTGACAGCACGGGGGCCTGCTGAATTGTATGCAAGATTGCCGCCTACTGTGCAAAAGGCTGAACTTGTGGGGTCAGGTGCCCAGAAAAAACCATGTTGTTCGGCGGCTATCTGTACCTGTTCATTGGTTACGCCGGGTTGAACAATTATGACCCGGTTATCTACATCGACTTTAATAATTTTATTCATGTGTTCAAATGACATGACAACACCCGCCTGTACAGGAACAGTTGCACCTGTAGTGCCAGTGCCTCTTCCACGAGCCGTGAGTGGTGTGCTGTGTTCATTGCACAAACGAACGATATCTATAACTTGTTGTTCTGTTTCAGGAAAGACAACAACATCAGCCAGTGCCTGTCTGCGACTGTTGTCATAACCATAAGTCAGGCAATCTGCTTTGTCTGTAAGGATTGAACTGGCTGGTAGAATTTCTTCTATAGAGTTGAGGAAAGTAGTTTGCATTATTGTATAGTTCGAAGTAAATGTAGGAGCGGCTTTAGCCGTGATAAATTTTTTATAAATATCGCGGCTAAAGCTGCTCCTACAATGTCAGAATTTTAATTTCACAGTTGGTTTGATCCAGGATCTATTTACTGGCCAATTAACTGATGATCAATAAGATCACATAAACAATGGATAACCAGTAAATGCACTTCCTGAATGCGTGCAGTTGACTCTGAGGGTACGCGTATTTCAATATCATCTGCATTTAGGCAGGCGGCTATTTTTCCACCGTCTTTTCCAGTTAGAGCAACAATATGCAGGCCGCGTTCATGGGCAGCATTAATAGCATTAATAATATTTGCTGAGTTACCGCTGGTACTTATGGCGAGTAAAATATCATCGCTTTGCCCCAGTGCCTGAATCTGTTTTGAAAAAACAATGTCATAACCATAGTCGTTAGCGATAGATGTGATGGTGGAAGAGTCTGTGGTTAAAGCCATGGCCGGCAGGCCGGGACGTTCCATTTCAAAACGGTTAAGCATTTCAGATGAAAAATGTTGAGCATCACCTGCCGAACCTCCGTTGCCGCAGGAGAGTATTTTCCCGCCGGATAATAAACAGTGAGTCATCATTTGAGCGGCTAATGCTACAGGGTTCTGTAATACAGATAGCGCGGCCTGTTTTGTGGCGATGCTATCGGTGAAATTTTTTTCAATTCTGTCTAATAAATTCATAGTTATTAAAATGCGTTTTGTATCCACTCAAAGGATTGTTGTTTGTGTTCGCCTGTAATTGCAATAACATCAAAACGAGCATTTCTGTTTTTATGTTTTTGCAAAAAGTGCAGGGCGGCTTTTTGTAATTTTTTCTGTTTTTTGTAGGTTACACTTTCTTTTGCGCCACCAAAAAGATTGTTTTTACGGTAGCGCACCTCAACAAAAACCAGAGTGTCATTATGTTCCATTACCAGGTCAATTTCACCCAGACGACAATAGTAGTTTCTATCGATTAGAGTAAGCCCCTGTTGTTGTAAATATTCACAGGCTATTTGTTCAGCATGCTGACCTTTACAGGCTTTGTTGTTGCTGATGAATTCCAGTTTCAATAGAGATACTTTCCGGTAATTTATTTATATCAATTAATGTGGGAACGCCGCGTATAAATTGTGCCCAAAGTAACTCACGGTGTAAGCGATTAAATGGATCAAGATAAATATTGCCTGTTTGCCCTGAGAATCGTTCGTAAGATTTAGCCTGTAGCCTGCCAAGAAAAGGAATCAGGTTGTAGGCATCTGCGCCCAGTGCAAAAAAACGAGTGTAGCGTTGTTGTTCTGGCCAGTACTTAATAAGTGATTGTTTTAAGCGGTTTGGTGGATTAAGAATCCAGGGCATATCACAGTAATACAGGTCGTCTATATCCCTGTCTGCCTGCTTGTCCAGTTTGCCAGTAAATGCGAGTGACGTGGCATAAACGGGCAATTCACCTGCATAGTGAAATTTAAATTGTGGTTTTAACTGACGTGCATCTTTAGGTGTTGCCGCCATAAAAATCATATCTACATCCTGACGACGGTAGGGTGTAAATTTAAGGTTTGTTTTTAATAGGCGTTTTAATTTTCTATAACGAGCTCGGCTCTGGCTGATGTTTAGCAAATCCTGTATGGGGCGTTTAAAGTCGTTTTTATTTGGTACATAAGTTTTTGAATTTATAACTGAGCCACCCAGTTCTTCAAAACGTTGTTGAAATGCATTGCGTGATCGTTCGCCCCAGTCATCATTGGGTACTAATAGTGCGGCGTTTAGTTTGCCCTGGCGAAAAGCCAGTTCAGCAATTTGTCGGGCTTCATCTTCGGGGAGCAGGCCAAACTGGAATAAGTTACCTGTCATGCCAGCCTGATTAAGTGCGTAATTTAAAGTTAGTGTAGGTGCTTCCAGTTCTGTGGCCTGTGCCAATCTGTTAACAGCTGATTTTAGAAATGGCCCAACAATAAAGTCAGCACCCTGGTCAATGGCCTGGCGATAATAATTCCAGGTAGCTGCCGGGTTTTTTCCTGTATTAATAAAAGAAATTTGGGGTCTTAGTGTTTTATCAGGGTGTTGATAATAAGCGCTCATAAAGCCGTCTCTAATTGAGCTGGCAATTTCAGCATAGCGGCCACTTAGCGGTAGTAAAACAGCGATATGTGTAGGCCGATCCATTAATTCAATCTGCTTTTTGCTTAACTCGGTGATAAATGTTTTTGCTGCAGGGTGTTCCGGGTAACGTTTACGCCAGTTAAAAATGCCTTCCTGAAGATGTTGCCAGTCAATCTGGCCTCGTTTAGCGACTTTGGCCAGCTCTATCCAGCCAAGAAACTCAGGGTATAAAGGCGCTAAACTG
>CAZFUY010000155.1:0-3855 GCA_964522445.1 uncultured Thiotrichaceae bacterium | reverse complement strand
TTCCCCTGCAACACTTTTTATATTTTTTACCACTACCACAGGGACAGGGATCATTTCTTCCTGCTTTTCGGGTTATTAAATCCCCATCAATATAAAACCAGCAACCCTGCTCAAATATAAAACGACTATTTTCATGTACTTCACCGTTTATACCTTTTTGCTCATATTTTGCAATAAACTCCACGCGGCCTGCTATATCCCCTGAATTCCCATTCTTCAGGTATTTAATAGATAAACCCAACCAGTTAATAATCCCTGGCTGGATGCTCAGTGTTTCTGGCCTTGTTTCAGGATGCCAGCTATCTAATAAATATTCCGTATTTTCAAGCACATAAGCCGTATAACGTGACCTCATTAATGCCTCAGCCGTTACCGCTTTCCTTTCTCCAGAAATAATAGGTGAGCAACAATTTTCTAATTTTTTGTTGCTACCACAAAAACACAGACGATCGTCTAACAAAGAGGATTTACCCATAAGCAATTGATATATATCCAATAATTGTATTTTATTTCACCCCATTTTGTCACATTCTGTCGAATAGATCTGCTTTAATATTGACAAAATAGCCATGAACTCGTATGGTAAGTGAACGATCACTAACAAGATCTTATAATTTTTTTATTATCACTTTAAATATAGGAGAGACTCATGAGTTTCGACGCTGAATTAGATGCAAAAGGTTTAAACTGCCCACTTCCAATCCTTCGTGCCAAAAAAGCAATTGGTGAGTTATCATCTGGCCAGGTTTTAAAAATTATTGCAACTGACCCAGGTTCTGTAAAAGATTTTGAAGCTTTCTGCAAGCAAACTGGCAATGAGCTTATGTCTAGTGCTGAAGCCGGTGGTGCTTTCGAATTCCTGATTAAGAAATCTTAATCTCGCATTTGATAAAAACAGGTGTCGGTTTTCCGATGCCTGTTTTTTTTTGCATAGAAAAAATGCTATAAGAATTTAATCAGGAACAATCACAGTGACTCAACGCCTGTCCGCAGAAAAACGCCGCGCAACAATCATAGAAGTTGCTAAACGTTTATTCGCCCAAAGCGGATTTCACGGCGTTTCAATTGATGAAATTGTAAAAGAAGTAGGTGTTAGCCCTGCCATTCTTTATCGTCACTTTACTTCCAAAGAAGAATTATACGAAGCCGTTCTGCATGAGTTTTCATGTACGCGAGAAAGCTATGTAGATGCAGTAGTTGATGAAGACACAGGTTTTGAAACAGTATTACGCTCTATGACTCGCGTATTTGTTGATAGCATTGTTAATCATCCTGATTTACTAAAAATGGAAATGCACAGCCAGCTTGAAGGCAGTGATGCCAGCCGAGAATTTTTTCTGAACCGCTGGAAAAGTTTTACCGATTATATCGAGTACAACCTTGCCGAGCTTCAAAATCAGGGCAAGATAGAACCCGTTAATGTAAAAGCAGCAGCTTTAATGTATCAGGGTGTTATTCGAGAAGTTTTATTATTAAAATGTCTGCAAACAACAGATCAATTCAATGAACTTTCAATTGATGATCTTGTGAATGAATTAATAAAATTATTTTTAAAAATAATTACCATTAAAAACTAACGCTAAATTATAGGACTCAACCATGAAAAAAATTATTATTGCATTTATGTGTATGATTTTATCTACAACATCATTTGCAGCTGACAAAACAATTGTTCGCATGGAAACCACAATGGGCACAATAGAGCTTGAGCTTTATCCTGAAAAAGCACCTAAAACAGTTGAAAATTTCCTGCGCTATGCCAACGAAGGTTTTTATAATGACACCATTTATCACCGAGTGATCAAAGGTTTTATGATCCAGGGTGGCGGCTTCACTAAAGACTATGACCGAAAATCAACACATAAAGAAGTTCCCAACGAAGCCTTTAATGGCTTAAAAAATAATCGCGGCACTATAGCAATGGCACGTAGAGGCGCACCTCATTCAGCAACATCCCAGTTTTTTATTAACACCGCCAATAACAGACCATTAAATTTCACCAGAAAATCAATGAATGGCTGGGGCTACACTGTTTTTGGAAAAGTGATTAAGGGCATGAATGTTGTGGACAGTATTGAAGGAATTGAAACGGGCTCTGGTGGCATGTTCCCAAGCGATGTTCCACAAACACAGGTTGTAATTAAGAAAGTTAAACTAGTTAAATAAATATCACACGAACTGATCTTTTTTATTATTTTAGAGATCAGTTCTTTTTTCTATTAAACATAAAACAGGCAACCAGAAACACATGCTAAAAAATACCTGGCAGAAAAAACTCACTTACTAACAATTTTTTTCGTCCCTGCTTAAAGATAGATCGCCTCCCCCATATTACGTCAGTACCTTTATATTCAGTCCATTTATAATTTTTCTGCGATGAATTCATTGAAGTTATTTCAACTTCTCCTCGCTCAATAGAACGATCCGAGAAAAGTATTGCACCTAACGGTTTATTACCCAACTTTCCCAAACGACGCAGAGGGCCTTTTAGTGTTGTCACCGGAATAACTGAACGCGCATATACCCAGGGAGTATCATCACAATATAAAATTACCTGACGAATAATCGCATGACTGCGATAACGCAATCCCAGCACTCTAATTTCATCAGGCGTAGGCGTTGTCCGTTTTTGAGAGATAAGGTGAACGCGAAATTTCCCACTACAATTCTTAATAATTCTTTCTGTTAGTGACGATGGATCAAATAACCAGTAAATAATTTCATCAGGAATATTTAACGTAATAGAACGTTTGCGTTTATACCAGTTAAGTTGTGTATTGTAACCAGACATTGATGTGTTTATGAATTAATAGACCCGCACATAATACAGTGCTTTGATTAATAAAAATATTATTTATTCAGCCATTCATGAAGTACCGCTTTAATTTCAACAAGTTTTACAGGCTTGGCAATATAATCATCCATACCTGCTGCAATACATTTTTCTCTATCACCTTCCATTGCATTTGCTGTCATTGCAATAACAGGTATTCTTTTAATATCTTTCTGTTGTTCCCTGTTACGAATTTCACCCGTCGCAGCATAGCCATCCAAAACAGGCATTTGACAATCCATTAGGACAATATCAAACTCATGCTTTTTTTCTAAGCGATCCACTGCTTCCTGTCCATTGTTTGCCACTTCAAAAGTAATGCCCAGTTTCTCAAGCATTTTCTTAGCCACAACCTGATTAACAGGATTATCTTCAACCAGTAAGACTTTTCCAGATAAATCAGCCTCTATTTTAATTCTGGATTTTTTCTCTTCTAACAATACGCCGTCTATAACTTCAAACGCAATCTCTACCCAGAAGCATGAGCCTTTTCCAGGCTCACTTTCCACACCTAAACGGCCATGCATTATAGTTACTAATTGCCTGACAATAGCCAGCCCCAAACCCGTGCCACCATATTTTCGTGTTGTTGAACCATCCGCCTGAGTAAATGAATTAAATAATTTTCTTTGTGCTTCCTCGGGTATACCTATTCCACTATCAATAACTTCAATGCGTAATCGCGTTGATTTTTTATCTCCGTCAAGCACTGTTATTTTTACCTTAACTTCCCCATTTTCAGTAAACTTAATTGCATTAGTCATCAGGTTAGTTAATATCTGCCTGATTCTTACAGGATCACCTTTGATAACCGGCGCCAGCTTTTTATCAATGTCACTAACTAATGTTACTTTTCTCTCTTCTGCTTTTTTATGCAATAAAATATTTAGTTCTTTAATAAGTTGCTGCAGGTTAAATGGTATAACTTCAAGGTCTAATTTTCCTGCTTCAATTTTTGAAAAATCCAGAATGTCATTTAATAATGACAGCAGCGTTTCACCAGAATTATATGCAATAGAAAC
>CAZFUY010000154.1:0-3951 GCA_964522445.1 uncultured Thiotrichaceae bacterium | reverse complement strand
CACCACATTAACTAATCGACCCGGCACAACAATAACTTTGCGTACTGTTTTACCCTCAGTATGAGCTTTAACATTTTCATCAGCCAGTGCAGTTTGCTCAATGACATCTTTATCTGCATCTGCAGATACTTTAATTTTTGCACGTAATTTCCCATTCACCTGCACAACTAATTCAAGGCTATCTTTAACCAATGCAGACTCATCTAATACAGGCCATGCTTCATTAATAACAACGGCATCGTGCCCTAACTGCTGCCATAGATGATGACAAATATGGGGAGCAATAGGCGACAACATTAAGGCAATAGCCTCCAGAGCTTCGTGCATAACGGCTCGACCCTGATCCGTTGTATCATCAAATTTCGCCAGTTCATTCATCAGCTCCATAACAGCCGCAATAGCGGTATTAAATGTATGACGGCGATCTATATCATCGGTGACTTTTTTAATGGTTTCATGAAGTTTTAATCGAACGGCTTTCTGTTTATCATTCAAACTGTCTTTATCTAGGGCAACTGTTTTGCCCGCAGATACATGAGTAAACACCTGCTTCCATAAACGTTTAAGAAAACGTGACGCACCATCCACACCCGAATCAGCCCACTCTAAAGACTGCTCGGGTGGCGCTGCAAACATAGTAAACAAGCGCACAGTATCTGCGCCATATTTTTCAATTAAACCTTGCGGATCAACCGTGTTGCCTTTTGACTTGGACATCTTGGTGCCATCTTTTAACACCATGCCCTGTGTCAGTAAGTTTTTAAACGGCTCATCTGTTTTTACCAGCCCCACATCACGCATTAATTTATGAAAGAAACGCGCATAAAGTAAATGTAAGACGGCGTGCTCGATACCACCAATATATTGATCTACAGATAACCAGTAATTAGCTCGATCATCTAACATGCTATCTGCATCCGGGCAGGTAAAACGGGCGTAATACCAGGAGGATTCAAAGAAAGTATCAAATGTATCCGTTTCTCTTTCCGCTTTGCCGCCACATTTAGGGCATGTAGTTTCATAAAACGCTGGCATTTTTTTAATGGGCGAACCAACATCTTCACCAAAAGCAACATCTTCTGGCAGAGTCACAGGTAGCTGATCTTCTGGCACAGGCACTGAACCACAGCTATCACAATTAATAATTGGGATTGGCGTGCCCCAATAACGTTGACGCGACACACCCCAGTCACGCAGGCGGAAATTAATCTGTTTTTCGCCTTTACCCTGTGTGCTTAGAAATTCTGCAATAGCATCAAATGCCTGTTGTGATGTTTTACCATCAAACTGGCCAGAATTTTTTAACTCGCCTTTTTCTGTAAAAGCCTGCTTATCTATATCGACATCTTCATTATTTAGAGGGTAAATAACCTGTTTAATGTCCAGTCCATATTTTTTAGCAAATTCATAATCACGTTGGTCATGAGCCGGTACTGACATAACCGCACCCGAACCATAATCAGCCAGTACAAAATTTGCTGTCCACACAGGCACCTGTTCACCAGTAACTGGATGAATCGCTTTAAGCCCTGTATCCATGCCCAGCTTTTCCATAGTAGCCAGATCCGCTTCGGCAACTTTGCTGGTTTTACAGTTAGCTATAAACTGTTTTAGTTGTTCGTTTGATTGAGCTGCTTTTAATGCCAGTGGATGTTCTGCCGCGACAGCGACATAAGTAACGCCCATTAAGGTATCTGGTCGTGTGGTATAAACAGTGAGTGGATCTTCACCTGCAACTTCAAATTGCAATTCAACACCTTCAGAACGACCAATCCAGTTACGCTGCATAGTGCGCACCTGCTCAGGCCAGCCATCAAGCTTATCTGTTTCATCGAGTAATTCCTGAGCATAGTCAGTGATCTTCATAAACCACTGCGGAATTTCTTTTCGCTCAACCAGAGCACCTGAGCGCCAGCCACGACCATCAATAACCTGTTCATTCGCCAGAACAGTCTGATCAACTGGATCCCAGTTCACGACTGCATTTTTTTTATAAACCAGTCCTTTTTTATAAAGCTGGGTAAATAGCCATTGTTCCCATTTGTAATATTCAGGACGGCAGGTCGCAAGCTCACGATCCCAGTCATAGGCAAAACCTAATCGTTGCAACTGACCACGCATGTAATCAATATTTTCATAAGTCCATTTGGCAGGAGCAACTTTGTTTTTAATGGCAGCATTTTCCGCTGGCAAACCAAAAGCATCCCAGCCCATAGGCTGTAATACATTTTTACCCTGCATACGTTGATAACGTGAAATCACATCACCAATGGTGTAGTTACGCACATGCCCCATATGCAGACGGCCACTGGGGTAAGGAAACATAGCCAGACAGTAGAACTTTTCTCGATCAGTATCTTCAACCGCCTTAAATGATTGATTTTCCTGCCAGTATTCCTGAACTTGCTGTTCAATTTCCAGAGGATTGTAATTTTCTTGCATGTTATTTACTTGATTCACACAGATTCCAACAGAGTGAGCTATAAAAAGGTTAGAAGGATACAACAGTAACCTGAGCAAGGAAACTCAACAGCTGTATTAAAGAGGTAGTATTAATGTCCCCCACCCATAAGCACGATGATAATTCTCTGGTAGAAGCCTATAACCAGATGATGGCTCGAATTAAAGATTCCATAGAAAGTACTGAAGCCAATACAGTTCCTACATTACAGAAATCCATTGATATGGCCAAAAAACAGGCCATTCACCTGGGTGAAATCAGTATGGAGGAAGCAGAAGAAATTGGTAATTATATTAAACGTGACATAAACGACGCAGCAGAATATCTGATGGAAACCAGCCATGAGTTCAGCGAATGGCTGCTATTAGATATTAATATTATTGAACAAAAAGTATTGGAATTATTTTTATCTGTCGCTGATAAAACTCGCTTGGAGCTGGAAGAACTATCTCATCCAAAATGCGAACTCATTAACTATAATACCGGAGAAGTAACAGGTCCCGGCTCATTAATCTGCGAGACCTGCGGCCAGATGATTCACTTTAATACAACTGGCCACATTCCTGCCTGCCCTAAATGCCATAACAATTCATTTAAACGGCTTGAAAGATAAACAGTTTTTAAGCCGCCATTTCTTTAAGCTGATTGATATCATGAATGGTAATCATCTTACCTTTAACCTCTATAAGTTTACGGTTTTTAAGTGTTCTCAGAATACGTGAAAAAGTTTCTGGCTGAATAGACAGACTGGAAGCAATAATATTTTTGGTCGTCTTTAACTGTATTACACATGCCTCATCAGAACAATGATCATCAGGAACCTGATGTAACAGATAATTTATTAATCTAAAACTGGCATTTTGCAGCGTTAGATAATCAACCTGATCTAAATACTGATGCAAACACGAACTCATATCAGACATTAACTTAAAGCAGGTATGTTTTGATTCTTCGAGTATGATTCGAAATGTTTTGAAATCAAATGCCAGTAACTCTGTATTGATAAGTGCTTCTGCGCCAAATGGATATTTTCCTTTTTCCAGAAATAAAAAATTTTCTGCAAATATCTGTCCCGGCTGAATAACATCAATAACGCGCTCACTACCCTCCATAGACACTCGATATAACTTTATCTGACCTGAACGAACTAAATAAAATTTCTCAGCATCCTCTCCATGTTCAAATAAATGCTCACCAGCATTTAAACAAACAAGTTTCATTGTTTTCTGTATTTTATTGAGCTGAATATTACTAAGATGTGACATTAATGAGAGCTGATGTAACTCAGCATTTGACACAGAAGGGGGGCACACGTGCATAAATATATCCTTTCCTTTTTTGATTATTTTTTCTTATTTTTAAAGAGCGTCGCCTACAGGCTTTCTGCTGTTCAAGGATTATAGGGGAGGTTTTTATTAAAGCTCATCGGACAATCCATAAGTTGACATATATCAACTTTAAAAGCCCGGCGCCATAACAACCTTATAGCC
>CAZFUY010000153.1:0-4226 GCA_964522445.1 uncultured Thiotrichaceae bacterium | reverse complement strand
CAAACCATTTTAGCCAGCGTAAAATAATCAGACTTGATCAGAGTATCCCTAGATTTTATAATTTCTTAAAAAATGATCCATGCGCTCAAACACAGGTTCCATATCTTCTTTTCTTGGTAAATACACAATACGAAAATGATCCGGTTCAGGCCAGTTAAATGCTGTGCCCTGTACCAGCAATATTTTTTCCTGTACTAATAAATCCAGCACAAATTTTTCATCATCCTTAATGGGGTACATGTCAGGATCTAACTTTGGAAATAAATATAATGCACCTTTAGGTTTTATACAGGATACACCAGGGAGTTGATTAACCATTTCCCAGGCATACAAACGCTGCTCATATAAACGTCCGCCAGGAGTAATTAATTCTTCGATACTTTGACGACCACCTAATGATGTCTGGATTGCATGTTGCCCCGGCACGTTTGAACATAATCGCATGGAAGCCAGCAGCTCTAATCCTTCAATGTAATCGGTGGCTAAATGCTTAGCGCCTGAAATCACCATCCAGCCTGCACGAAAACCAGCAACCCGATATGTTTTTGATAAGCCATTGAAGCTAATAAACAGCACATCATCAGCAAGTGATGCCATTGTGATATGTTTAACACCATCGTAAATTATTTTGTCATATATTTCATCGGCAAAAATAATAAGATTATGTTTACGAGCCAGGTCAATAATTTTTAACAGAATGTCTTTCGAATAAACCGCACCAGTTGGATTATTTGGATTAATAATCACAATGCCACGAGTTTGCTTAGTAATTTTGCTTTCAATATCTTCAATATCAGGCTGCCATTCATTGGCTTCATCACATAAATAGTGCACGGGTTTTCCACCAGATAAACTAACAGCGGCTGTCCATAAGGGATAATCAGGTGCAGGAATTAACATCTCATCCCCATTATTCATTAATGCCTGCGTGGACATAACAATAAGCTCACTCACACCATTACCAAGAAATATATCTTCAATCTCTACATCATTAACCTGCGTTTGCTGACAATATTGCATAACCGCTTTACGCGCAGTATAAACACCTTTTGAGTCACTATAGCCCTGACAGTTAGCTAAGTTATGAATCACATCCTGAATAATTTCATCCGGTGCTTCAAGTCCAAATGCAGCTGGATTACCAATATTAAGCTTGGTAATACGATGCCCTTCTTCCTCTAACATTTTGGCTTCTTGCAATACTGGCCCACGAATGTCGTAACAAACTTGCGCTAATTTGTTTGATTTTTTTATATTCTTCATTGTTTTTCTTGCTAATACGTTATAGTGATACCTATATCTTAAGTGATGTATATAAATATGTCCTTAATTATTATAATAGTCACTTCTTAGAATTTTAAAGCTGTTAAAAAATATGATTGTTGTAGTAATGGATAGTAACAATATTGCTGGTGAAGCTGATTTTCCCTCACTCAACCTTACCCGTTATGGCTGGGAGCAATTCCCTGATCTTGACACTGAAGAGGCAGTTATTCGATGCTGGCGAGCTGAAGTCATAGTTTCTGCAGCCGAACCTGTTAACAGGACTATTATTGAAAAATCATTCAAACTTAAAATGATTGTTGCAGCTGGCGAATCATATGATCATATTGATCTGGAAGCAGCGGAGGAAAGAGGCATTAAGGTTTGTAATACACCCGGGCTATTTCCCAATAACCCCGAAACCACACGAAAACTTTGCCGCCAGGTGGTTAGTAATATTAATGCTTTTCTGAAAGATGTAGATATGAATCGAGTTAAATAAAACCCTTCTGGAAAACCTGAAGTCAATGTATCCAAATATCCTGTTGCGGATGTTTTAAAGAAAGATTACAAAACTGATTTGCCTGGGGATGGACCGCGCTGTTTGCGCTCCGTCCCCGTTGTGATACCACTCAAGCTGTACGGAGTCGTGATTATATAGTCACTTCGAGGGGGACAGAGCTCAAAAAGCGAGGTCTGTCCCCAGGCATAATCAATCGAACGATGTCTGCTTATGAATAACTTAAGACATTACGAACCTCTTTTCCGCCAAACCAGTATCCGATTATTAGCCGGCATTTCATAATCTGCATGCAATATCATATTGCTTTCTTTTGCCAATAAAACTAAATCTTCAAAATTTCTAATGCCACTGACAGGATCTCGATCTTTTAACCATTGATCAAAACTCGCATTACTTTCACTGGTAAACTCACCACCATAATTAAATGGCCCATATTGCGCAAACAAACCACCCTGTTTTAAAACTTTACCAATGCCTTTAAACATAGACAAAACAGTCGACCATGAAATAATATGTGTTGTATTGGCTGTAAAAATATAATCCATTTCATCATAAAACCAGTTATCATCACAGACATTCAGAATTTCAGGTTTTTTTATTCGATAATGCTGAACATCCTGCATCCATAATTTCATACCTGCTATTTGATCTTCCATTTCAGTGGGTTGCCATAAAAGATGTGGCAGATGTTCAGAAAAATATACCGCATGCTGGCCTGTACCACTGCCAATTTCTAATAAATTACCCTGCTTATTAAAAACTTCTTTTAATACTTTAAGTATCGGCTGTTTATTTTGTTCACATGATTCTGCAAATGGTTTTTTCATATTAATTTAAATATTCCATGCGTTTCTCAGATAGCCTTATGATTAGCCTGCATAAAATTCTTTTAAAACTCTGTAAAGATAAAAAGCATCCCAATAGCCTGCAAGCTCTCTTATAGAATGCATCGCAAATGTTGGTACGCCTACATCCAGTGTTTTAACACCTATTTCACTCGCTGTTATGGGGCCTATTGTGCTACCACAGGCCATGTCACTTCTAACAACAAAAGACTGTACAGGCACGTCCACTTTTTTACACAGATATTTAAAAATTGCGCTGGTCTCACTATTTGAAGCATAACGTTGATTGGCATTTGTTTTTATAACAGGCCCCTGATTTATTATTGGCCCGTGATTATCATCATGCTTATCTACAAAATTAGGATGAACAGCATGTGCATTATCCGTTGAAATCATCATAGATTTATCAATCACTCGGGTCAGTATTTCACCTGTTCCGGCTATACGCTCAAGCACTGATTTTAAGAATGGCCCCTGTGCGCCACTGGATGATGCGCTACCCACTTCTTCGTGATCATTACAAACCAGTAAACTGGTTATATCTTCAGACGACTCTAATAAACTCATTAATCCCGTATAACAACTTAATAAATTATCCAGTCGAGCCGATGCAATAAAATCCTGATGCAAACCAATATAAGCAGGCGGCTGTACATCATAAAAACTTAACTCATAATCCAGCACTTCCTCTGCATCACAAACATCACATTGTTTTTGCATTAACTGCAAAAGCATTTGTTTAAAATCAGGCTTATCATCATTAGGCAATTTCAGCAAAATGGGGGGTATGTCTTTCTGTGAATTAATTGTACGATCTTTATTCGCTTCTCGATCAAGATGAATAGCCAGGCTGGGAATTACAGCGACTGGATTTTCAAAATTAACCAGTAACTGATTTATCTTACCATCTGTATCCAGATAATTTACACGGCCTGCCAATGAAAGATCACGATCAAACCAGGGGTTAAGTAACACACCACCATAGACTTCAACACCCAGTTGAAAATAACCTTTTTTTACTATTTCAGGTTGTGGCTTTACTTTTAGACAGGGGCTATCAGTATGCGCTCCGATCATTTTAATACCTGTCTCAGTTAACGCTTTTTTACCCATTTTAAAAGCAATTATGGACGAGTCATTTCGAGTCACATAATAAGCCTGTCCTTTTTCCAGTTTCCATTGTTCCGATTCAAAAAGCTGTCTATAGCCCATATATTCCATTCGCCCAGTCATTTGCTGCACAGCATGAAAGGGCGTGGGTGATAATTCTAAAAACCCCATTAAGCCCTGATTAAATTCTGTATCGTTCATTTAAACCTCATTTTTAAATACCATAAAAGATATAAAGAAAAAAAACGCAAATACACACAAATTTTTATATCTGCCTACAAACATAATATTATTAATGCTGTTACTGTTATTTGCATTTTTTCCTTTATTGTCCCAGTACGCTAGTTAAAACTATGCACTTTTAGTGCAAGACTTTAGTGTTTTTATGTCATCCCGAGCGCAGTCGAGGGATCTTGATCTTTATAATGCCAGATCCCTCGACTGCGCTCGGGATGACATAAAAAAAATGTTTCATAATTTAAGAG
>CAZFUY010000152.1:0-4295 GCA_964522445.1 uncultured Thiotrichaceae bacterium | reverse complement strand
GATATAAGACTCTGCTGTTTGTTTATCTGGTTTTTCTACAAATTGTTCAACTTTTCGCACATCAGCGTGATTATCTACAGCATCACCTGATTTAATATAGCCATAACCTGTTTCGGGTGAATCAGGAATAACACCAAAAGTCACCAGTTTATTATCCATTGCCGCCTGGTAGCCTGTAGCCACTGCTTCATGAAAAGCTTTTATGTTTTGAATAACATGATCAGCAGGCAACACCAGTATAACTGCATCTTCGCCTGTTTCTTTGGCTATCTCACTTGCTTTTATTGCCGATATGGCAACAGCAGGTGCAGTGTTTCTGCCAAAAGGCTCAAGAATAATTGCCGAAGGGTTAATATCTATTTCTCGCATTTGTTCAGCAATCATAAATCGGTGTTCTTCATTGCAAACAATAATGGGTGCTGCAAGGTTTTCTATGCCATTAAGACGAGACACTGTGTCCTGAATCATGGTTGAATCAGATACCAGTGAAAGCAGTTGCTTTGGCCTTAAGGCTCTTGATAGCGGCCATAATCTTGTACCTGAACCGCCCGATAGTATTACTGGAATGATCAATATTCTCTCCATATTTTTAATTGTTTGAGGTGTTTGCATAAAAGCATGCTCTTCCCCCAACACTCTCTCTCCTGTTAAGGGTGAGGGAGTTTTCTATTAGTAAATATCCACGCTCTAAGAACGTGGTTTTGATCTCGCCCTATAAGGGCGCAGAAAAAACCAACATATACTTCGTCATTCCCGCTAGAAGCATTCGGGGATGACAGGCTTTTCTTAATGCCATAGCCTAAAACCACTTCCACGCCATTAGGACGTGGTTTAAATGTTTAATTAAGAGCTTTTCACAAAATATTTTTTTATCATCCCAGTATGCTTTTAAGCAGGGATCCAGTAACTTTAATCCAAAAACACTGGATTCCTGCTAGAAGCATGCAGGAATGACGATAAAACGGGTAATTATTAAAATAATTTTTATTCGTGCAAAGGTCTCTAGTTATGATAACCTTTATACCAGTCTACAAATTTTTGTATACCTTCGTTCAGGGGAGTCGATGGTTTAAATCCAACTGCCTCAATCAATGCATCAATATCCGCATAGGTTGCAACTACATCACCATCCTGCATTCCCATCATATTTTTTTCTGCTTTCTTGCCCACTGCCTTTTCTATGGTTTCGATAAACTCCATTAACTGCACGGGTTCATTGTTACCAATATTGTAAACTCGATAAGGCGCATAGCTTGTTGCCGGGTCTGACTTACCTGTATCAAAGTCTGGATTAGGCTCAGCTACTTTATCTATAACTCGAACTACACCTTCGACAATATCGTCAATGTAGGTAAAGTCTCGCTGCATCTTTCCATCATTGAATACATTAATAGGTTCGTTTCTTAATATTGCACCAGCAAAAAGTGATGGCGACATATCAGGCCGACCCCATGGGCCATACACTGTAAAAAATCTCAGCCCTGTTGTTGGCAATCCATATAAATGGCTATAGGTATGAGCCATTAATTCACTGGATTTTTTAGTTGCCGCATACAGGCTAACAGGATGATCTACATTATGGTGAACACTAAATGGCATGTCTGTATTTGCACCATATACACTGGAGCTACTCGCATAGACAAGATGTTCTACATCATTATGACGGCAGCCTTCAAGAACATTTACAAAACCAACAAGATTACTATCGACATAAGCATGTGGATTTTTTAATGAATAGCGAACCCCTGCCTGTGCAGCCAGGTTCATTACTCGATTAAACTGCTGTTCTTTAAATAATTCTGCCATGGCTTCTCTATCGGCCATATCCATTTTAATAAATGTAAATTTATCAAAACCTTCGAGACGCTTTAAACGATCATGCTTTAGTTGTACATCATAATAATCATTTAAGTTATCTATACCGACAACTTCATCACCTCTTTCGAGTAGTCTTTTTGACAGGTGCATGCCTATAAAACCTGCTGCACCTGTTACTAGAATTTTCATCTTGTTTACCTTTTATTTTGTTGGGTTAAAAAGCGCAACCCAACCTACAGTATTGTTTTTTCTTTATCTTTTATCAATCAGGTGTCGGAGTCAAAGTTACTTCAATAATAAATGGCTTATTATTTCTATTTGTCATCCCGAGCGCAGTCGAGGGATCTTAATCTATGCACCTCAAGATCCCTCGACTGCGCTCGGGATGACACCTTCACCTTAATGTTAACGACCTACACAGTAATATTTAAAACCATGTTTTTCCATTAATCCATTTTCATATACATTACGTAGATCAACAAATACATCGCCTTTCATTAGACTCTTAACATGCTCTAAATCCAGACCTCGGTACTGATTCCATTCAGTCATCAGTACTACAGCATCTGCATCTTTTATTGCATCATCTATAGTTTCGCAATATTTAATGGAATCGGGTAATAATTTTTGTGCCTCTTTAACGCCTTCGGGATCATGTGCTTTTACATGAGCACCTTTATCGACTAATGCAGGCAAAATTGCCAGTGATGGCGAATCACGCATATCATCTGTTTCTGGTTTAAAGGTTAAACCTAATACTGCAATAGTTTTATCTGATTCTGAACCACCTAACGCATCTCTTATTTTTGAAACCATGCGTGCTTTTTGTGATGCATTAACTTCAACAACTGACTCAACTATTCTGCTTGATGCACCATGCTCCTGTGCAATACGAATTAAGGCCAGTGTATCTTTGGGAAAACAGGAACCACCATAACCAGGA
Organism: uncultured Thiotrichaceae bacterium; assembly: GCA_964522445.1. Classification (GTDB taxonomy): domain Bacteria; phylum Pseudomonadota; class Gammaproteobacteria; order SZUA-229; family SZUA-229; genus CAZFUY01. The sequence continues at coordinate 1,534 of CAZFUY010000152.1, read as the reverse complement.
CCTGCATGTAAAAACTTTTTGCCAATACGACCATCCAGCCCCATACCTTTTGCAACTGAATGAACATCTGCGCCTACTTTCTCACACAACTGTGAAATCTCATTTATAAAACTGATTTTAGTTGCAAGGAAAGCATTAGCCGCATACTTAATTAATTCTGCACTTTCAAGATTTGTTACATGAATGGGGGCTTCTATTAAATTTATTGGCCGATACAGTTCTCTTAATAGTGCTTCTGCTCTTTCCGATTCCACGCCTAATACAACACGGTCTGGGCGCATAAAATCGCCAATCGCTGAACCTTCTCTAAGAAACTCAGGGTTAGAAGCCACATCAAAATCCGCATCAGGATTTGTTTTGCTAATAATTCGGGAAACCTGACGCGCAGTACCCACTGGCACTGTTGATTTATCTACAATAACTGTGTAGCCGTTTAAATAACCAGCAATTTCTTCCGCTGCGGCATATACATATTGCAAATCAGCATGACCATCGCCACGCCGTGTAGGCGTACCAACTGCAATAAAGATTAAATCCGCCTGTTTTATCGCTGCTTCTAGCTCAATTGAAAAACCTAAACGCCCAGAATCCACATTACGCTTTACCAGATCATCAAGGCCTGGTTCATAAATTGGAATACCACCAGACAGTAACGAGTCTATTTTAGATTTATCTTTATCAACACAAATAACATTTGCGCCAAATTCAGCAAAACATGCACCTGACACCAGACCCACATAGCCTGAACCGACCATTACTACGTTCATATTATTTTCTTCTTACATTAAAATCTCATATTTACTGAGATTACAAAAATTTAGTGACAATTTTCACTTAACCTAAGCACATAATTTTTGGGGTGTTTTTTTGTGTACTCAAATTGACCTTTACTACTTAACTTTAAATTACAGCCTTTATAAGGTGACGCAAGTGGCTCACCAATAAACAACCCCTGACCTGGCATTTTTACGCTTTTCCAGTAAGCTTCAATCAGAGTGCCTCCACTTAGGTAATTTTTTATTACGATAGCTGGATTGGGAAACTTGCCTAAAAAATTACAGGGTTCTACTACTGTGCCATATGAACCTGTCACGCCTGCCTCAAGCCATCTAAGCACACTCATTTGCTTACCACCAAAAAGCACTCCACCTGTTGAGGTTAAATGATCCGCTATAGCTCCTGGCAAAAAATAATTACTGCCAATACCATCTACTTTCTTCAAGCCTGTAAAATAAAATAAAACATCTAACTTATCTGATAAATAATCTTTATTTTCTATATTCACATCTATTATTTTACTAAAGTTTTTTGCTATATGCGGGTAAATAATTGAGCGCACATTGCGTTCTTTATCTGATGTACTTAGCAAATATGCCTGCCCAACAGGCCGACTATAATCAGCCGCCACACCTCTATTTATTAAATCAAAAACATCTTTACGATTATAACCAGCCAACATCATTGTTGGCCTTATTTCAAAATCATTATATGGAGAACGGCTATTCGAATTATAGTAATCTACAGTTTCAGTTTT
>CAZFUY010000151.1:0-4633 GCA_964522445.1 uncultured Thiotrichaceae bacterium | reverse complement strand
ACTTTGAATCTATTCATAATCATTCTGCTTATGCTTTAATTCATAAAGATAAAACACTATAAATTTTAGCCGAAGTTGGCTTTTAATATATCGACGTAATATAAAACTCAACAACTATGAACTGAAAGTCCATAGTTTGCTTTAATAACGATTGAAAATCATTTTACCAGTATCAAAAAAACTCTTAAATTCTGAAATACTTTTATTTTGTCATCCCGAGCGCAGTCGAGGGATCTGGCATTATAAAGATCAAGATCCCTCGACTGCACTCGGGATGACATAAAAACACTAAAGTCCTGCACTAAAAGTGCATAGTTTTAACTAGTGTACTGTGACAATAAAAAAGCACCTGCTAAAGGTACTTTTTTATTTCTTAATTTATATAAGTCTGGATATATCTTTTGTAGGAGCGGCTTTAGCCGCGATGATGAAGTTTCACATCTGTCGCGGCTAAAGCCGCTCCTACAATAAAAAACAAAGCAGATTTTGATCTTAAACCGCTACTTTAATAAATTAACCAGACCATCCCTGAATCGCCCAGGAATTCCAGATTCTATTTCTTTGCCTTCTGCTAAAGTCAGTTGCAGACGTGTTGAGTTATTTATGGGTTCAAGTTTTACAAAAACTTCAACCTGTCTGTTTTTATCATCAGAAAACATTCCTGAAAGCCAGCCCGATTCAGATTCTTCTTTTGCTGTTGCTGTCTCTTCATTATTTGAATCTTCATCTTCTGGATCAATATAACGAGGTCTTTCTACTTCCTGTTCTACAAACTTATCCGCTATATTTTTAACCAGCACTTCGACTTCGCCATTGTTTTTATTTTTATTTTTTATTTCTACACCTAAACGATCAAGCGCGTGCATTAAACGCCGCCAGACAAAATCTGTTCGTCCTGTCACACGATAATCTGATGTACCATCGATAATATGTATTCTGCTTTGATAGGCGTTATACGCTGCAAAAACGTCTTCTGTTTTTTCTTTGCTCAATCCTGAAAATAAAACAAAGCGATAGAGTAATTCTTTTTCCAATGCTTTATCAGTATCTTTTCTAAACCAGCGACTAACGTCATCAACAACTACAATTTCCTTGCCTCTGTGACTTATATATAGTCGCGTCTGTTTTTGACCTTTGACACGTTCTACGCGCATACGGAATTTATCAAGCACATCCGGTGAAAAGGAACTTAGCATCCTGCTATAAAAACCTGCATCTCTGGTTTTCTGATATTCTTTAATCCATGTTGTTTCCATAAAGCCAAGCAAGGGCTCATCTCGCTCTATTTCTATTCCTTCATTTGCCCAGAAGTCTTTTAGTTTCGGCCACAGAACATCGGCATCTTCATCAATTAATAACCAGTACAACCCCTGATCAGATTTTAATTCAACACCTTTAAATAAAGGTGCAACACTGCCTTCAATATCTTCACGCTCTTTTAATAATGCCAGCGCTTTTGCTGTGGGTTGCGGTATTTCCAGTTCATCATGATTATTAGGACGCGTTAAAGTGGGCGGCACTTCCAGACCCTGTACCGAAGTGCTATCCAGATATTCGGGGCGTTCCTCACCGTCTGAACTACATGACGAGAGTACGACTAAAAAACTAAGAGAAATAATTAATCGAAATAAATTCATTGTTAAAGAATACCTGCTTCACTCAATGCACCACGGATATCATCATGATATTGAGCGGATAAAACGGTTAATGGTAGACGTATACCTTCTGGAATCATGCCCATTTCCATTAGTGCCCACTTAACGGGAATTGGATTGGCTTCCAGAAATAATTTGTCATGTAGACTTTGTAATGGCGCATTAAGTTCCAGCGCGCGTTCACGATCACCGGCTAATGCTGCTTCACACATTTCTGACATAGCTTTGGGAGCAACATTGCTGGTTACAGAAATAACGCCATGACCACCCTGCAACATAAATTCTGTTCCTGTTGCATCATCTCCACTGAATAAGTCAAAGTTATCACCGCACAATGTTTGAATTTCTTTGCGGCGGGTTAAATCGCCCGTTGCTTCTTTAATACCAATAATATTGGAGATTTTAGCCAGACGAGCCACCGTTTCTGGCAGCATATCGCAGGCGGTACGCCCGGGAACATTATATAAAATCTGCGGAACAGGCACTTCTTCTGCAATTTTTTTATGGTGTAAATACAAACCTTCCTGCGTTGGTTTATTGTAATAAGGCGTTACCAGCAAACAGGCATCTGCACCGGCCTGCATGGCACAGCGAGTCAGGGTAATGGCTTCAGTTGTTGAGTTAGCACCCGTACCTGCAATAATCGCAATGCGCTCATTGGCCATCTCAACCGTACGACGAATAACCTCACAATGCTGTTTTTCATCTAATGTTGCAGATTCACCTGTTGTTCCCATAGACACAATAGCTGAAGTGCCATTTTTTACATGGAAATCTACCAGTTTGGCCAGGCTATCATAGTCAACTGAACCATCTGTGTGCATGGGTGTAACCAATGCCACCATACTGCCACGAAACATGTTTAAACCTTACTATTTGGATAAAAATCGAGCCAGTCATGGTACTTCGCAAACCCATGGTTTACAAGACTGATACACGTGATAATGTATAAGACCCACATTATTTTAATAACAAATTAAAAAAAGACAAAATTATAATGAATGAATATCTAGTTGTAACCGCTGTAGGTGAAGACCGCCCCGGTATTGTCGATGAGCTTTCTCGCATACTGCTCAATGTAAATCTAAATATTGAAGACAGCCACATGAGTGTTCTAGGAGGTGAGTTTGCTATTATTCTTCTGCTCTCAGGCTCGGTTGACGCTTTGCAGTCACTTAAGCTTCAACAAAGCAAACTTGAAGATGCTCTACAACTGAGGCTACTGCTTAAGTCTACTCAAGCACGTAAAACAGCCGAAAATAAAATCTCATATCATATTAAAGTCATTGGCATGGACAACCCCGGTATTGTTCACCGAATCACTCGTTTTCTTTCAGAAAAAGATATTAATATTGAGAATCTGGAAACAGATAGTTACCCAGCACCGCACACTGGCACAGCTATGTTTTCTGTAACAATGACGGTAGATATTCCAAATGAACTGGCTACCAGTAAATTAAAAAATGAGTTTATTGAGCTTTGTGATGAACAAAATCTTGATGCGGAGTTTTCACCATTAGAGCCGTAACCCAATAATTTAGCATCTCCCCCTTAAAGGTATTAATTATGTCAAAAGTCACTATCAATAAAAAAGTTACAGATTTCACCCTGCCTGCCACAGGCGATAAAGATATCAGCCTGACTGATTTTAAAGGCAAAAATGTGGTAATTTACTTTTACCCCAAAGACAACACTCCCGGCTGCACTCAGGAAGGCCAGGACTTTCGTGATAGTCATGCAAAATTTAAACGTGCAAAAACCGTTATTCTGGGTGTTTCTCGTGATTCGGTAAAAGTACACACTAACTTTAAGGCCAAGCATGAATTTCCCTTTGAGCTGCTATCCGATGCGGATGAAAAGTTATGCAAAATGTTTGATGTCATTAAGCTTAAAAAGAACTATGGCCGTGAATATTTGGGCATTGAACGCAGTACCTTTTTAATTGATAGCAAAGGTATTCTCAGAGAGGAATGGCGGGGTGTTAAAGTAAAAGGGCATGTCGAAGAGGTATTGGCTGCAACAAAGCAACACAAGCCTTAAGCCTGCATAATAGCTTGTTATGTCTAAAAAAATATTGACAACCGTAACGTAACGGGTTACATTTTTTGAATGATACAGAGCTTTAAGCATAAAGGTCTTGAGCAGTTCTTTAAAACGGGCCGTAAATCTGGCATTCAAGCCAAACACTCAAAACGGCTCAAATTAATACTTGGTCGCCTTAATGCAGCTACATCACCTGATGACATGAATTTGCCCGGTTTATTCTTACACCCATTATCAGGTAGTCGAGCTAAAATATGGTCTGTAATAGTTAATGGAAATTGGCGCGTGACTTTTCGTTTTAATGGTGAGCATGCTGAAATTGTAAATTTTGAAGACTATCACTGAGGCTATATTATGTTAATGCACAATCCCCCGCATCCTGGTGAAATAATAAAAGAACTCTGCCTTGAGCCTTTAGGTTTAACAGTAACTGATGCAGCCAAAGGCCTTGGCATTAGCCGTAAAACATTATCAAGCATTCTTAATGGTAAAGCAGGCATTAGTCCTGAAATGGCCGTTCGTTTATCTATTGCATTTAATACATCATCAGAAAGCTGGCTAAATCAACAAACACAATACGACCTATGGCAAGCAGAACAGCATCGCAAAGAGCTTGATGTTTCTCACTTGTATGTAGCATAAAAGACATAACAAAACGTTTAAAATCGCGTGCAAAGAAACGCACAGCTCGGACAAGCAAAAAGCGGCTTGCCGTTTAACTCAGCGATAGGGCAATATAATTTTAAATTGAGACCTTTGCACGAACTCGACAACTATGGAGTGAAAGCCCATAGGTTGCTTTAATAACGATTGAAAATCGTTTTACTAGTATCAAAAAAACCTTAAATTCTAAAACACTTTTATTATGTTATCCCGAGCGCAGTCGAGGGATCTTGATCTTTACAATACCAGATCCCTCGACTGCGCTCGGGATG
>CAZFUY010000150.1:0-4684 GCA_964522445.1 uncultured Thiotrichaceae bacterium | reverse complement strand
GTGATTACAAATAAACTATAAGTGTATTTGTACTAAATATATTAAATTCACGCTACAATTGATTTCTATATTAGTGTATAAATAAACATATAGTTTACTTATACACAAAATTTCAAATTCAATAACACCGAAGCTCGGGCAGGTAGGTTCAAAGTGAGTCTGCAACAAAAAGTACAGTCTGTCAGTAAAATCAACAGGTTATTAAGCTCTGTACCTGCTGGAACCCCCATGACAAGTGCCTGGCTTTCATCACAGGGTGTGTCCCCCCAATTAGCTCAGCGTTATAAACTCAGTGGTTGGTTAGAGCCGATAGGCAGAAGCGCCTGGATGCGTGTGGATGCTACCGTAACCCTGATTGGTGCAGTATCTGCACTACAAAAACAGCTTTTACTAAAAATATACCCTGCAGCAAGAACAGCGCTAGTGTTACAGGGACGTGCGCACTATGTGCCCGTAGCTCAGCCCGTATTACAACTTAATTTGGAGTCGGGGCAGGCTTTACCTGCATGGTTTAGTCAACAGGCATTTGCCCATAATCTCAGGACAATAAATAGCGACGCATTGTTTAACCCACCTTATGCAGGTCTGGTAGATTGGTCTGGCGAAGATATGACGATAAAAATCAGCTCCGCAGAACGAGCCATGTTGGAATATTGTTATTTACTACCCAAATATGCAGATTTTGAAGAAGCCAGACAATTAATGGAAGGATTAACAGCGTTGCGATCTGAGCTTATGCAAAGTTTGCTTTATGCCTGCAAGTCGGTAAAAGCAAAACGCCTGTTTCTGGCGCTGGCAAGTGTAGTTGCTCATCCATGGTATAAGCAAATAAATATAGATGACATTGATTTAGGCTCAGGTAATCGTAGCGTCTTTAAAAAGGGTGTTTTGCATCCACTGTTTAAAATCACCGTGCCAGAAGAGTGGATCGATTCAGATATAGAGCAGGCAGATTTTTGAAAATGAGGGAATATTATCAAAAACAGGTTGGCCTGTTACTGGATGTTTTACCGATTGTAAATAAATCGACTGTCTTTGCGCTAAAAGGTGGAACTGCAATAAATTTTTTCTTTAGAAACTGTCCTCGCTTATCAGTCGATATTGATCTGCACTACCTGCCAGACAATCGTAGAGACGACGCAATGGCTGATATTCTAAAAAATATGCAGTCCATAAAATCACAAATAGAAAAAGCCCTGCCAGGCGCAAAGGTCATTATTAATGAAAAAACGACCCATGCCACAGTGCAATATAATCATGTGCTTATAAAAATTGAGCCCAATACGGTTATACGCGGCACATTATTACCTGCGGTTGAAATGCCCCTCTGTACATATTTAACAAAAGAATTTAATCGTGAAATGCACATAAGATGTGTTGCGAAAGATGAGCTTTTTGCAGGTAAATTATGTGCAGCCCTACAACGCCAACACCCGCGTGATCTGTTTGATGTGTTGCTATTACTGTACAACGAAGATGGCATAAGCAGAACCCTTCTCGATGCGTTTATAGTGTATGTCATCAGTCAGGGCAAACCGATTAACGAAATGCTAAATCCGAATATGCACGACATTGAGAAACTGTTTGTTAATCAGTTTCAGGGCATGACAAAAATGGAGTCGATTAATCTGGAAAACGTGCAACAGGTGCAGAAATTATTACCGCAGGAAATAATGAATCTTTTTACCTTGGCAGATAAAGAATTTATTCTCGGTTTTAAAAAAGGTACAGCTGACTGGAATTTATTGGTGCATTCACATGCTAAGGATTTACCAGCAGTCCGTTGGAAACAGAAAAATCTAGCGAAGATGGAAAGTAAAAAATATCAGCAGGCAATTAAAAAACTTGAAATGGTATTTAAATAGGGTTGAATTATGGCAGATCAAAAACCAGCTTTAACGGCACAGCAACAAATAGCGCAGAAAATTACAGATGCATTAATCGAAAAAAAATTAATTTCTGAAAATAAAAAAAACAAATTGCCACAACAAATTGCAATGGGCCTGCTGGATGCCGATGATTGGGCATTGTTAGTCGACATGGCCACAGAGCAAGATGCCAATAATCAGCAAGAAATGATGCCGAGTAAAAATAAATGACAGAACGCATAAAAAAACTGGGTATACAGGGTTTTCGGGGGGCAACGCAACCCCTCGGCTTATTATTTGATACAAATAAATCAGTCATTTTAATTTTTGGTGAAAATGGCAGTGGTAAGTCGACTATTGTTGATGCGCTTGAGTGTGTTGGCAGTGGTTCAACCTCGTTTATAAAAGATTGGAAAGTCGGATCAGGTAAATTTTCTTATATACCTACGTTGGGCAAAGGCATTAACGATGTAAAAATTTCACTTGAATTTGGAAACCACAATTATAGCGCCACGTTAAATGCAAAGGGTGTGCAACTATGTAATACGCCAGACAGGCCACAAACAAAAGTATTGCGCAGAAAATCACTGCAGGCCTTTATAGATGCCGATCCAGCACAACGCTATAAAGAAGTCGCCAGCTTTCTCGATATACCCCAAATAGAAGCTTCCGAGGTCACACTTCGTCAAGCCTATAAAAATGCAAAAGACACGTTCGAATCAGCAACCCGTGCCAATGTGCAGGCACTGGAAACGTTGCACGGTTTATGGGAGGCCGAAGGCAGTCCAGGGTACGCTAAAGAATTTAAAAATGCGGAAGCCTGGGCAAGGTCACAAACTCAATCGAACGTTGAGTCATTGCAGCAGGCGTTGGTTGATTTAAAGGCAGGGCTTAAGCATAGCGATAATCTTACAAAAAATGAGCAAGCCTATCAGCAGGCAAGTGATGAGCTGAAACAGGCGAAAGAAAAACTAAAACAGGCAAAAGAAAATCTGGCAGGCATGGAAGCCAATGAAAATAAAAATAATGCGCAACTGGTTATCCTGCTGGAAGATGCAAAAGATTATTTGCAAATTAGCCCCGATAAAGTTTGCCCTGTTTGTGAACAAACTGAAATTGAAGCCGATAAACTGGTACAGCGTTTGGCGCAGCGCATCAAGGGAATGGATGCGTTAAAACAGGCCAATGCAGCCATTAATCAGGCGACAACCAATCAGCAGACTAAAATCGAATTTTTACAAAGAGCAGAAAGCAATTTTTTAAATGCGGCTCAAAGTGCGCAATTGCATTTTGTAAAAGAGCTTGCTGATGAAGACTCAATTAAATATCCCTCTATTAAAAATCAAAGAGAAGAAAATAAAAAACAGGCAATGCAATTAGCAGCCTCTTTAAATACTGAACTTTTAGCACAGAAAGACGCACTACAAAACAGTTTTGAAAAATTACAAAAACAAATCCATACCCTGACTAGTATAAAACAGTTAATTGCGACATTAGATGAAAAAGCAATCGAAGCCCGACAAACAGAAACAGTACAGAAAAAATTAGGCCAGGCAGTAGAAATATTTGAAGCAAAACGTAAAGCCTATGTGGAAACCGTATTACTGGAGATAGCAACATCCGTAGATGAGTTGTATCAGAAGATTCACCCGCATGAAGACTTAGGTCGTTTAAAACTCAAACTGGATAACCGTAAACGGGGTTCACTGGTTTATGATGTAGCATTTAAAGATCAGCAAGATATTCATCCCCAGCCCTATTACAGTGAATCGCATCTTGATACTTTAGGCTTATGTATCTTTCTGGCTTTAGCTAAGAGAGGCATAGCAGATAAGACCATTGTCATACTGGATGATGTATTAGGTTCTGTTGATCAACAGCATATGGGGCAAACACTGGATATGTTGCTGGGTGAGTCAAAAAGTTTTTCACAACTCATTATGACCACCCATTATCGACCCTTGCGCGATCGGTTTAAATTTTCACATAAACCAACAGCACCCGTGCAATTAATAGAACTAAAACCCTGGAATTTTGAGCAAGGTATACGCAGTGGTAAAACAAAACTGTATGTCGATGAGCTAAAGCAGCAATTAAAAGAAGATGATTTCAGACGCGATGTAATTGCATCGCAAGCAGGACAGTTATTTGAAAATCTGCTCGAATTTGTCAGCCGTACCTATCGTTGTAAAGTGCCACACACAATAGAGCCACGATTTACCTTTGGTGAGTTATCTAGTGCACCAAATAAAGAATTAAAGAAAAATCTTAAAGTAGTAAGATTGTTAGATAATGATGAGAAGTATAAATCTGAGTTACTGGCTATTTACAATAAACTGACAGAAGCGATCAATGTGCGCAATCTGGTTGGTTGTCATTTTAATCAATGGGCGGGTGAGCTTGGTGATCAGGATATACGAGAGATGGCAGAACTGTCACTGGAACTGGCAGATACCTTAATTTGTATACATTGTGGCAGTTTGCCTGTTAGCAATAAGTCTGGCAGTTTCTGGGAGTGTCATTGCAAAAAAACACAGCTGCATCCATTGCAACAACCCAAAAAATAAATCAGTAATAATAAATTATTTAAGTAAATAAATATGGCTAAACATAAAACAAAACTCGAACTCACCTGGATAGGCAAAGACAAACGCCCAAAACTTGAGCCGCGTATTTTGCTGGAAGATCCAAGTAAATCCTATCATGCAAAGCAGCGCGTGAATGATAATGATATTTTTGATAATAAATTGATTTTTGGGGATAACTTGCTGGCATTGAAGGCATTGGAGCAGGAATATGTTGGGAAGGTTAAATGT
>CAZFUY010000149.1:0-5183 GCA_964522445.1 uncultured Thiotrichaceae bacterium | reverse complement strand
CAATTTTTGCCGCTTTAGGAAATGGGTTTGCCGGTGCTGGAAGTCTTTGGTCTTTAATAACCCTTAAGCCGATAAACTACACCCGTACTGGCTCTTACCATTTCAAAAGCATCACAATACTGGGCAATAGATTCCGAAGCACCTAATAATAAAAAGCCTCTGGGATTTAGTTGTTTGGCCATGCGATTAAGAATATCGCTTTTAGATTCTGCGGAAAAATAGATAAGTACATTACGGCAAAAAATAACATCAAACTTACCAAGTGATGTATAGCTTTGTAGCAGGTTCACTTCCCTGAACGAGATCCGTGAGCGAATATTGGCATTTACCTGCCACTGGTTACCAATAGAAGAAAAAAATCGTCGCTTGCGCTCTTCTGAAAGCCCCCTGGCTAAGGCTAATGCATCATATTTTGCTTCTTTAGCTTCAGACAAAATAGCCTGAGAAATATCTGTTGCAGTAACAGCTACATTAAAGCCAGGGTTATGTGATGCATATTCATCGGTAATCATACTAATAGAGTAAGGCTCTTGCCCACTGGAACAGGCTGCTGACCATATTTTAAGATTTTTCTTATTTTCTTTTTTATATTCTTCAAATATAAGTTTTCTTAATACCTCAAAAGGATAAGTATCACGAAACCACAGCGTTTCATTTGTGGTCATAGCTTCAATAACTTTAGTTTTTAATTGCATTGATGATGCTCGACCAAGCTGATCAACCAGATCTTGCAGGGCATTAATTTTACTATCCTGCATTAATCGACTTAAGCGACTGGAAACCAGATAATGTTTATTATCACCCAGTACAATGCCGCATGCCTTTTCAAGAAAGGCCTGAAAATTTTTATATTCTTCCGGTGTGAAACTAATACTCATGTAGAGAATGAACCCATGATAAATGTTATTTGACTATTTATGGCCTAAGCCCCTTTTACACGGGGACTTTAGAGAATCAGCATCAGGAAAGCAAAATTAATCGTCACTTATTTCATCCATGCCATCATTTATATCTTTTTTATTAACCAAATTTAATATCGCCTTAGCCAGTTCATTGGGTTTAAATTTAGGAATAAAATGATCCGCTCCTACCTTTTCAATCATTGAGTTATTAAACACACCACTTAATGATGTGTGCAACAATACAAATAATTTTTCCAGGCGAGGATCTTTGCGTATTTCAGTAGTTAATGTATAGCCATCCATACGTGGCATTTCCACATCTGAAATAACCAGAGCTATTTTTTCTGTTATATCACCACCTTCATCAGCCCAGCCCTGTAATATCTCAAGCCCATGTTGTCCATCAGTGGCTAAGGTACACTCAATACCTACCTTTTCTAATACTCTTTTTACCTGGTTTCTTGCAACAGACGAATCATCAACAACCAGTATATGTTTTGGCAGGCTATCTTCTATTTCTTCCGCATTATCAAGAACATTCTGATCAACTTCTTCATTGAGCATCATAATGTCTGCAAATACTCGTTCAACATCAATAATTTCAACCAGTTGTTTATCAATATGAGTTACAGCAGTCAGGTAACTTGCTTTGCCACTGCCTTTAGGTGGTGGCAAAATTTCTTTCCAGTTCATATTGGCAATACGGTCAACTGAATGCACCAGAAATCCCTGTGTAAATCGATTATATTCAGTGACAATAACAAAGCTATCTTCAATCTTACCGACAGGGTGGTTACTAATCGCCAGCCCTAAATCTATAATCGGTATAGTTTTACTTCTTAGGTGAGCAACACCCACTACTTTATGATCAGCTTTTGGCATATGCGTTAATCGGGGGCATTGAATAACTTCCTGCACTTTAAACACATTGATGCCGTAGAGTTGCTTTCCACCTAACCTGAACAATAACAGCTCAAGCCGATTGTGACCCGCTAACTGGGTTCGCATATCTACACTATCAAGCACACCTGCCATTTTTATACTCCACCAAAATTAACTGGCCTAATTTATTTGCATTTTCTGAACTTAAACTATACTTAGCATCAATCACTTAAAGAATTAATTAAATGAGATACTTAACCAATACATTGATACTAGCTCATAAAAGTTGTTTCGCTAGTAAATACAATAAACAAATAATGCAGACATTCAGGAGCCTTTATGCCTAATCCTCTATTACTTACAAATTTGGCTCTTCCAATCCTGCAAGCAGCTTTAGACGCTGACTATAAAAGACTCACTGGCCTAATCAAACAGAGTCCAGCAACTGCTTCTTCTTTGAATGAAACAGTGGAAACCATTAACAATCACAATGATAAATTATCAAATGTAGCTGAAGCGGGAATTAACTCTCTGCAACAAACTTATGAGATTTTGACCAAGAATATGTCATTGCAGAAGCAGGCTTCTGATATAAGCTATGCCATAGCCAGCGTTGCTGCCGCTACTGAAGAAATGGCGGCATCTGCATCTGAAATTGCCCAATCCGCACAAAATACAGTTGATCGCGCCAGTGAAAGCCATGAAAAAACACAGTCTGGAAATGAGGCCATCTCATCTATGATGGGCGATATGGATTTACTTGAAGGTGCGATGAATGGCATGTTTGACGGGGTACAGAAATTTACAGGCTTTACTGAAGAAATAAATAATCTGACAGCTATTGTTAGAGACATTGCCAATCAGACCAATTTATTAGCACTGAATGCCGCTATTGAAGCTGCACGTGCAGGCGAGGCAGGACGCGGGTTTGCAGTGGTTGCCGATGAAGTTAAGCAATTAGCATCAAAAACAGAAAAAGCCACATTAGAAATTGAAAATGTAACAACCACTATGCACTCTCTTATGAATGAGATAGGTAATTCTGTTAGCTCAAGCAAGGAAAGTTTAGGCACCAGTGTCGATAGCCTGGAAACTGTTGCAATAGCTCTGGGCGAAGTCACATCTGTTGTTAATGATGTAGATACTCAGGTAAAAACCATTGCAACTTCAGCCCGTGAGCAGCAATCTGTATCTCATGAAATGGCTAATAAGCTCAGTGAAATTACCCTTGCTGTACAGGAAGAGAATCAGCAGATTGATCAGATCGCTTTTAATGCTAAAGAATTAAACAGCTCTATTGGAGCTCAATTTAACCTGTTAGCCTCATTTAACCAGGATGCCATTTTATTGCAAACAGTAAAAGCAGACCATGTATCCTGGAAAATCCGCCTGGCAAATATGGCTCTGGGCGGTGAAGAGATACCTGAAAACGAACTCAAGGATCATACTCAGTGTCGCCTTGGCCAATGGTATAACACTAAAGGCAAAGAACAATTTGGTAACTCATCTGTTTTCCAGCAAATGGATGTTCCACACGCCAGAGTTCATGAAATTGGCAAGGAAATTGCAGCACTATCAAGAAACGGCCAATCTGACGCGGCCTGTCAAAAAATTGAAGATATGGCTCAATATAGCGACCAGCTCTTCGTATTAATTAATGAGTTACTGGAAGATTGCAAAACATGAATATTCTGCCCACTTTACTGATAGCATTAGCAGCCACAGGTCTATTGCATAGCAACATCAGTAAAGCAGGCAATGCATTACAGAGTCACACTTCAATTATTTCAGCTGTTGAGCAGTTCCTGGAATCTCAAATCAAAGAACAATACGACCAGTACAATATTAAAGTCGGTCATCTGGACAAGCGCCTTAAACTTAACAAATGCGATAAAGAGCTAGATACATTCCTGGCCCCAGGAAGCCGCCTGACCGGAAAAACTACAGTAGGAATACGCTGCAAAACACCCCGCCCCTGGGCACTTTATGTGCCCGCAACTATTAACCTGTTCTCCAGTGTGTATAAAACAACACGCCCTCTGGCAAAAGGACATATTATTAGCAAGAAAGACTTAATCGCATCCAGCTACAATCTTGCCCAGTTAAATTACGGTTATTTCACTGACAAAGCCATGCTTATTGGTAAACAGACTCGCCGTAGATTAAATCAGAATCATGTAATTACACCTCAACAGGTCAAGCCAGCCTTAATGGTAAAACGAGGCGAAGAAGTATCTTTAATCGCTAAATCCAGCTCATTTTCTATTCGCATGTCTGGGAAAGCAATGATGGATGGCGCAAAAGGCGACCATATTCGAGTCAAAAATTCGTCATCAAAACGCATTATTGAGGGTATAGTTACCCAAAATGGTGTTGTTACTGTAATAAATTAATAAATTGTTAAAGATAATGACAAACCAGCCGATAACAGTATTGAGAGAAAATGATCCGGGGAAAACCCATGACTAGTACAATAAACAATATAAATCGATCTTCTACTGATGCCCTAACAAATAGTGCCAGTAAAACCAGATCAAAAGTATCAACAGAAAGCACAACAAGCGGAAGCAGTCCACAAACTGCTACAGATGATACCGTTAGCATTTCTAAAGAATCTGTTCATATCCGTGAACTCCAGCAACAACTGGATAGCATTTCTGAAATAGACAGTGAAAAAGTTGACGCAATAAAACAGGAAATAGCCAAAGGCAACTACCCAATTGACAGCAATCGCATTGCTGAAAATTTAATTAGTCTAGAAAAAGCACTACTTGAGTAAATTATGAACACTAATACAAATGTTAAAAATCTTCTTGAACAAATTAATGACCTTTCCAGGCAATTATATCAATGCCTTGTAAAAGAGCATGATGCTCTCAGCATAAATAAAACAGACAAACTCATTCCTATTTCTGAGCAAAAACAAGCTTTGCTTACCCAATTGGATGAACTGGATAAACAACGTCTTTTACTCTCAGGTAAAAAAGATTTTATGTTATTCCTTAAATCTATCGATGCCAGATTAGTTGGCTACTGGGAAGCAGCCAGGAAATCCGCTAAAAAATGCCAGCAACAAAACGAAATCAATGGTCTACTTTTACAACGTAGAAATACTATTGCGAGAGAAACATTAGAAATTTTTACCGGCAGAAAACTAACAACAGAAACAACTTACGGCCCTGACGGACTAACAAACAGCTCTAATTCAATGGTTACCAATGTAAAAGCATAATATTCTCTGCACTGAGATTCCCACTTACATCCTGTTGCAGATATTTAAAATCAATTGATTACAGCTGTCTTAAAACGCTACTACCGAAATAATTCCCTGCTCTTTAGTGGCTTATCACCCAGATAATAAGACAGAATATATCTCATTAAAGACTTTATCTCTTTACG
>CAZFUY010000148.1:0-5196 GCA_964522445.1 uncultured Thiotrichaceae bacterium | reverse complement strand
TTACCTGTCGCATTAGCGACAGTTCTATCATATTAGTCTGTAGCATTTGTAACATACTTCCTGTCTCAACTTTTTTAAAATCCAAATAATCTCTTTTAAAACAATATCTAAGCATCTTTTTACTCAATAGGCATGGCCCTTGCAATGCTGTTTAAAAGCATAAGCCTGGGAGAATATCCCGCAGGAGAAAGATGATGACATTAACAGTAGTTGAGCAGAATAAAACAGAGCAAGGTTGTGCATCAGATGGCTGTGGAAGTAGCGGTGATCAAATGTTGCACTTGCCTGAAGAGATAAGACAAAAGATATTTAATCATCCCTGCTATTCAGAACAGGCACACCATTATTTTGCACGTATGCATGTTGCAGTTGCACCGGCCTGTAATATTCAGTGTCATTACTGTAACCGTAAATATGATTGTTCTAATGAATCAAGACCGGGTGTGGTTTCTGAATTGCTGACACCTGAGCAGGCGGTTAAAAAAGTTCTTGCAGTAGCGTCTGAAATTCCGCAAATGAGTGTGCTGGGAATTGCGGGTCCCGGTGATCCTCTGGCAAACCCCGAACGTACTTTTTCTACTTTCCAGATGTTAACTGAGCAGGCTCCTGATATTAAATTATGTGTATCTACTAACGGCCTGACATTGCCCGAACATATTGATGAACTGTGTAAGCACAATATTGATCATGTCACTATGACCATTAACTGTGTTGACCCTGAAATTGGTGCAAAAATTTACCCCTGGGTGTTCTGGAAAAATCGTCGTATTAAAGGCATAAAAGCTGCAAAAATTTTAATTGAACAGCAACAGAAAGGTTTACAGATGCTGGTTGATCGTGGCGTGCTGGTAAAAGTTAATTCAGTACTGATCCCCGGTGTTAATGATGAGCATTTAAAAGAAGTCAGTAAAATTGTTAAGGCGAAAGGGGCATTTTTACACAATGTGATGCCGCTGATTGCTGAAGCAGAACACGGTACTTTTTATGGTGTGATGGGGCAACGTGGCCCCACCAATAATGAATTAATGAAACTGCAGGATGCATGTTCAGGTGATATGAATATGATGCGCCATTGTCGTCAGTGTCGTGCAGATGCAGTTGGCATGCTGGGTGAAGATCGTGGTGATGAGTTCAGTATGGAAAAAATTGAAATGATGGATATAGATTACCCGGCGGCCATGGTGAAACGCAAAAAAGTTCATGCAGATATTGAAGCTGAGCTTAAAGCTAAATGCAATAATTCAGAAGTAGCGTTGGTGTCTTTAACTGGCCTTAAGCAAATACAAAGCCGTCCAGTATTAATGGCGGTTGCCAGTTCAGGTGGTGGCATTATTAATCAGCACTTTGGTCATGCTAGTGAATTTCTTATTTATGAAATCTCACCAATGGATGTGCGATTTATTGGCCATCGCAAAGTTGATTTATATTGCAGTGGTAGTGATAACTGCGGCAAAACAGAAACCCGTTTAGATAAAATTATTACTACGCTTAAAGACTGTAAAGCTGTACTGTGTTCAAAAATAGGTTTTGAGCCATGGGTCATTCTGGAAGAGGCAGGAATACAACCCGATGGAGAACATGCCATGGAGTTTATCGAGGATGCATTGGCAGCAGTGTATAAGGAAATGGCAGACAATGGCCAACTGGATAAACCTGCTTCCCAACAACAGAAAATTTCAGCTTAGGAGATTTTGTCATGGCATTAGCTATTATTGAAAGCTGTGTTAATTGCTGGGCCTGTGAGTCACTTTGCCCCAGTGATGCAATTATTATTTCCAGCCCTTATTTCACTATTGATGCGAAAAAATGCACTGAGTGTGATGGTGATTATGCGGATGCACAGTGCGCCAGTATTTGTCCTGTTGAAGGCGCTATCCTCAATGACTTTGGTGAGGCAATAAACAAACCCGGTTCATTAACTGGAATACCTCCACATAAAATAACTCAGGTAATGAGTGAAATTCAGGCGCGTTAAAGGAAACTATAATGGCTATAGTAATTATGAAATCTCCGCACTTTACGCAAATACCAGGTTACTGGCGGCAATTATTAGATGGCTGGTTTTCCTCACAATCCTGCTTACAGAATCACTGGCAAAAGTTTAAAACAGTTTCAGGAAACTCTCATCAAGTACCTTATCGAGTCTGGTCACGTCATGGTGCTTATCTGGAAATAAACAGGGGAGGTCATGGGATAAATTAATTATTTATTTCTGAAAAATAAAATGCCAAAAGCAAAAGTAACATTTGAAGATATCGAACTGACAGTTAATATTCCGGTAGGTACACGAGTTATTGAAGTCTCTGAAAAAGTAGGGTCTGGCATTATTTACAGTTGCCGTGAATGTGATTGTGGCACCTGTATGATGGAAGTCACGGAAGGCTGGGATAATTTGAGTGAACCCTCAGTGCTGGAAGATAAGGTGTTACGTGAAAATATGGCGGGCAGAAATCAGCGACTAGCCTGTCAGGCACAAATATTGGGTAAGGTTAGTGTTAAACCTGCCTGAATAAAAAAACTGTCATCCTGAAAAGTAAAGCATTTATTAATTAATGTGTCAGATAATATTTGAGTTATTACAGTTATGTTAACCTCACTTAAAACCAGTTTACTGGAACAGCAATACATGAGCATTATGACTTATGCCAGTGGTCATCCCAATGATGAGATCTATGCATGCATGTTATCTAGCGGGCAAATTAGTACAGGGGTTATGCCTGATGATTTTGGTCTGGGAACAGCCGAATTTAATCAGTTACTGGCAATGCATTTTCCATTAATGAAAAAATTTAATATTGTTGACTCCCAATACAGTAATAATATTCAGCGTGAAGATGAGTGTAATGATGTTTACAGATTATTAGTTAGTTATCGTGCAGGTATCTCGGTATCAGAAATCTGGATGGCAAAAATTATTGCTATTGCCTGTCAGGGACAGGATCATCTATGGCAGGATCTAGGTCTATGGTCACGTACGCAGCTAAGTGAATTGCTTATGTGTAATTTTCCCGAGCTTGCATCAAAAAATATTTACAATATGAAATGGAAAAAATTTCTCTATAAACAATTATGTATTACCGAGGGAATTTATACCTGTCGAGCACCATCCTGTGAAGTCTGTACTGATTATGATCACTGCTTTGGTTCAGAAGAATAATAAACCTGTATGCAAAACTGTTAAGGATAGAGCCACAGCGGCCTACCTTGGACTGGCAATAGGTGATGCGTTGGGTGCTACAGTAGAGTTTATGACTCCCAATGAAATCAGGGTGGCATATGGCGTACACAAGAATATTATCGGTGGCGGCTGGCTGAAATTAAAACCCGGTAGCGTTACGGATGATACAGAAATGAGCCTTGCCCTGGGTGAGTCTATTATCCAGCAGGGTGTGATTGATGCACAGGATATTGCTGAAGCTTTTAGTCAATGGATGCACACAAAGCCTGTAGATATAGGTCATACCGTGCGTCGTGGCATTATGCATTATCGAAGCACGGGTGAAACCTGTGTTGCAGAAAATGATTTTAATGCCGGTAATGGTGCATGTATGCGCACTCTGCCAGTAGCACTGGCAACACTGGGCGGCAAGCAGGAATGTGTCATAAATGCATCTCAGGTGCAGGCGCATATTACTCACCATGCTCGGTTATCAGATGTGGGAGTAGAACATATTATCAAATTAATTCAGGCAGCCTTACAGGAAAAATATTTACTTGATCTTGAAAAAATAACCACTCACTTTATTAAACAAAATCCACAATTTCAATTTAATAAAAAGCCAATGGAAAATCCTGGCGGTTTTATTGTTGATACCTTACAGGCCGTTTTTCAATCATTTTATAACACCCATAGTTTTGAATCATGTCTTGTTAATGTAGTAAACAAAGGAGGTGATGCCGATACTACTGGCGCAATAGCAGGCATGCTAGCCGGTGCATTGTATGGAATGGAATCTATTCCAACGCGATGGATAAAAGCATTAAATCCACATACGGTGAAGCAATGCAGAAGACAGGCTGCCAGGTTAATTGCATTAGCGCCCGTGGCATAGTCAGTGCCAGGTTATCGGAAAGGTTTTTTAACCACAGAGGACACAGAGATTTTTTTAGTTTGCGCTACGCGCAAATACAATAAGTAAGATTTTCTCTGTGTACCCCTGTGTCCTCTGTGGTTCAAGATCTTAATCTTAAATATTTACAACAGGGTTAGAGATGCCCGTTGCAATTAACAGATCATTTACATCTGCTTCAATTATTTCAATATTTTTCTTTTTACAATAACGACGTTCTTTATCATTCGGTTCAGCAATCATAGCCCAGCCTGCAGGTTGGTCAGATGCATACATAATATCGGATAAAATCATTCGCTCTGTATCACGTTGCATGGGCAGACCAATAAATAAATATTGTTTATTCACTCGATATTTTTTAAGAAATTCAGGTAATCCAAAACCACCCATTAACTCGGTAATGTAATCCACATAATCCGCATCAGATGCAATATAAGTAGCATCGGGTATGGGGCTACCCATAGGTTTAAATAAAATGGGCAAGTCAGTGTTAATTTTATGCTGTGCCATTTCCGAATAGCATTCACCATTATATTGATGCAGGGTAAATCGATAATCCGTACCTGCTATGCGGGATATGCCTCGAATTAAAATATGAGGCGTATCCGCATAGCTATGTTGAAGCTGGCAGTCACGATTAATATCAATAACATAATTTGGCTTTATGGTTTTTAGCCAGTCATGCAATGAAGATCGTGACCATTGTTTATCCGTATAGATTTTATCTAAAAAATGGCTTAAAAATTTTCGGCCTTTTTTAAGTTCCATATTCATTGCTGCACGAGGGAACTCATACATAAGTCGGGGAGCCATGGGCTGACCATTATTCATTGCAAGAATCAGGCTATCGCTGTCAGCGGGAACAGACTCTCCTGTGTCTTTATGAATGACATCAGCTAACACCCCCGGTCCAAGATAAGGAATAATTTTTCCTTTTTTTATACCGGAAATAATAGGATCAAAGTTGAATATTGCCATAATAATTCTGCTCGCTTTAAAAGGTGGATATATAAAGCAATGCAATATACAGACCACTACCTAAGCTATTGATTGCTGGGATAATGACAGGTTAAGATACGACAAAATTTATACTTTGTCGTGTTTCATACAGGAAGAATAAGTTGAT
>CAZFUY010000147.1:0-5249 GCA_964522445.1 uncultured Thiotrichaceae bacterium | reverse complement strand
GATCAAAACCTGTTGCCTTACCGCTTGGCGACGGCCCAATAATTTTTACTTTCCACTCTCTACCAAATGAGAGGACTAATCGCGGCTAAAGCCGCTCCTGCATATTTTGCAGTTTCAAAAGCAATGGCGATGTATTCATTGCTTTTGCCACAAATCCCTGCCAGTTGTCTGGCAAATTACTCAGTGCCTGCTTTGCTTCGGCTTCATTTTCAAAGCCTGTAAATACGCAAGCTCCTGTTCCAGTCATTCGCGCATTTCCGTAGCGTTTTAAATAACTGATAACTTCTGCAATCTCAGGATAATGTCGTGCGGCTATCGGCTCACACACATTTTCCAGGTTATCAATTCCAGTCGCACTGGTTTTGAGGTCGCATATTTTGATGGCTGGACTGTTTCGTGTCAATTGCGAATCGTTAAATATTTTTGCTGTTGACACATGAATTTGGGGTTTTACCACTAAAAACCACGGTTCTGGTATTTTTATGGGCTGAAGTTTTTCACCAACACCCTCCGCAAAAGCAGTTTTTCCCTGAATAAATACGGGAATATCTGCTCCTAATGCCAGTCCTATTTCAGCCAGCCGGTCTAATTCCAGTCCTGTTTTCCATAAATGATTGAGTGCAACCAGTGTTGTCGCCGCATCCGAACTGCCACCACCCACACCACCACCCATGGGTAATTTTTTCTCTATATGAATATCAACGCCTTGCTGAACACCTGTTGCTTGCTGCAATGCTTTAGCTGCACATACAATTAAATCTTCATTTTCACTCACGCCGGGCACGTCTGTTACACGGTGTATTTTTCCGTCTTCACGCAATGTAAATTTAAGCTCATCACCGTAATCCAGAAATTGAAACACAGACTGTAGTAAATGATAACCATCATCACGACGACCTGTAATATGTAAAAACAGGTTAAGTTTGGCAGGCGCAGGCCAGACATTATTCACTATGGCTCAATGCCCCATTTTCGAATAACCATCCGTAATTCAATTTCATCGTTATCCAGGCGGCTGATAAATAATTTCTTAGGCAACATATATTGCCCCACTTTTTTATATTTGCGCATCTCAACACGCCAGCCATCCTGTTCCATCAAAGTTAAATGTGTTTGCAGATCCCAGTTTAATAATTTTGACTTACTGTCTGGCGAGGGTATACCCAGTAGCCAGTATCTCACCGAACTAACAGGAAAATGCCAGTCCTGAATTTGTGACAGCAGCGTTTCTATATCCTGCTCCATTATTTGCTGCCCATCCGATGTGGTTAGCAATACGCCGTGTGGTCGGCTCTGTAAATAACTGGTGCCACCACCAAAGGGTGCAACCAGTTTAATATCATAATACTGATTGTTTTTTTGCATCCAGAATAAATCTGCCTGACCACCATTATCTTCTGTGTTAATAGCGATACGACCACTAATATTCCATTGATTTATATGCTTTACCTGTTGTTGATGTTTTTCCCATAAAGCATTATTGACAGGTGACGATGTGTATTTTTGAGGTGAGGCACAGGCATTAAGCAGAATAATAAATGCTGCTATTAATAGTTTTTTCATATAAATGGAGACCTTTGCACGAAATAAAATTATACCGTTTTTATCGTCGTTCCTGCATGCTTCTAGCAGGAATCTAGTGACTATCAGCACTTTAAAGCACTAGATCCCGGCTCAAAAGCATACCGGGATGACAGGATTAGCATCGTGCAAAGCTCCCAATGGTATTTTTTTATTTGTGATATTGTTCAATCGTTTTTTTCAAAACAGGATGATCAGCTTCTACTTTAAGACCTCGTTGCCAGATTTTATCTGCCTCTTCAGTCTGTCCATTTTTCCATAGCACTTCACCCAGATGTGCTGCAATTTCTGCATCTTCCAGCCGTGCAAAAGCTTTACCTAACCAGTCAATTGCTTTTGCATATTCACCCAGTCGATAATAAATCCAGCCCAGACTATCTAAAACAGCAGGGTCATCGGGTAATAAACTGGCCGCTTTTAAAATATATTTTTTAGCCTCTTCCAGTCTTTCGGTACGATCTGCCAATGTATAACCCAAAGCATTTAGCGCATTTGCATTATTAGGCTCATGTATAAGAACCATGCGTAAATCAGATTCAGTAACATCTAACATATCCAGTTTTTCAGCTGTTAATGCACGTGCATAAAGCAGATCTGTATTTTCGGGTGAATCTTTTAAGGCGGCATTATAAACAGTCATTGCTTCTTTATTGCGATGCACACTGCGTAATACTTCACCCTGTGCCAGATAAACTTTAACCTGATTAATATTATTATTGTCACGATTTATTAAAGTTTTCAGTTTATCCAGCGCATCATCAATCTTGCCTATTTCAGCCAGCAAACCTGCCACACGAATACGTGCATCCAGCAAATATTCACCACCCGTTACTCGCTCATAGTTGGCAATTGAAGCCATGTATTCTTTATGTGTTTGCTGAATCCGCCCCAGATAATAATGCGCCTGATAATTGTGGTATCCCTTATCAATTAATTCCTGCAAGTATTGTTTTGCCAAATCTGTTTTATCTGTTTCTATCGATAACAAACCCAGGCTTAATAAAATATTTTCATTATCTGGCAGTGCAACCTTAAGCTGCATAAAATGTTTCCAGGCATCATCATACATTTTTACACGCACCAGCATACGCGCATACTGTAAACGCAAACGATTATCTTCAGGGCGTTTTTCTACCGCAATGGCTATCGATGCCAGTGCTTCTTTTTCTTTATTTTCTGCTGCCAGAATTTGCGCTTTAATTAAATATGCATCAGAAATATCTGGCTCAAGCTGAATAACCTGTTCGATTGTACTTCTGGCTTTTTCATACTTTTCAGCATTGGCTTCAAAACGAGCCAGCACGAGTAGTAAGCTGGCCTGTTGTGGATGCCGAATATTAAGCAACTCCAGTACAGATAAAGTGGTTTCATTACTGGCTTCCTGTTTTAAAATTTTCCCTAAAGCGGCCACTGATTTTTTTTCAATCCTGCCATCAACTAACAGTAGCTTTTCTATATTCTCAACCGCATCCTCAATCTTGTTCAAATGCAAATAAGCCAGCACTCTACTACGAACAACAGATTGTTTATTACCGCCTAATGCCTGCCAGCGCTCAGCAAGCGCCAGTACATCATCATAACGTTTGGCATAAAGTGCGATATGGACAGCACGCCCTGCAATCTGTGGGTCTGTGGAGTTATTTGCTGCATAACGATAATAATCAGTTGATTCAGACATATCACCTTTAATGCCCGCAAATTCTCCTGCCAGCAGGTTATAAAGCAGATCGCCCGTCAATTCTGGAGCATGTGCAATATCTTCACCCTCAACAGTTTCAAGGGTTGATATAGAACTACAGCCCGCCAGCATAAGCGCCAGCACAGCTGAGTTTACGAAATGGGATAATTTTTTTATATTCTCTGATCGCCGTGACATCTGCGACAACTCCTAAAAACTTACGGCTATTTAATAAATATAACCTATATTTCAATTATTTCTTTATATATGGGTTCACCTGTCTGAAAAAACAATAATCACATCTAACACAGGCAAATAAGTTTTACCTAATCAGACTAACCCTGAATAAATCTGTTTATCCAGATAATCATCAAATTCCAGAAATGTATAAAACATTCAACCATGTTTAACTTGTATTAAAACTGCCAATAGCTCAAAATTTAGAGTTTTCTTATCCAGCAGCAGATAGATAATGTACTGCCAGACTAACTTCCGGCACTCAATAAACACCATATGTCATTGATTACACTAGGTTTAAACCACAAAACCACGCCCATAGAGATGCGTGAACGCCTTGCATTTACGCCTGAAAACCTGCCTGATGCAGTAAAGTCCCTTTCTGAACTGGAGTGCATTTCAGAAGTAGCAATACTTTCTACCTGTAATCGCACCGAACTGTATTGCACTGCAAAACCGTGCGACAGCAAGAAGAATGACCGCCAGCTAATAGAATGGTTCAGTAAGTTTCATGGTTTCACACCTGCCGATCTAAGCGACCATATCTATCTTCACCATCATGAAAATAGCATTCGCCATGCTTTACGGGTGGCCTGTGGACTGGATTCTATGGTTCTGGGCGAACCTCAGATTCTCGGCCAAATGAAGCAGGCATACGCTCAGGCTAATAATTTAGGCACTATAGGTACAATGCTGGGCAAGTTATTTCAGCACGCTTTTTCTGTTGCCAAACAGGTACGCACAGATACCGAAATAGGCTCAAGCCCGGTTTCTGTTGCCTTTGCCGCAGTTAATCTATCCAAACAGATATTTGGCGACTTTACCGAACTCACCGCGCTAATGATTGGTGCAGGCGAAACCATTGAACTGGCCGCCAGACATTTACACGCTAATAAAATTAAACACATTATTATTGCTAACCGCAGCGTTGACCGCGCTCAGGGGCTTGCCGATCAATTTAATGGCGAGGCCATCCCTTTACCGCAAATACCTGACTACTTACACAAAGCCGATATTGTTATTTCATCAACAGCCAGCCCTTTACCCATCCTTGGCAAAGGCGCAGTTGAAAAAGCCCTTAAACAACGCAAGCACAAACCTATTTTTATGGTGGATATCGCTGTTCCCCGAGATGTGGAACAGGAAGTCGGTGAGCTGGATGATGTTTATTTATACACCGTTGATGACCTACAGGAAATTATTCAGGAAAATCTGCAATCACGCCAGCAGGCCGCTGAACAGGCAAATGAAATTATTGATGTTCAGGTAGAAAATTTCCTTAACTGGCAACGCTCACTCAAGGTTGTTGATGTTATTCGTGAGATACGAGAAAACGCCGAAGACATGAGCAAAGAAATTTTAGAAAAGGCACAAAAACAACTTGCACAGGGGAAACCTGCCGAAGATGTTTTAAACTTTTTAACTCGTACATTAACTAATAAATTTTTACATCAACCCAGCATTAAATTACGCCAGGCCAGCCAGGAAAATCGTCATGATTTAATTGAATATACACGTTCAATGTTTCTTGACCAGGACACTGGCAACAATTCAAACGATAAAAAATAAAATATGAAAGATTCAATTCGTCTAAAACTTGAAACCCTGCTCGAACGCCATGAAGAAATTGGTTTATTACTGAGTGAACCCGATATCATTTCTGATCAAAATAAGTTTCGTGAGCTATCAATGGAATACTCACAACTCGAACCTGTCACAAAAACCTTCAATGACTTTCGTGCGGCTCAGGATG
>CAZFUY010000146.1:0-5282 GCA_964522445.1 uncultured Thiotrichaceae bacterium | reverse complement strand
AATTTTAGCGCGCCTTCTTTATCTCGCTCTAATAAATGAAAAGCCATACGTTGCGCAGATTTAGGCCCTACTCCTGGCAGGCAACGCAGGCTATCAATGAGCTGAAGTAATAAAGGAGAATGACTCATTTAGAAAGGCAGTTTCATACCACCGGGAAGATTCATGCCCGCTGTAACACCTGACATTTTTTCCTGAGATTCTGTTTCAATTTTACGCACAGCATCGTTAACAGCGGCTGCCAGCAAGTCCTCAATCATTTCTTTATCGTCTTCCATCAGGCTCTCATCCAGCTCAACTCGACGCACCTCATGACGACCATTCATTTTTACCTTAACCATGCCACCACCGGACTGGCCTTCGACTTCCATATTGGCTATTTCTTCCTGCGCTTTCTGCATATCTGCCTGCATCTTTTGCGCCTGTTTCATCATATTACCGATTCCACCTTTCATGGCTATTCCTCTATAATTAAGTAATCTAAATATGTATTCCCCCTCCCTATAACAGGTGGGGATCTAAAAAATATTGCTTTACTCTACTGGTCGCACTGAATTAGGCACAACTTCCGCTCCAAAATTATCTTTTAAAGCCTGCACCATAGGATCCTGTTCGATAGACTGCTCTGCCGCCTGCTGTTTTTCAGCTACATTACGGGCTGCTGTCTGTGCGGGTGATTCTGTTGTTGCCTCACCGATACTGATCTCCAGTTTTATTTTTTCACTCAGGTAATTACTTAACGCTTCCTGTAATTTACCCTGTAAACCGGGATTCACTAACTGGCTGTGTTCCTGGTTTAATAACAGCTGCATTTCATTGCCATTGCGATTTTGCAATACACAATTAACGGCTAGCTGTTTAACCATGCCGCGAATGTTCATAGCTTCAATCAAGCCCTGCCAATTATCACTGGCCGCTACACTCGGAGCAGCAACAGGCGCTGCATGGCTAGTCTCTGGCGTATTCATCTCAGCTGAAACAACAGGAGTTGAAGTAGCAGGGGCAGGCGTTCTGGCCTGAACTGTTTGAGTCGGTGCTATTTGAGTTTGACCAGACTGCGGTCTAAAGGCCAGCATTCTTAGCAATGCCATCTCAAATCCGCTTCTTGCATTGGGTGCCATAGGCAGGTCTTTTCGACCAATTAAACCCACCTGATAAAATAACTGCACATCTTCAGCGGAAATCTCCGTGGCAATTTTCTGCAAAACTTCACCATCTACCAGAGTCTCATCAACGGCATCAGGCGCATATTGTGCCAGTGCAATCTGATGTAATAACACTAATAAATCAGCCAGCGCCATCTGATAATCGGGTGTCATTTCAGCCAGTGCAGCCACTTCTGCCATCATTGCCTGCGCATCGCCAGCAATTAATGCTTTTAAAATGGCCAGGGTTCGATCACTGGATACTGTACCCAGCATGGCCTGCACTTCATCACTGTTCAGTTTGCCAGCACCATAGGCAATCGCCTGATCCAGCAAACTTAAGGCATCACGCATAGAACCATCTGCACCATGGGATAGCAGACGGATTGCTTTGTCATCAAACTCCGTTTGTTCCTGTTGCAGAATGTGCTTGAGATGGCCTTCAATCAATGGCACAGGCATGCGTTTAAGATTGAACTGCAAACAGCGAGACAGCACTGTGACGGGTAATTTCTGTGGATCTGTTGTCGCCAGCAAAAATTTTACATGGGGTGGTGGCTCTTCCAGCGTTTTTAATAGCGCATTAAAACTGTGACCGGAAAGCATGTGTACTTCATCGATAAGATAGACTTTAAAGCGGCCATGGGTCGGTGCATATTGCACGTTATCAAGTAGCTCTCGTGTATCTTCAACTTTGGTGCGTGAAGCCGCATCCACTTCAATTAAATCTATAAATCGGCCTTCTGCAATGTCAGTGCAGGCAGAGCATGTGCCACAGGGTTTTGAAGTAATACCTGTTTCACAGTTAAGAGATTTTGCAAAGATACGAGCAACGGTGGGTTTACCGACACCGCGAGTGCCGGTAAGTAAATAGGCATGGTGCAGGCGTTGTTCATCCAGGGCATTGATTAAAGCTCGCAGGACATGATCCTGCCCTACCATCTCGGTAAAATTCGCGGGTCGCCATTTACGCGCTAAAACCTGATAGCTCATATCATTCCTGATTTAGTAAAAACGGAAAGTTTAGCATGTTGTTTAAACAAAAAATGCACAGTGATAATCAAGTTTTTAGAAGAAAGTGGCAACCCACATCAGCCACACCCCGGCGCCCAATGTCACTGTTACCGTTGCTCCCTTCCGGGCCTGGCGGAGTTCACAGCTAATTGTCGCGGGGGAACCAATGCAGATTGCCGGGGTGGATTATCCAGAGTTTAGCGCCGGGTTTCAACCAACATTCACTCTATTATGCAAATTACAATACCAACAACGCACTCACTATTGACGCTCAGCCTTTGCTGATATAGTCTCCACCCCATTCTGGAGAGGTGTCCGAGTGGTTGAAGGAGCACGCCTGGAAAGCGTGTATACGGTCAAACGTATCGAGGGTTCGAATCCCTCTCTCTCCGCCAATTTTTATTGTATAGGCAATTGATCTATATGCGTATTATTACGTTGTTCAGTATTATTGGCTTTATTTCAATGCTGTTCAGCGTAACTCTACTTATGCCTGTCGCCGTTTCCTTTTGGTATCAGGATGGCGAGCTATTACATTTTCTTTATCCCATGCTGGCAATTTTCTCCGTAGGTTTATTGCTCTGGTTAGCGGGTTTCAAAAAAAAACAACCCCTGGTTACCCGAGATGGTTTTTTAATTGTTGTATTACTCTGGGTTGGCCTGAGTATGCTATCGGCCATTCCTCTGTACTTAGGCGCTCACCTTTCTTATCTCAACGCATTATTTGAGGCGGTCTCCGCTATTACCACAACGGGCGCTACAGTTATTGTTGGTCTGGATGATCTACCCCGTTCATTACTTTTATATCGTCAACAGTTACAGTGGCTGGGTGGCATGGGGATGATAGTGCTGGCAGTGGCCATACTGCCCATGCTGGGGATAGGTGGAATGCAGATGTATAAAGCTGAAGCACCTGGCCCATTCAAAGAAGAAAAAATGACCCCAAGACTGGCTCAAAGCGCCCGCATCCTGTGGGTGATTTATGTCGCCATTACGGTGGCTAATGCACTGGCATACTGGTTTGCAGGCATGTCACCTTTTGATGCTATTGCACATAGTTTATCCACTGTTTCTACTGGTGGTTTTTCTACCCATGATGCCAGTTTAGGCTATTTTAATAGCACCGCTATCGATATTATTGCCATTGTATTTATGCTACTGGGCGCAATTAATTTTGGCGTACATTACATGGTTATTCATAATAGAAACCCCATGTTATATTTAAAAAACAGGGAAGTTTCAGGCTTTCTTTTTTTTGTTACATTTATTGTGCTTCTGGTAAGTTATATTTTATTTTCATCAGGCAGTTACCCATCATTAAGTGAAGCTTTTCGTGACTCGGCTTTTGAGGTGGTGTCTGT
This sequence comes from uncultured Thiotrichaceae bacterium, assembly GCA_964522445.1. Taxonomy (GTDB): domain Bacteria; phylum Pseudomonadota; class Gammaproteobacteria; order SZUA-229; family SZUA-229; genus CAZFUY01. Next base: position 1,765 of record CAZFUY010000146.1, on the reverse strand, counting down.
AGTAACCAGCACAGGCTTTGGCACAGTAGATTTTTCTCACTGGCCGGACTTTTTACCCGTGCTGCTGATCTTTATTAGTTTTGTTGGTGGTTGCGGCGGATCTACTGCGGGCGGCATGAAAGTGATGCGGATTATGTTAATGATTCGTCAGGGCTGGAGAGAAATACGATTATTAATCCACCCCCATGCATTGATCCCTATTCTGATTGGTGGTCGTCTGATTGAAAATAGAACCATTAATGCCGTCTGGGGATTTTTTGCTGCCTATGTTGCAACCTTTGTAATTTTAATGTTGTGGCTTATGCACACAGGTGTTGATCAGGTAACCGCTTTTTCTGCTATTGCTACCTGTATGAATAATATGGGCCCCGGGCTGGGGGATGTTGCCTACACCTTTACCAGCCTTAGCGATACAGGGAAATCAATCAGTATGATTGCAATGCTAATGGGGCGACTGGAGATTTTTACTATTCTGGTTGTTTTAACGCCAGAATACTGGCGGGGCTAATTTAGCTATACAGTCCAGATCAAAGAGCGATAAACTGTATTTCATCTCACCACAAAGGCATGGCATAAGAAAAGTATGCACCCGCTCCGGTACCAGATGCTATTTATAAAAAAAACTCATCCCAGACATAATGATATGTATTAGCCAGAATCCAAAACCCCTATATTATGGTTAACAACCTGCCAGACTACGAAAATATGTTGTTTTACTGTAGAATGCAGCCCACAATTTTTTAGTGCCTAGACAGATTTATATGACAGAAATCAAGTCTATATAAGCAAAATACAGATAGTCTACGGCGATTTCAAATTTTAAAAATGGTGCTGACGTTGGGTCAGCGTGATAGTCGAGGAGACACTACATGATTAAACCTCATGGTTCTGACGAACTGAATCCGTTATTTGTATACGATTCAGCTGAAAACGATACCTTACAAAAAGAAGCTGAAGGTCTGGCTTCTATTATTGTTAGCTCAGCTACTGCTGCTAATGCCGTTATGTTAGGTGCGGGTTATTTCAACCCTTTAACAGGTTACATGAATAAAGCAGATGCACTATCTGTTGCAACAGACCTGAAAACATCTTCAGGTTTGTTCTGGCCTACTCCTGTTTTAAACCTGGTTGAAGATGCCGGTTCAATTAAAGCGGGCGATCGCATTGCACTTAAAGATCCAAATGTAGAAGGCAATCCAATACTTGCCGTTATGGACGTTGATGCCGTTGAAGAATTCAGCGATGCAGACATGGCTATGATCTCTGAAAAAGTTTATGCGCCAAGCCCAGACGAAGATCACCCAGGTGTTGAAGCCTTTAATTCTCAGGGTAAAGTTTGTATTTCTGGTTCAATCAAAGTATTAAACTTTTCTTACTTCCAGACTGAATTCCCAGATACTTTCCGTACTGCTGTTGAAATTCGTAACGAAATTGCTGAACGCGGCTGGAAAAAAATTGTTGCTTTCCAAACTCGTAACCCAATGCACCTGGCGCACGAAGAGCTCTGCCACATGGCAATGGATCGCTTAGGTTGTGATGGTCTGGTTATCCACATGCTACTGGGCAAACTGAAGCCTGGTGATATTCCTGCTCCTGTTCGTGATGCCGCCATTCGTAAAATGGTTGAACTGTACTTCCCAGAAAACAGCGCAATGGTTACAGGTTACGGTTTTGATATGCTTTATGCAGGTCCACGCGAAGGCGTACTGCACGCTGTATTCCGTCAAAACATGGGCGCAACTCACTTCATCATTGGTCGTGACCA
>CAZFUY010000145.1:0-5294 GCA_964522445.1 uncultured Thiotrichaceae bacterium | reverse complement strand
ACTAGAGCAGTAATAGAATATGCAAAATAACCTGAGGCTCACTATAAAAGTCAAGATACTAATGATTGCTCTGGTTGCCTTACTGGGATTTTCAGTTATTACCACCTATCAATATATTGTAAACCAGGATAATAACAGCCGACTAAATGCCGTAAAGAATATCTATTACCCTGTCCTTGAACATCTGGACAGTAATCTGGTTCGACTGGACAACATCATAAATAACCTCAATGCGGCTGTCTCCGATGGTGAAATAGATATGATTGAGGATACAGATTTACTCGCTACTAATATGCGCGATTCATTTAAATCAGCAGGTGAGCTGGATAAAAAATCCACCACAAAAACAGACCAGTTAACTAAACAATTTAATGACTATTACTCAATAGCCAGAAACCTTTCTACAGGAATGATCGAAGAAAAACTTTCCAATGAACAGATCCAGAACAGTATACAGCTCATGTCTGGCAAACTTAATTCATTTAGACAACAGCTAAATACATTGCATGACAGTTCCTACATCAACTTTACAAATGCTCTGGAAACCAGCAAGCAGGCATCAACAACAGCTATGAATATAGTGATTACTATCAGCTTAATCTGCATTGCAGTACTAATATCGACAGCCTTATTTATATCTGAAAAAATCAGCACAAATCTTAATCGTGTAGTGGATTCACTAAAAAAAATAGCCAGTGGTGATCTAACCTGTGAACTACAAAGTAATAGCCGTGATGAGGTTGGTGACGTTGTCGATAACTGTAATATTCTTATTAAAAAGCTCAGGAATGCTTTAGGTGATGTTGCTAATTCAGCCAGTAAAATATCAGTATCCGCCGAAGCACTAATGAGCACAGCAGAAAAATCGAGTTGTCATGCACAGGATCAGCAAGGCAGACTTGAACAGGTAGCAACAGCAACCAATGAAATGACTAGCAGCATACAGGAAGTTGCCAGTGCAACAACCAGCGCCGCCAGCGCTGCAAATGATGCAAATAGTGAGGCTAATGGCGGTACAATTCAGGCTAGTAAAGCGGTTAAAACCTTACAGCAGCTTCAAGCAGCAATTGATCGTGGCAGTAACGCTGTAGAAGAACTACAGCAGGAAAGCAATAATATAGGCACAGTACTGGATGTCATTCGTAGTATCGCAGAACAAACCAATTTGCTTGCATTAAATGCCGCCATAGAAGCAGCTCGAGCAGGTGATGCAGGACGAGGTTTTGCAGTAGTAGCAGATGAAGTCCGTACTCTTGCATCTCGCACTCAGGAAGCAACAGCTGAAATTCAGTCTATGATTGAAAAATTACAGAACCGAAGCACTCACGCTGTATCTGTAATGACTGAATCAGGCAAGTCCTCTAATGAAACAGAATCAGCCGTTAATAACGGCGCAGATGCACTGAAAAAAATGTCAGAGCATGCAATAAATATTAATAATTTAAATACACAAATAGCCACTGCAACCGAGCAACAATCTATAGTTGCTGAAGAAATCAATAGAAACATCCACGAAATCAGTGACTTTTCCCGACAAACCGCCGATGAAGCCAGACTCAATTCTGATGAAAGCAAAGCATTAACTGAACTCGCTGGCCATCTTCAGATTCTGGTTGGTGAATTTAAAATATAACTAAATAAAAAGCTCTCTCACATGGAAGATTTAAAACCTATTTACAAAAACTCACTAAAAGTGAGATTTACTCTAATTACACTAATAGCCTCTATCATAATTGGCATAACAGTTTATCTTGCCGGAGCAATTAATCAGTCTGAAACTGAAAAACGATACACTGAGTTATTTCTTAATAGCAAGGCTATATTATGGGATAAAATTATTTCCAGTCAGCTTAATCAACTAGAATTACATGCATATACATTAAACGAAGAACCACAGATCAGAAAGCTAATACTGGATAAATTAGAGCATAAAAAAACCACCGGCTGGTCACTGCAAACTGTTGCTAAGGACTGGTTTGAATTTAGTTCAGATAAAATTTTTACCCGCATGCAGTTACTTGACCTGAAAGGCAAGATTTTATATTCCTCAGATAAAACACTCAGCCAGACAAATCATAAAAAACTGGTTATGGATATTATTAATAAACCAGTAAAACAGACTGGTCTATTTATCGATGATAAAAATAAAACAGTTGCATTAAGTGCCGTTCCAATAATTTATGATGATGAATTTATCGGTATTGGCATAGTTGAAAGTAATTTACATAATGCACTCAAAATTTTTAGAGAAATAGACCAATCAGATATATTCCTGCTAACTAATTCAGACGCTACAGAATACACAAATAACCCCCAGCTTTTTGAACAGCTAGATTTAACTAAACTCAAAACCAGCGAAATATTTCATCTAAAATATAATGACAATATATACACGCTAAGCAGCCTGGCTATTACAGGCTCAAAAAGCGGTCTTCCCCTGATGCATCTTATCAGCGCTAACAATACAACTGAAATATATAATTCTTACTTGAAGAGACAAACAATTTCACTTGCCATTATTATTATCGGTTTATTAGTTGTATCAGTAGCCCTGTTTCTATTTATACGCAGAGTATTCGCACCGATGGAAAATCTCCTTGATACAGTAAATCGCCTGGGACATGGCGAAAGTAATGCCAGAGCTATTATAAAAAGCGAAGATGAAATTGGCCAACTGGGAACTGCATTCAATAAAATGGCGCAAACATTACAGGATAATATTGAAACTGAACGCAGCAATGCTAAAAGACTCAGACATAAAGTAAGAGAAATTTTGCTTGTTGTGAATCGCGCAGCAAAGGGTGACTTAACCGTAAAAATGAAATCTTATGCAGACAAGGAAGCTATCAGTGAACTCAGCAATGGCATTCAGTTAATGCTGGATAATCTCAGCAACCTCGTTAAGCAGGTACAAACGGCTGGCTCACAACTACTATCATCTGCCACTCAAATTTCAGCTGCCGCAAAAGAACAGGAAGCAACGATAGCAGAACAAGCCGCCAGCACAGCACAGGTTATGCTTTCAATCACAGAAATTTCAAATATCAGCAGAGAATTATTATCAACCATGAATGACATTAATAAGGTAACAGAAAGCACAAGCCTTTTTGCTACCGATAGCCAGCATGCGCTGGTAAAAATGGAAACTTCTATGCAACTCCAGGAAAAAGCAACGCATAGCATCTCATCAAAACTAACAGTACTAAATGAAAAAGCAGATAATATAAATTCTGTTGTTACTACTATTAATCGGGTAGCAGACCAAACTAATCTGCTATCACTGAATGCAGCAATCGAAGCTGAAAAAGCAGGAGAATATGGTCGAGGTTTTTCTGTTGTGGCTACCGAGATTCGGCGACTGGCAGATCAAACTGCTGTAGCCACCTGGGATATTGATCAAACAGTAAAAGAAATGCTTGCTGCTGTATCAGCAGGTGTAATGGGTATGGAAAAATTCACCCAGGAAGTTACTAAAAGCGTAGTTGATGTGGAAAATGTGGGTAACAAATTAAATCAGATTATTGAGCAAATACAAATTTTACCCCTTCAATTTGATACAGTTACAGAAAGTATGCAGACTCAAACCCAAAGAGCAGAACAGATAAATTGCAGCATAGTAGAATTAAATGAAACAGCTCAAAACACGGTTCATTCAATCATACAGTCCAACCAGTCTATTGAACTGTTAAAACAATCAGCCAATGAATTACAACAGGCTGTTTCTATATTTAAGATCTAATAAACCTGATTAGAAATTATTTACTTTTCTAAACAAAAAAGACACGACCTAAGCCGTGTCTTTTAAAAATAATACAAACTAGATATTATTTACTTAGCTGCAATATCCTCAAGCTGCTTAGCTTTAACTACCTGTCCATCAAGTGCTGCATCTTTTGCGCTTGCGCCATAAGAAACCGCCATTAACTGACTGTAGAAAACAACAGGAATATTGAACTTGGTACCAAAGGTTGCATTGATTTCATTCTGATAAACTTCTACGTTCATCTGACAAACCGCGCAAGGTGTTACGATCATATCAGCACCATTATCATAGGCTGATTCAATAATACCTTTTACCAGTGCCTGTGATTTAGCAGGCTCAGAGAATGCTAATGCACCACCACAACAGGAAACTTTTTTCTCGTATGTGGGAATAGATTCAGCACCAACTGCTTCAACAAATTTATCCAGATATTTTGGATTCTCAAACGATTCACCATCAATACCAAAAGGACGGTTAGTTTGACAACCAACATAACCTGCAATTTTAATACCTTCCAAAGGCTTAACAACCTTTTCAGATATCTTGTCAAAGCCAATGTCTTCAATCAGTACTTCAGTCAAATGACGTACTTTAGGCATCTCTTTAGAGATTTCTAAATTCGCTTCTTTAAGTGCTGCTTCTGTACCTTCACGAATTTCTTCGTTGTCTTCGATACGTTCTTTGCTTTCACGTGTTGCTAACCAGCAAGCCGCACAGGACGCTACAATTTCCTGACCTGGATTGTTCTTTTCAGACAGGGCAATGTTACGCGCAGATAAAGCCAGACGAGGTAATTCACCACCGCCTGAATAACCGATAGAAGCTGAACAGCAGTTCCAGTCTGGAATCTCATTTAGTTTAAGATCTAATGTATTACAGATGGTATCAATTGATCGCTGCAAGTTTGAACCTGATGCACCTTTCTGTGAGGAGCATCCTGGATAATATGAATATTCGTTAGCCATTATTATTTCCTCTCCTAGCCGTTGCCTGAAATGCGCGCTTCTTCAATTTCCTGCGCTTTCTTAATCATGGCTTTTAGACCAGACTTATCTTTAACACTATGGCCACCCAATATTTCCATTGGGTCCAGACGCTTGGCTTTGAGCATATTCAAACCCAGACCGCTGGCTGCAAGCGCATTTTTAATGCCCTGCACAAAGCCGTCGATGAAATAAAGTGCAATACCTAATTTCAGTTCATTTACACGGCCATTGTTCATTAAGTTATCCCAGAATAACTGAGTGAACTTTAATGTAGGCTGGTTTTTAGGTGCAATACCTAAACGCTTAGCATAATGCGCCAAACCGTGCATGATATGTGTAATTGGCAATTCACGAGGACAACGCGCAATACAGTTATAGCAAGATGTACACATCCACATTGATGTAGATGACAATACTTCTTCACGCTTGCCCGCACGAATCATCATGAAAAGTTCTTGCGGTGGGTGATCCCAGTATGGACCCATTGGGCATGAGCCGGCACAAACACCGCACTGCATACACATTTTAACCCAGTCACCTTCTTC
>CAZFUY010000144.1:0-5395 GCA_964522445.1 uncultured Thiotrichaceae bacterium | reverse complement strand
ACCCTTATCAACCCTATAACCAGAATATGCATTCTGCATTTTTAATTTAATTTCATTATTTCCAGACAGAATCCTTCCATCTGTTGTCCAGAAAATATTAATATCAGAACTTACTTCGACAGATACCCCCTGAATCATTATCAATAAAAAAACAGCTTTAACAGTCATAGAAGCATAGAACTTATGGAATTTCATCTGGCTCATACAATATATACACACCCTTATCCCAATAAATATAAGTATCAATACCTGCTTCTGATGGCAGAATAATTAAATCACTTTGTATTACAACAGGTAAATACGATATATTATTTTTGTAGTCTTTATCTTTTACCCTACTAATCAATAGTTTAAAGGATGGAGCTTCAAGCACGCCGGTCTGATCTAAAAATACAAAAACCTTAGTTTCATCAGATAGCCAGCCTCCTTTACTACCATGAAATATAATCAGCGATTTATGAAGTTTTACATTGGCAACCGACTCAGGATAATTCCATAATTTAGTAACTTTAAGCCTGTTCGTTTCAACTACACCTGTAACAGGTAAAAACACAACTGCAAAATCATTTATACCATCACCATTAAAATCTCCCTGCAATATATTTAATGGCTTCTTTAAATCAACAATAGCATTTTCTGAAACATATTTTTTAACCAGGCTATTAATAAGCTCAGCATTAACATCTGTATTATTTTCAGCATTACAGGGTAAAGATAACATTAAAGAAAAAACAGCCCATTGAAAACCATTTCTCATGGAATATAACTTCCGCATATACTATTATCTAAGCATAAAAGCATATATTTTCATCTTCTTACTTAACCACCTTAACAACATGCCATTCATCTCGCCTTACCCCATTATCACAATCATTATCGGCTTTTGCCGTCAAAATATAAAGAGCCTTACCTTCAAGTAAATCACTCAGACTGTACCTTGCTGCATAGCCACACGTCCATGCCCCTACATATCGACGAGTTACAATAAATTCATTCTTATCTTTTTCAAGGCTAATATACCCTGTAGTTTTATCTGCAACCTTTTGTTTCCAGCCATCATCAAAATACAGCTCATTTATATGCACTTCTTTTGCTAGAGTTGATCTTTTATTTAATAATAGTCTGAAAATAAAATGACTATCCTGATAAGCACCTGGCTCACAAGCCACTGTCAGCAACTTATTTTCATTATTTATTTTAATTAGATTAATAAACCGGATATGTTTGATATTTTCATTTAACGTTCACCGGGCTGACAAACCTAAAGCACTTATCCATTCAGAATGGGTAAAATCATACCTCCCAGAGGGTAAGACAATACTATTTTCATTCGTAGTATTTGCATTGCAAGACACTGAGTACACCATAGAACACATATACAGCATAAGATAAAAATATTTTAACATGGTAGCTTAATTTACTTTTAAACCTTCTTAATATAATGTAAATACATATAATAATGAACTATTTAATTTCCAGCTTCAATTCAGAATTATGCAACCCGGGTGGCTCACCATCCACATAAACAAAATCCAGTGATCTCTTATCTGCATCTAAATAAACATGTGATAACGTTTTTGACATTTCCAACGAATTACCAAACAAAGGATCTATACTGCTTTTCGAACAATGATCAAATTCAGGCTTTTCATCATACAATTCAAAAACTTCAGTTTTATCACTCCAGCCACTGACTCTATGAACAAGATAAAATGCGTCATCATCCAGCTCAATTGAATCAATAATTGAAACAGCATCAACGGTTATCGAGCATTCTTCAATACCAGCACTTTGATCTGAGTATGATGTAATTGAAAGTAATAAAACAATCTAAGCTGAAATAATTTTATACATTATTTAGAGTTCCACATTTCAGTCCGATCGACACCATACCAAAACACGTTTGCCACACCTGTCTTTATCAATACTCAGACACTTATAAATTTATGGACTGACCACCAGACAATTGATGTAATTACTCATTTTAAATTTTTCCGGACGCATATTATCTTCTACAGCCTCATAAACCAGTGGCGTCATAATCGTTTGATTTAATGGTTCACCATCTATCCCCTGTCGATTACTCCAAACAGTATAAGGAGTAATTATTTCCCACTTAATAACATCAAATCGTTCAGATCTTTTACTATATTCAGCGCCAGTGATTAAATTATGAAACACCCATTCATAAGTATAACCCGTTAGTTTGAATACATTACCTGCATAAGCATAATCCCCTTCATCTGGAGATGGAATACTATCTGGAATTGATGGAAAGACAGCTAAACCTTTTGTAACGCTTAATTCTGGCACCTTAATATACAGCTTTGTGCAGTTAGGATTGCCTGCAACATTAACAAATTCAACCGTAATAACCACTGGATCAACGCTTCCCCTATCCTCATAAAAAGTTTCGTATGGTTTAGCATAATATATATAAACAAATATTATAAATGTCGTGATAAGCAAAAAAACTAAAAGTATTTTTTTATCATACAGGGAAACATACAAGCAAAGCCACTGATGGGTTAACTACTGATTATGACTGGTATATCATGCCTAATCCATTACTTCTAATGAGCCAAATACCAGAAATTCTTTTCATCCGAACCAGTATCACGACAAAATACACCACCCTCCAATGTTTTACTAGTTACCTCCAATCCTGTTTTTTTAATTAAAACGCCCTGACCTAGCTCACCACAAATCATTTTACTATCAATATTCCAATTCTTACGTTTTTCCTGTGAAATTGGAGAACCTACAACTACAAGAGTATTCAACACATTGACATCTTTATAAGCAACAGATTGTGGTTTTTTGTTATCTCGTCGCAAAAAATAACACGGTGCAGTTGGTTTTAACGGATACATTTTCTTTTCATTTTTATATTCAATATGTAACTCGCAATCAGAATTAGACTTACTAAGCACAAGCGTATACCCGCTGACTAATGCCCTATCAGTTACATTTTTAGAACTGTTTCCAGCATTACATGACGTACATGCTAAAACAATCAACCAGTGCGTTAATCTAGTTCCCAAAACCATACCTCCTCAGCAATACCAAAATAAGCAGGCAATCCGCCTTTCATCGCAGAACCATTCCATATATCTATATGATCTGTATTTCCCCATCCATTCATTATAAAAACTATTCCTTTTTTAGCCTGAAATGAAGCCGATGTTGTTTTTGATTTTGTTTTTTTAACCTGCCCCAAAATAGCTGGATTAGCTACTAACCAATCAGCTAACTCCTGAGCAGCAAGAATATGTTTTGGTGAATGATTAAGATTTTTATAACACCGTCTATTAGGAAATAACACATCAAAAGATGCCTGTATCAATTCCAGACTTTTCTAAAGCCACACCCATTCGAATTGCGCATTGGTTAGAAAAATGAGTGACACTACATGGATTTTTAGGGTAGGGATGATTATCCCAAATGATTTTTGCTTTTACTGTTGGCACGTTACATAATCCTTTATATTATTAAGATAAACGCAAATAATTACATTGTAAAAATCACAACCAACTATAAATCATATTAAACAGTATGTACATATACAAATTCAAGGGCACTCTACCCCTGATTTATTACAAGACATTGATACAGTTATTGATTACTCTTTAAAGCTCAACATATAATATCTCATTATTGAAACTTTAAGCCAAAATAATATTTCAGGGGTTTTCTCACTAGCAATTTGATGTATATCACATTTTTTAAAAAAACAGCATATTAACCTGCACTTTAGGTTATTTGTTTTTTATATTCAGATTCAAAATAAGATTCAATCTTTTCCTTAATCCACTTATCTAATTTAATGATTTCTTTCTCAAGGATAGAAACTTCACGTGTCGCACACTCCCAGACCACAGCTACTCGCCTCCCCTCTCTAACAACAGCTATAGCTTAACCGGCTATATGATTACTGATGTGGGAGGGAGGAAAAATACTTCTCGGTGGAACAACGAGCCCAATCTCGGTTACAATCTCAAGCGCTCCAACCTTACTCTCAGCAATATCCGAATGAGCTCAGCTAATATCAGCACCTATCATATTTTTTGAACCCTATTTTCATAAAAAGCATTTAAATATGTCCCGTTTGCCACCACCCTATTTACGCGTTACAATTCTACTATAAAGGCTTGATAACTTATTTTATCAGACAAACACACATCACTTAAGGGAATAAAATGTTAAGTAAATCTGTCGGCTTAAAAGGAATAAACAATACTACTGATGTTAAAATTGTACAGCAGATCATCAACCTAAGAAGCGATTTAAGAAAAACACTCGCCGCACTCAAAGAAGATGGTAAATATGGCCCCAACACTCAAGCTGCTATAGATTTAGTTCAAGCAAACTACATGAAGAAACCTGATGGTAAAATAGATCCTTTTGGCAACACAATTAAAAAGCTTTGGCCGACAGCATATGCTAAACCAACTGGACTTGCTATCCGTGGAACAGACCATTACGGCTCAGGACAGCATGGGGCATCTCGAGGAGTACGAACACATGATGGCGCAGATTACATATCAACACCCGGACAACAAGTCAAAGCGCCATTATCTGGAGTAGTTTCAAAAATATCTAAACCATATGCCTCAGGCATAGATGCAATGCTTCTATCCGGTGTAGAAATAATTTCGAGTGATGGAACAAAATGTTGGGTCTGGTATATGCAACCCGGTGTCAATGTAGTCGGAAGCGTTGTGAAAGCAGGAACATCAGTAATTGGTACGGCTAAAACACTTAAAAATAGATACAAAAATGGAATCACAGACCATGTTCACGTGCGCATCCACAATCGCCACAACACAAAAATAAATCCAGCTACTGTTATAAAATAAACATACTGAGCCCATAACATGTCTAAATTATTTTGGCATTTAGCTATTACAATACTTTCGGTAACATTGCTTGCCTGCAACACCCAGGCAAAAGAAAGCAAACTAACGGGACACTATACCTACGGTGTAGAAGTAAACGTTTTTCAACCCTGTAATTTGAAAACAGCATTTTGGGTTATTGGCCCTGATAAGATAATATCAAAAATTGTTACACAATATGAAATGCTCACATCTAAGCCCTATGAAAAAATATTTATTACACTTACAGGTGAGTACACAAGCAAAGCAACTGATGGCTTTGCAGCAGATTATGATGGGCAAGTTAAAGTTACAAATGTAATTAAAACCCGGAAATCATCAGCAACTGACTGCAAATAAGTTACCAATGAATAAAAAAACATCTAACGAATCGCTTCCACCTGCTACAGCTACATATAAATATAGCATTTTAACCCCTCGTGCCCAATGACATTTTACTACTTACTTACTAACATAGAGATAGACAACAAAACAAATCCAGGAAAATACCAGTAACA
>CAZFUY010000143.1:0-5453 GCA_964522445.1 uncultured Thiotrichaceae bacterium | reverse complement strand
CACCATAGACACTTGAGCTACTCGCATAGGCAAGATGCTCTACGTTTGTTTGGCGGCAACCTTCTAATATGTTCACAAAACCAACCAGGTTACTATCTACATAAGCATGTGGGTTTTCTAATGAATAACGCACACCCGCTTGAGCAGCTGAGTTAAAGACACGTTGAAAGCCGTTTTTTTCAAAAAGTGTTTTCATTGCATCACGATCAGAAATATCCATTTTTATAAAAGTGAACGCATCATAATTTTCGATCAATTTTAAACGATCGTGTTTTAGCTGCACTTCATAGTAATCATTTAGATTATCGATACCAACAACTTCATCGCCTCTTTCAAGTAACGCTTTCGCGACACTCATACCGATAAATCCGGCTACACCTGTTACTAATATTTTCATTTATTATCTTCCTACACAGTGGTATTCAAACCCTTTCTGCTCCATTACATTTTTTTCGTATACATTTCTAAGATCAACAAACACATTACCTTTCATCATGCTCTTAACTTTTTCAAGATCTAATGCTCGGTATTGATTCCATTCTGTCATCAAAACGACCACGTCGGCATTTTCGAAAGTCTCATAAACTGAATCACAATATTTGATACTGTCTGGCAATAAAGGCTTCGCTTCTTCTGTTCCTTCAGGATCATGCGCCTGTATTATTGCACCTTTATCAGCCAGTGCTGGCAATATTGCGAGCGATGGTGAATCGCGCATATCATCTGTTTCAGGTTTAAAGGTAAGCCCAAGCACTGCAATTGTTTTACCTGATTCAGACCCACCCAGTGCTTTACGTATTTTTGAAACCATTCTGGCTTTTTGTGATGCATTAACTTCAACAACAGCCTCTACTATTCGGCTAGATGATCCATGCTCTTGCGCTATACGTATAAGCGCAAGCGTGTCTTTTGGAAAACATGAGCCGCCATAACCTGGGCCCGCGTGTAAAAATTTCTTACCGATGCGGCCATCAAGCCCCATACCTTTGGCAACTGAATGCACATCAGCACCCACATTTTCGCACAGCTGTGACATTTCATTGATGAAGCTGATTTTTGTCGCAAGAAATGCATTTGCTGCATATTTAATAAGCTCAGCACTTTCTAAATTGGTTACGTGTATTGGTGCTTCAATTAAATTAAGTGGTCGATATAATTCTCGTAATAGCGCTTCAGCACGTTCAGATTCCACACCTAACACGACTCGATCAGGCCGCATAAAATCATCAAGTGCTGAACCTTCTCTTAAAAATTCAGGATTAGACGCCACATCAAAATCAGCATCTGGATTCGCCTGACTGATAACTCGATGCACCTGTCGAGCAGTACCTACAGGAACGGTCGATTTATCTACAATAACCGTATAACCTTTTAAATATGCGGCAAGTTCTTCTGCGGCAGCATAAACATATTGTAAATCTGCATGCCCGTCGCCACGTCTTGTCGGTGTACCAACAGCTATAAAAACTAAATCAGCTTCACTTACTTTTTCTTTGAGTTCAGTCGAAAAACCAAGACGTCCTGCCTTAATATTTTTAGCTACAAAATCATCCAGACCAGGTTCATAGATAGGGATTTTCCCATTAAGCAAAGCATTAATTTTACTTTCATCTTTGTCAATACACGTTACATTTGCACCAAATTCTGCAAAACATGCACCTGATACAAGACCTACATAACCTGAGCCAATCATTACAACATTCATATTCTATTCCTATTTTATACTTTTAAATTCTATTGTTAACTTTTCTATCATTCAACTTAATTAATGCAAAATCACAAACTATCTATCACCAAAAAATTACAAGCTATCGCAAAGTAATTTCAATCCATGCTTTAATTCAATCTCTGCATTCCAGTTTAATATTGAATTCGCTTTTTCTACTAAAGCGTAAGAATCTTTAATATCACCTTGCCTTGTTTCTCCATAATTCACATCAAAATCCATTCCATAAATCTCATACAAAACTTCTAATAATTTGTTTAATGTGATTTTATGGCCTGTTGCAATATTGTAAAACTGCCCCACTCCTTCTGTTGTCGTTATTGCTTTCATATTGGCTTCAACGACATCACTAACAAAAACAAAATCTCTGGTTTGTTCGCCATCCCCAAAAATACTGGGGACTTCTTTATTCTTAAGTTTATCAGTGAAAATCGAAATCACACCTGAATACGGTGATGACGGATCCTGTTTAGGTCCGTACACATTAAAATATCTTAAACAAACGGTTTCCACACCATACAGTTTTGTATACATGCCACAGGCAAATTCTGATGCCATTTTATCCACGGCATAAGGTGATAACGCCACTGGACACATAGTTTCGATCTTAGGCAATGTTGGCTCGTCGCCATATAGCGCAGCACTTGATGCGAACACCATTCGTTTAACGTTACTGTGTCTTGCCGCCTCCAGTAAATGCAGTGTTCCCTGATAATTTATAGCCGTGCTTCCTATTGGGTCGTTAACTGTTCTCGGCACGGAAGCAACAGCTGCTTTATGAAAAATCCAGTCGATATCTTCCATGCACTGCTTAACAGTATCAAAGTTGCTAATATCACCTTCAACTACTGTTAATTTATTATGTTCAGGTAAATTATGTCTATGCCCCGTTGAAAAATCATCGAGCACAACAACTTCATGCCCATCTTTTAATAACCGATCTACTATATGGGAGCCAATAAAACCTGCTCCGCCTGTCACTAATGCTTTCATGCTTTCCTCATACTCCTTATACTTATCTACTTAATCTACTTATCTACTTTTCTTCTCTGCCATAAATATCATCAAAACGAACAATGTCATCTTCTCCAAGATAACTGCCTGTTTGAACTTCTATTAATTCCAAAGGAATTTTTCCAATGTTTTCTAATCTGTGTTTTGTCCCAAGCGGAATATACGTTGATTCATTCTCAGACAATATAAAGGTCTCTTCACCTTTTGTTACTCTTGCTGTGCCATTAACCACAATCCAGTGTTCTGCACGATGATGATGTAACTGTAGAGACAATATAGCACCTGGATTAACTGTTATACGTTTAGCCTGAAAACGATCTGAATGATCGATTCCCTGATAACAACCCCAGGGTCGGCATACCCGTTTATGTAAAACGACCTCTTCCCTGTTTTCAGCTGCTAGTGATTCCACAATTTCTTTTATATCTTGCACATGACTTTTGTCGGCAACGAGTAAGGCATCGTCAGTATCGACAATAATTAAATTTTCCACACCCAGTGTTGTAACTAATTTATGATCTGCTCTCACATAAGTATTTTTAGTTGAAACACTTTTAGTATCACCGATAAAAATATTTTTATTTTCATCTTGATCACCAATATCATGTAATGCTGACCATGAACCAACATCACTCCAACCAATATCGACAGGAATAACGACCGCATTACTTACTTTTTCCATCACTGCATAATCAATAGAATCACCGGGGCATTGTTTAAACGCTTCAGCCCCTACACGGATAAAATCCATATCCCTTTCTGCCGTATTCATTGCCTGATGACTTGCACTGTATATTTCAGGCGCAAATTCTTTCAAAGCATTCAAATACTCTTCGGCTTTAAACATAAACATGCCACTATTCCAGTAGTAGCCACCTTCATTAAGATAAGTCGTTGCCGTTTGCAAATCAGGTTTTTCAACAAATTTTTCAATGCTAGACACTTCATTTACAGCAACTTCCTTTGCTGACTTAATATATCCATAACCCGTTTCAGGGCTATTAGGGACAATGCCAAAAGTAACAAATTGATTATTTAAGGCTTGCTGCAAACCAACACCAAGCGCTGTGTGAAATGCCTCTACATTCCGAATATCATGATCGGCTGGCAGCACAAGCAAAATCGTGTCTTCATTTTTTTGTAGTGCATTAAACGCCGCAAGTGCAATTGCAGGTGCAGTGTTACGACCTACAGGTTCCAGAATAATTGCGCTCGTCCCAACATTGGCGGAATGCGCCTGCTCTGCAACCATAAAACGATAATCCTCATTACATATAACAACGACATCATCAATACTCTCCAATCCCTGTAAACGATTAATTGTATCTTGTAATAATGATGTCTCATTTAATAAAGGCAGTAATTGTTTAGGATGTGATTTCCTGGAGAGTGGCCACAATCTCGTCCCAGAACCACCTGATAAAACGACGGGCATTATCATTTTTTATATTCCACTTGTGATTTAATTAATATCTGTTTGAGTATAGAAAAGAAAATTCTTTTTATTGAATTGATTTTGAAAAAAAATTATTTATCCATTGGAGTCTCATCTCTATCACTAACCTATGAACTGATATAAAGCCACTCTCTGAAACACCAAAATAAACATGACTTGTTGCAACTTTAGATAAATGATCCAGTCTCATCGATGGATTTTGCAGTGAATGTGGTACGTGCTTAAACCCATCGCATATTTCACAATAATAATGAATGTTGAAAACATGACACAAAAATCCAATATTCACTCTCTTTTATAATTCAGCGTCTATAATAATTTTAACTAAATTCTAAAGAACACACGACCCAAATAAGTCACATTAAAAATAACATTTAACACACTGATTTATATGATAAACATTTTACAAAGAGAGACAGAAGCATTTAATTCAAAGGTGGATATTATATCATGCAAAAAACATTAATTATTTTAACCTGCTTACTCACTTCTGCATGCTCAGCACTCACCAATATGACAGTTAAAGAAAATGTAAAACCCTGGGAAAAAGACATTCTTGCCAAACAAGCAATGCAAATTCCGCAGGACAAGATGTATTCATTTAGTGATGACCACATTTTTTTTAGTAAAGAGGCATCAACAGGCGGCAATAGTGTTGGCGGTGGTGGTTGCGGCTGCAATTAGTCACAGTATCTAATCACAGCCATTAATAAAGCAGCAATATTAGAGAGCACCAACTACTAGAGAAGCACATGAAATCAATCAAGAATAAACTGACTTTAGCAACCTGCACTTTACTGTCACAGCAAAGTGGAACCGCTTTGGCGCTCGAAAACTCCTGGGAAATTGATACTTCCTTTTTGTATTACAACGAAGATGATGATCGCGTTAGCGTAGCAAAATTTGTTGCTGCTGTTGGTGGTGATGTTTCGGATAAAGATCGAGTGAATATACAGGTCGTACTCGATACCATGTCTGGTTCTACGCCTTCTGGTGCGGTAAAAGGTAGCGGGGGTAGCAATACCGTTACAGGCGCGTCTGGTGGTGGTGGCACAGCGATTTCGGATCCTAACGCAAAGGCGCTGGGTAAATTTGATGATACACGTTTAGCAAATAGCCTCACCTGGACACGCACTTATAAAGACAACTGGTCAGTTGATTACAATGCTGCCGTTTCAGTAGAGAATGATTACCGTTCATTCAGTGCGGCAGCGACCATAAATAAAGAGACAGCCAAAAAAGATTATCTCTTCACTC
>CAZFUY010000142.1:0-5554 GCA_964522445.1 uncultured Thiotrichaceae bacterium | reverse complement strand
GACAAAGAAGCTTCATACGAAGATATCTGTGCCGCTATGAAAGCTGCTTCAGAATCTGGCGATATGAGCCGAACTCTGGGTTACACAGATGAGAAAGTTGTTTCTACTGATTTCCGTGGTTGCAGCTTCTCTTCTATTTTCGATTCAGAAGCCGGTATTGCTCTGGACGGAACTTTCGTGAAAGTAGTTTCATGGTACGACAATGAGTATGGCTACACATGTAATATGCTTCGCTTTGTAGAGCATGTAGCAGCAAACTAAGCGAATCTTTTTCCCGCTAGCGGCGTTGCCGGGATATTTTGAGTGCTCACGTACTGATGTACGCTCCGCGCTCAAAACATCCCTCCGCCTTGCTGGCAGAAAAAATCTTTCGCTTAGTAAATTAAGAGTTTTTTGTTCGGGAGCAGTGTTGCTGTACTCGAATAAAATTCTGCTTAATTTAATAGCCAGGTAGTAAATGATTTTTCAGGACGAGCAAATGCTCGTCCTGAAATTCTAAAAATAATTTGCCAAGCGAGTTTTTTAAACGGTTTGGCAAATTGTTTTTTAAGATAAAAAGAATTGTTAAGTAATTTTTTAAAATATCAAAAAATTACAGAGAAAAACTTATGCCAATCAAGATCGCAATTAATGGCTATGGACGTATAGGTCGCAATATACTTCGTGCTATTTATGAGTCAGGTCGTACTGACGAAGTGCAGATTGTTGCCATAAATGATCTTGGTGATGCCTATATAAATTCTCACCTGACACAATATGATACGGCGCATGGACGTTTTCATGGAGACGTATCGGTTGATGGCGAATACATGATCGTCAACAGTGATAAAATTAAAGTCTTTGCCGAACGTGATCCATCAAAATTGCCCTGGGGTGAGTTAGGTGTAGATGTCGTTCATGAGTGTACCGGTTTTTTTGCAAGCAAAGAAAAAGCATCATCGCACCTGGAAGCAGGCGCTAAAAAAGTTGTTATTTCTGCTCCCGGTGGAAAAGATATAGATGCAACAATTGTTTATGGCGTTAATCACGACATATTAAAAGCAACAGATACAGTAATTTCTAATGCGTCCTGTACGACTAATTGTTTAGCGCCAATGCTAAAACCACTGCATGAAAAAATTGGTGTTGAAAAAGGTTTAATGACCACGATTCATTCGTACACAAATGATCAGGTTTTAACTGATGTGTATCACCCTGATTTGCGTCGAGCTCGTTCTGCAACGCAGTCTATGATTCCAACTAAAACAGGCGCGGCGGCAGCGGTTGGATTAGTTCTGCCAGAGTTAAATGGCAAGCTTGATGGCTTTGCTGTGCGAGTACCAACCATTAATGTATCGCTGGTTGATTTAACTTTTGTGGCATCAAGAGATACAACAGTTGAAGAAATTAATGCGGTTGTTAAAGAAGCAGCCGATGGTGAAGTGCTTGCCTATAGCAATGGGCCTTTAGTTTCCATTGACTTTAATCACACAAGCACAACATCAAATTTTGATGCGACATTAACGCGCGTAACATGCGGCAACCTTGTAAAAGTTTGCTCCTGGTATGATAACGAATGGGGGTTTTCAAATCGCATGATTGATACCACTATCGCATTAATGAATGCGAAATAAACGAATATTTTTCCCGATAGCTGCGTTGTCGGGATATTTTGAGTACTCACGTACTGATGTACGCTCCGTGCTCAAAACATCCCGACGCCTTGCTCTCAGAAAAAATCTTTCGCTTATTTCATAGAAAACAAAGAGTTGTTTGTTAAGTGTTAATTAATTTTTAACAAACAGTTTTTAGAATTTTGAAATATTTTTAGGAGTTACAATATGTCTTTCATCAAGCTAACTGATCTTGAACTTGTGGGTAAGCGCGTATTAATTCGTGCCGACTTAAACGTGCCGGTTAAAGATGGCAAAGTTACTTCCGATGCGCGTATTACCGCATCTATGCCAACCATCGAACACTGCATGAAAGCAGGTGCTTCCGTTATGGTTATGTCACACCGTGGTCGTCCAGAAGAAGGTAAAGCAGACGAAGAAAACTCAATGCAACCTATTGCGGAATGCATGAGCGAAAAATTAGGCAAGAAAGTTAAGTTAATTAAAGGCTATCTGGATAACGCGCCTGATGTCAGAGGCGGTGAAGTTGTATTGCTAGAAAACGTTCGTTTCAATGCGGGCGAAAAGAAAGACGATGAAACTTTAGCTAAAAAATATGCGGCATTATGTGATGTGTTTGTTATGGATGCATTTGGTACAGCGCATCGTGCGCAGGCTTCTACTCATGGTGCTGGCAAGTTTGCACCAACAGCATGTGCGGGCCTGTTATTAGCGGGTGAGTTAGATAGTTTAGCTAAAGCATTAGCCAAGCCAGCTCGTCCAATGGTTGCCATTGTGGGTGGTTCAAAAGTTTCTACCAAGTTAACAGTTTTAGAATCGTTATCAGAAAAAGTTGATCAGCTAGTGGTTGGTGGCGGTATTGCCAACACGTTCTTAAAAGCCATGGGTAACAATGTTGGCAAATCTTTATGTGAAGATGATCTGGTTGATACAGCTAAAGCCTTAATTAAGAAAATGGAAGAGCGTGGCGCAAGCATTCCTATTGCAACTGATGTTGTATGCGGTAAAGAATTCTCAGAAACAGCAGAAGCTACTTTAAAAGCAGCGGGTGATGTTGAAGATGACGATATGATTTTTGATATCGGCCCTGATAGTGCAAAAGAACTTGCAGATATTATTGCTAAAGCCGGTACTATTATCTGGAATGGCCCTGTAGGCGTATTTGAGTTTGATCAGTTTGGTGAAGGTACTAAAACTGTTTCTATGGCGATAGCTAATTCACCTGGTTTTAGTTTAGCGGGTGGTGGTGATACCATTGCAGCAATCCAGAAATATGATATTTATGACAAAGTATCTTATATCTCTACAGCAGGTGGCGCGTTCCTGGAGTACCTGGAAGGTAAAACATTACCTGCCGTTGCCATGCTTGAGGAACGAGCAAAAGATTAAGTAGAATTAAGAAATTGTTTTTTCAGACTATAGAGAGATTATTTTTTATTTTTTGTCATTCCGAGCGTAGCACAGGGATCTTTGTAGCATAAGAATCCTCGACAGGTTCGGGATGACAAGATGTTTTCATAGAGTCTATGGTATGAAAATATTTAATTGTAGGTGCGAATTTATTCGCATAAATTTAAGGAGTTCTTCCTTTGCGCAGAACCAAAATAGTCGCAACACTGGGGCCTGCAACAGATGCCCCAGGTGTTCTTGAAAATCTGATTACAGCAGGTGTTGATGTTGTTCGGCTTAATTTCTCTCATGGCACGCATGAAGAGCAAAAACGCCGGGCTGATGCCGTGCGTGAATGTAGTGAGAGGCTAGGGCGCATTGTCGGTGTATTAGCTGATCTGCAAGGGCCAAAAATTCGTACTCAGCGGTTCGTGGATGGCAAAGTTAATTTAGTTAAAGGTGACAAATTTATTCTTGATGCGGCTCTGGGTAAGAAAGCAGGTACTCAGGAGCGTGTAGGCATTACTTATAAATCACTGGTTGACGATGTTAAGCCAGGAAACACGCTGCTGCTCGATGATGGCCGCATGGTGTTTGATGTTGATAAAATTGAAGGTCAGGAAATTCACTGTACCGTCATGTTAAGTGGTGTGTTATCTGATAAAAAAGGAATTAATCTGCAAGGTGGTGGTCTATCTGCACCCGCATTGACAGAAAAAGATAAAGAAGACATTGTTGCGGCCGCTGATATTCAGGCGGATTATATTGCTGTATCTTTTCCTAAAAATGCGGATGATATTATTCAGGCGCGGAAGCTGTTACGTGATGCCGGTGGTTATGGCTGTATTGTTGCTAAAATAGAACGCGCTGAAGCCCTTGAAGTCATTGATGAAATTATTGATGCCTGTGATGCTATTATGGTCGCCCGAGGCGATCTGGGCGTAGAAGTCGGTGATGCAGAGTTACCTCGTATTCAGAAAGAACTTATAAAACAGGCGCGCGCTAAAGATCGTATTGTGATTACAGCGACACAAATGATGGAGTCGATGATTGAAAATCCGATTCCAACACGAGCAGAAGTATTTGATGTTGCCAATGCAGTTCATGATGGTACGGATGCGGTCATGTTGTCGGGCGAGACCGCCGCAGGCAAATACCCTGTAAAAGTGGTTGAGGCTATGGGGCGTATCTGTGAGTCAGCCGAGCAGCATCCACGAGCCAAGATTTCAGATCATCGTATGGCACTGACCTTTAAAGGTGTTGATGAAGCTATAGCTATGTCAACCATGTATACAGCCAATCATCTGGATGTTGATGCTATTGCTGCCTTGACTGAATCAGGCTCAACCGTATTATGGATGTCTCGAATTAGTTCGGGTATCCCTATTTATGCATTGAGTCCTCGAATGGAGACTCGACGAAAGGTAACGCTTTATCGTGGTGTTTATCCGACAAGTATTAATTTTGAGCAGATAGGGCCTTATAATATCAGCTCAAAAGTAGCCAGAACTTTACAGGAAAAAAATATAGTAGAGAAAGGCGACAGAATTATTATAACCCGAGGTGATTATCTGGGTGATGAAGGTGGTGGCACAAATGCAATGAAAATTGTCACCATTGGAAATGTTAGAGATACAGAAAGTTAATTTGTAACTATTTGGCTAACCCCGGTACTGGCTGTATTTATGCAGGTCGTACAGAGGTAATCTGAATAGTTACAGTATCTAATGAATGACTATTGATTTTTAAATTTAAATCCTATCAGGAGACAGAACTATGGCATTAATTTCATTACGCCAATTACTGGATCATGCAGCAGAAAACGACTACGGCATGCCAGCATTTAATGTAAACAATATGGAGCAGGTGCATGCCATCATGCAGGCTGCCGATGAAACTAACAGCCCTGTTATCATGCAGGGTTCTGCGGGTGCTCGTTCATATGCAGGCGAACCTTTCCTGCGTCACCTGATTTCTGCTGCGATTGAAATGTATCCACATATTCCAGTCGTTATGCATCAGGATCACGGTTCAGAACCTGCTGTATGTTTGCGTTCTATTCAGTCTGGTTTCAGTTCTGTAATGATGGACGGCTCTTTAGAAGCCGACATGAAAACGCCTTCAAGCTTTGAGTACAATGTTGCAACAACTAAAGAAGTTGTAAAAATGGCTCACGCAGGTGGTGTTTCAGTTGAAGGCGAATTAGGTTGCCTGGGGTCTTTAGAAACGGGCGAAATGGGCGAAGAAGACGGCCATGGCGCTGAAGGTAAACTGGATTTAGATATGCTGCTAACAGGTGTTGAAGAAGCAGCTGACTTTGTTGAGCAAACAGGTGTTGATGCATTAGCTATCGCGATTGGGACATCTCACGGTGCTTACAAATTTACACAGGAACCTACGGGCGAAATTTTACGCATAGACCGTATCAAAGAAATTAATGCACGCATTCCTAACACTCACCTGGTTATGCACGGCTCTTCTTCTGTTCCACAGGACTGGTTAAAAGTAATCAACTCATACGGTGGTGATATGGGTCAGACTTATGGCGTACC
>CAZFUY010000141.1:0-5753 GCA_964522445.1 uncultured Thiotrichaceae bacterium | reverse complement strand
TATTCTCGCTCCAATATCCACTTTTCTTTATTCACTCCCTCACTGGGGACAACCCCTGTTGCCGCAACTGTTGTAATGCACCTTGCTCCCGCAAGCAGTACATGCAGTCACACGACCACCCAATACATAGGAAGGACGTACAACCAGAGGATAACCAATTTCTTCTGCACCCTTCACCGCTTCTTCCGTATTACGCGCTAAACGATTAGGTGGCTGCTTCTGCCCCAGTTTATTAATTAACTGCTGAAAACGCTCACGATCTTCGGCCAGATCAATGCGGTCTGGCGTAGTACCAATAATAGGCACACCCGCAGCTTCCAGATCTCGCGCCAGCTTCAGTGGTGTTTGACCTCCATACTGAACAATTACACCTTTAGGCTTTTCTTTATCCATAACTTCAAGCACATCTTCTAATGTTAATGGCTCGAAATATAAACGATCAGATGTATCGTAGTCGGTAGAAACCGTTTCTGGATTACAGTTAATCATAATGGTTTCATAACCATCTTCGCGCATGGCTAATGCAGCATGTACACAACAATAATCAAACTCGATGCCCTGGCCAATTCGATTAGGGCCACCACCTAACACAACAATTTTTTCTTTATCGGATGGATCAGCTTCGCACTCTTCTTCATAAGTTGAATACATATAAGCTGTTGATGTAGAAAACTCAGCCGCACAGGTATCAACACGTTTAAAAACAGGGCGCACCCCCAAAGACTGTCGATACTCACGAACCGCAGATTCTTTTTCACCCAGCAGCTTAGCCAAACGACTATCTGAAAAACCTTTACGCTTTAAACGGAAGATTTCATCTTTATCAATATCAACTAACTTGCGTGACCTTAAATCCTGTTCAATAGAAATAAGCTGCTGAACCTGAACCAGAAACCACGGGTCGATATGGGTTAATTCCTGAATTCGCTCATATTCCATACCATGACGGAAAGCTTCAGCTAGATACCAGATACGATCAGCACCTGCCTGCTGAATCTCTTGCTGAATAGTCGATTCAATTTCATCTTCAGGCATATCTTCTGGAAGAATTTCACTAAAACCATCAACACCAATTTCCAAACCACGTAATGCTTTTTGCAATGACTCCTGGAATGTACGACCAATGGCCATAACTTCACCCACAGATTTCATTTGTGTGGTTAAGCGATTTTCAGCCTGAGGAAATTTCTCAAAAGTAAAGCGTGGGATTTTTGTTACTACATAATCAATCGACGGTTCAAATGACGTTGGTGTTGCTCCACCAGTAATTTCATTTTTTAATTCATCAAGCGTATAACCAACCGCCAGTTTTGCCGCTACTTTTGCAATAGGGAAACCGGTTGCTTTTGATGCTAATGCTGATGAACGTGATACACGAGGATTCATTTCAATAATGGTCATACGTCCATCGGAAGGATTCACAGAAAACTGTACGTTTGAACCACCTGTATCAACACCAATTTTACGCAATACAGCAAGCGATGCATCACGCATTATTTGATATTCTTTATCTGTAAGGGTTTGTGCAGGCGCCACTGTAATAGAGTCACCTGTATGAATTCCCATTGGGTCAAAGTTTTCAATGGAGCAAATAATAATGCAATTATCTTTATGATCTCGCACCACTTCCATTTCATATTCTTTCCAGCCTAGAATCGATTCTTCAACCAGTAATTCATTGGTGGGTGAAAGGTCTAAACCACGCTTACAGATCTCTTCAAATTCTTCTTTGTTATAGGCAATACCACCACCGGAACCACCCATGGTAAATGAGGGACGAATAATAGTAGGAAATCCAACCGTTGCCTGCACCTGATAGGCCTCTTCCATGCTATGAGCTACAGCCGCTCGCGGCATATCCAGACCAATCTCTTCCATGGCAATTTTAAATTTCTCGCGATCTTCCGCCATATCTATGGCTTCTTTACTCGCGCCAATCATTTCTACATTGTATTTTTCCAGCACACCTTCACGATCAAGATCCAGCGCACAGTTCAATGCCGTCTGCCCACCCATGGTTGGCAATAATGCATCGGGGCGTTCTTTTTCAATTATTTTGGCAACTGTTTTCCAGTGGATTGGCTCGATGTAGGTGGCATCGGCCATCTCAGGATCAGTCATTATTGTTGCGGGATTGGAATTGACCAGAATGACTCTATAGCCTTCTTCGCGTAAGGCTTTACACGCCTGAGCACCTGAGTAGTCAAACTCACAGGCCTGACCAATTACAATTGGGCCTGCGCCTATGATAAGGATACTGTTTATGTCTGTGCGTTTAGGCATTGTGTAGCACCCTTAAAGAAAAAGGCAAAAGCAAAAGAAAACGCGAATGAACGCAAATGAACGCAAATGAACGCAACATTAAATAGCCTCTGATTCGTTGTATTGATTAACAATACGTTGCACACCTAATTTTGGTGTACCAAAGTTTAATAATAAGCCCACAGATATTCCTGTCGCCTTTAGATAATTAAGAACTTGCGCTCTATGGTCTTTTACAAATCCTGATGATGCTTTTAACTCAAGCAGCAGCTTATTTTCGATCACCATATCAGCAACAAATTTACCCACAATTCTGCCTTTGTAAATCACCTTAATCGGCTTTTGCTGATGAAATATTATGCCCTGGTCATTTAACTCCACACATAAAGCATTTTCATAAACCGATTCAAGAAAACCAACACCTAATCGATTACTTACTTCTAATGCTGAAGCAATTACCCGCTCAGAGATAGATCTTTCTTTCTTCATACACTACTCCCTTAATGTATTTATTTTTTTTGCGTCCATTCACGTTGTTTGCGTTATTCGCGTTTTCTTTTGCTGTTAAGATTTTCTTTCAATCAACTCAATAAAATGATCAAATACAGGCGCAACATCATGCGGCCCTGGGCTGGCTTCTGGATGCCCCTGAAATCCAAATGCAGGTTTATCTGTTCTGTGTATTCCCTGTAGCGAGCCATCAAATAATGAACGATGCGTCGCTTTCAGGTTATCTGGCAAACTGGTCTCATTCACTGCAAAACCATGGTTCTGGCTGCTGATCATAACAAACTGGTTATCTAAATCCTGCACCGGATGATTCGCTCCATGATGACCAAATTTCATTTTTTCTGTTTGCGCACCACAGGATAAGGCGAGTAATTGATGGCCAAGACAAATGCCAAAAACAGGGATATCTGTTTCTAAAATTTCTTTAATCGCCTGAATTGCATAATCACAGGGTTCTGGGTCACCCGGCCCATTGGATAAAAATATGCCGTCAGGTGACATGGCTAGCACATCGGATGCAGACGTTTTTGCAGGTACTACGGTTACCTTGCAGCCTCTTTCAACCAGCATATTTAGAATATTGCGTTTGATACCAAAGTCATAAGCCACAACATGATGCTTTAGTTCAGAGTCACTGCATTGCTTAAAACTATTTGATGCGATTTCCCAGCTGGCCTGAGTCCATTCGTATTTTTCAGCCGTGGTCACCTCTTTAGCCAGATCCATACCTTTAAGACCAGCAAATGCTTTGGCTTTTTTAATAGCCGCCTGCTCGTCGATATTATCGCCTGCCACTATGCAGCCACTTTGAGCACCTTTTTCACGCAAGATACGTGTCAAACGACGAGTATCAATATCAGCGATAGCCACTACATTATTTTTTTGCAGATAATCCTGCAATGGCATTTCGCTACGCCAGTTACTGGCAACCAGAGGCAAATCACGAATGACTAATCCAGCAACATGTACCTGGGTAGATTCTTCATCGCCCTCACAGGTGCCCACATTGCCAATATGGGGATAAGTCAGGGTTACAATTTGACGCGCATAAGATGGATCAGTAAGAATTTCCTGATATCCGGTCATAGCCGTATTAAAAACGACTTCGCCAACAGTTTCAGCAGCAATACCAATAGAATCGCCCCAGAAAAGGTTGCCATCCGCTAAGGCTAACAGCGCCTTTTGAGTCATTGTGCCTCCGTAAAATACACGAAACGGGAGTATTGGCTAACCAATACTCCCGTTTTAGAAAATAGGTAAAAAAATCCTGCTAATTTTATAGCTTTATGACAAATTTTGCTATTGGAAAAATGCAGATGTTATTACATAGGCTCAAATATTTCACAAATACCCAAGCCCAAAAAAAGCCGAAGTAAAAACTTCGGCTTTAGAATATTGGCGTCCCCAAGGGGAGTCGAACCCCTGTTGCCGGGATGAAAACCCGGTGTCCTAGGCCTCTAGACGATGGGGACGCTACTCTTAACGATCACTCGATTAAGAGTGCGCGAATTCTATAGATCTTGGCGGAAATCGTCAATAGATTATGCATTTTTTTCAAAGAAAAACTGTAGCAATTTGCAATAACCCCCTATCTTATGTAATCTCGACCCCGTTGTTTAAATAAACAACTCACATCAGGGCAATGGATATTGATGTGATTCAAAATTTTATATGGAGATTTGATATGGAATATATCAGCAAGAAGTCTTTGAGCGCCTGTTTTGGCATTCTTTTAGTACCTGGCATTTTTTTACCATCAGCACACGCCGCATCGGTTAGTGATTTATTTATCACAGAGGTTATGGCAAATCCTGCACAAGCCTTAGATAGCAGTGGTGAGTGGTTTGAATTATTTAACCCAACGGCTGAAGTAATTGATCTTGAAGGACTGGTTCTTTCAGATGATGGTTCAAATAATCACACTATTTCAACTGGTACTGCTTTATTAGTTAACCCCGGCCAATACTTTGTTATGGCGCGTAATGGTGACTCAACCAGCAATGGTGGTTTTATTGCAGATTATGTATATGACGGATTCACATTGGGAAATTCTGGTGACCAGATTATATTTTCTAATAACTTAACAGAATTGCTGCGTCTAGATTACAGCACAAATTTTAGCACTGCCGGCAAAAGCATGGAGCTTATCAGGAATACCATGACTGAAGCTGATTATGCACTAACAGGCGCAATGTTCACCTATGGACTGGGTGATGTTGGCACACCGGGAGCGGCAGGCTCATTTACGCCTTCAGTATCACCTGTTCCTGTACCGGCCGCTGCCTGGTTGTTTAGCAGTGGGTTAGCAGGCGTTATTGGATTAGGCAGGCGACGTAAAGTTAAAACCTGATTTATTCTTTTAATCGTCTTTAACTCTCTACCTTGCCGGGGAGTTGAGACACTCAAGATCCCTCGACTTCGCTCGGGATGACACAAAAATACTTTTGCCGCTCCGAACGAAGTCGAGGGATCTTAAGATTATTATCAAACAGCTAAATTTTTCCATTGTGGATTCATAGAAACAACTAATGTATTTTTCTTTTTACGACTCCACTGCTTTATTTGCTTTTCTCGCTCCAACGCAGCATTAATATCTTCAGTTTCTTCCAGATACACCAATTTATCTACATTATATTTTTCGGTAAACCCCTTAACTATCTTATTTTTGTGCTCATAAATTCTACGCTCTACATCATTGGTCACACCGACATAAAGCACTTTATTATTCCAGTTGGTAAGAAAATAGACATAGTAACTCCCTGATTTTGACATTTTTTATTCCTTTTTACTTAAGATCCTTCGACTTCGCTCAGGATGACTGCGTCACTTAAGATCCTTCAATCCATTTATAGAATAAAACGAAGTTTTGTCATCCCGAGCGCAGCCGAGGGATCTTGAAAGCTGCCATATAATCTATCCTTGCTGCTCAATCTTCGCCCAGGAATCCCGCAAAGTAACGGTAAGATTAAACACTGGTTTGT
>CAZFUY010000140.1:0-5774 GCA_964522445.1 uncultured Thiotrichaceae bacterium | reverse complement strand
CGAAGTCGTGGGTGATGTTTATGCTGCTGAGCGTGTGGAATTATCCTGTCATGCGCAGATAAATGGCAATGTTTATTACAATTTACTTGAAATGGCCATGGGTTCAGAAGTGAATGGTAGTCTGGTACATTGTAAAAATGAGAAAAAACTGCTTGAATTTCAAAAAGATAAACAGGATTCTGAAGTAGAGGATCCGCATCCAGCTGCCAGTTGATTCCCTGCACAGAGCCGGATAAATATAACAGTGGATTTGTATATAAAAGTTGACTAAAATAGTCGGATATAGACCTGTCGGTCTGTTAATTTATTAAATTTAAAATCTGCGAATAATCTATCTGCAGTATTTAAAGTAAAGTTTGGAGAATATTGTATGACTGCTGAAACAGTTGAAAATGCTATTCCTGATGCGCTGGTTTTTACTGATGCAGCAGCAGCCAAAGTAAAGAATCTGATTGAGGAAGAAAAAAATCCTAATTTAAAGCTACGAGTATTTATTAGTGGTGGTGGTTGCTCTGGTTTTCAGTATGGGTTCACATTTGATGAAGCTATTAATGATGGCGACACAACAGTAGAAAATGGTGGCGTTACGCTGTTAATTGATCCCATGAGTTTTCAGTATCTGGTTGGTGCTGAGATTGATTACAAAGAAGATCTGCAGGGGT
The DNA here is from genome assembly GCA_964522445.1 of uncultured Thiotrichaceae bacterium. Classification (GTDB taxonomy): domain Bacteria; phylum Pseudomonadota; class Gammaproteobacteria; order SZUA-229; family SZUA-229; genus CAZFUY01. The sequence goes on along the minus strand of CAZFUY010000140.1, from coordinate 5,112 downwards.
CACAATTTGTTATTCGTAACCCTAATGCTGCAACAACCTGTGGCTGTGGATCGTCATTTTCACCCGCAGAGTGATCTTAATCAAAAGTAGTTAAAATAAGGGTGCTTCGGCATCCTTTTTTTTTGTGTAGGATATATAGCTACTAAGTGAACGTACATGATCTGTATTGCGCGCAGCTATTTGTTTGAAGTCTTTTAACTTGTTATTCTATACGACCTCCCCCCTATAAAAATTACAAAAGGATATCCCAATGAGTGAATATTTACCCGGCCTGGCTGGGGTTCCAGCTACCAAATCTAATATATCCTATCTGGATGGTGAAGTTGGCTTATTGGCTTATCGCGGCTATCGCATTGAAGAGCTGGCTGCAAAAAGCACTTTTGAAGAAACAACTTTGCTTTTGTTAAAAGGAGAGCTGCCATCCAGAGATGAATTGAGTGAGTATGAGCGCCTGAGTCGTGGCAATCGTGTTGTTAAGTACAATGTTCGTGAAATAATGAAATACATGCCGGTGACAGGGCATCCAATGGAAATGCTGCAAACATCTGTGGCTAGTCTGGGTATGTTTTACCCTGATGATGGTGATAAAAAATACAGCGATTATAAAATGTCGGTAAAGATTATTGCTCGTATGGCTACGCTGGTGACCATGTGGGAGCATATTCGCAATGGCTATGATCCTATTTTGCCAAGAAAAGATTTAAGTTATGCAGCAAATCTACTGTATATGTTTACAGGGGAAGAGCCAGCCCCAGATGTTGCAAGAATTATGGATGCCTGTTTGATTCTACATGCGGAACATACAATAAATGCATCTACCTTTGCGGCACTTGTTGCTGCGTCCACTCTGGCTAATCCGAACCTGGTTGTAGCTGCCGCAATTGGCACTTTAGCTGGCCCTCTTCATGGTGGAGCCAATGAAAGAGTTGTACAAATGCTGCAGGAAATTGGTTCTCCTGATAAAGCCAAAGCCTGGGTTGATGAGCAACTGGATAATAAAGGCAAAATCTGGGGCATGGGGCATAGAGAATATAAAGTAAAAGACCCGCGGGCGACTTTTTTGCAAAAAATGATGATGGAATGGGCGGAGAAAAAAGGCAGTATCAGTCCTCTATTTGAAACAGCAATAGCACTGGAAGAAGCTAGTGGAGAGAGGCTGTCTGAAAAAGGTGTATTCCCAAATGTTGATTTTTATTCGGGCATTCTTTACAGAGAAATGGGGATACCAATAGACCAGTTTACGCCTTTATTTGCCATTTCACGTTCGGCAGGCTGGTTGGCACATTGGCAGGAACAGCTTTTTGATAATCGAATATTTAGACCTACTCAGGTTTATACAGGGCGCACAGAAAGACCATATGTTTCAATAGATAAGCGTTGATTTGTAATAAGCTGGGATATGTCTGTTTGCATCCTTTTGCAGATAGTTAAAGTCAAAAATTATTCACCACAGAGGACATGGAGAACACAGAGAAAAGCTTGTTTCTTGTATTTTTGCGCGTAGCGCAAACTAAAAAAAACTCTGCGCTCTCTGTGGTGAATAGCTTTTGATTTTGGTTAACGACTGCTTATGACTAGCTAGAGACAATTAAGCAGGATAAATCGCGCCTAAAATAACCTTCTGATCTGCCCCGGTAACATCCGTAAGATTGCCGGGTTTTCCTTCCATTGTTTGTTTGGCTAGCCATGCAAAGGCAACCGCTTCCACCCAGTCTGCGGACAGGCCGTGTTGATCGCTGGCATCAATTTTTATTTCGGGTAATAAATTATTAAGTCGCTGCATTAAGTGGGTGTTATGTGCTCCACCGCCACATACAATAACTGTTTGTGTGTCAGGTAAATATTTTTTAATAGAGAACTGAATACTTTGAGCAGTGAATTCACATAAGCTTGCCTGGACAGTATTGGCTTTTATATTTTTAAAATCTCTTAATTGTTTGTCCAGCCAGTGCAAGTTGTAATGCTCGCGACCTGTACTTTTTGGCGGTGCTTCATGAATAAAAGAATCTAGCATTAATTTTTCAACAAGTGATTGATCAGCCTGTGTGCTTGCGGCCCATGCCCCATTTAAATCAAAGTTTTTTTGCTGATACTTTTTGATCCAGCTATCCATTAATGTATTTCCAGGGCCAGTATCAAAACCAGTACATGCTTTATTTTTATCTGCGGCTAAATATGTAACATTGGCAATGCCACCGATATTAAGTACAGTGCAATTTTCATTTTCCTGTCTGAAAATATTATTATGAAAAGCCGGTGTCAGGGGAGCGCCTTCGCCACCCGCAGCAATATCTCTTCGCCTGAAATCTGTGACAGTTGTTATGCCTGTGTTATATGCAATCCTGTTTGCGTCACCAATTTGTAAACTGAAGGCGTGTTTCCCTTTAGGCGTGTGCCGGATAGTTTGGCCATGTGAGCCAATGGCTTTTATTGCATTTGCTTCAATATTTGATTTTTTTAATAATGTTTTAACAGCATCTGCAAAAACATTACCCAGTTCGGCATCTGTTTCACCAAGCATATCCAGATTAATACTGGTTTTGTTTAATGCGAGTTGCTGAAGTTTGTTGATAAGTTGTAAGGGAATGCTATGGCTGTGGTGTTCGATTAATTGAAACTGGTCTTTATTGAATTCAACCAAAGCTGCATCGATACCATCCATGCTGGTACCTGACATCAGGCCAATGTATAGCTCGGCCATTTAGTTTTCGTTTAAAGCCAAAGTGCTGCGAGATAAAACGTCTAATTGGGCTACGTACGTTTGCGTTGTAAGCTCAAAATTTTCCCGGTAGCGTTTTGGAATAGGTTTAGTGCTGGGGAATTTTACGGTTAAAGGATTGCGGTGAACGCCGTTAACTCGAAACTCATAATGAAGATGTGGGCCAGAGGCTAAACCAGTAGAGCCAACATAACCAATAATCTGGCCTTGTTTTACCCTGCTGCCAGAACGTGCTTTGCGATTAAATTTTGATAGGTGCGCGTATAATGTGCTGTAGCGACTACCGTGTTTTATAACAACCGCATTGCCATAGCCACCTTTTCGTCCTCTAAAAATAACTTTGCCATCACCTGATGCGCGAATGGCTGTGCCACGCGATGCTGCATAATCCACGCCTTTATGGGAGCGAAATTTGTGTAATAAAGGATGGTAGCGTCGGGTTGTAAATCTTGAACTAATACGGCTAAATTTTACCGGGCTGCGTAAAAATGCTTTTCGTAAACTATGCCCGTCTGGTGAGTAATAGCCTGTTGTATTTGTTACTGGGTTTGCATAACGTAAAGCACGATATGTTTTTCCCTGATTAATAAATTCTGCGGCCAGAATATTTCCATCTTTTAGTTTCTCGCCATTTTTAAAAATTTCTTCATAGATAATTGTAAATTTATCGCCTGAACGAATGTCCAGAGCAAAGTCGATATCCCAGCCAAAAACATTAGCCAGTTCCATGGTTAAATTTTGAGAAAGCCCTGCTTTTTGAGAGGCTAAAAATAAAGAAGAGTCAATTTCTGCAGAAGCATAAGCGGTTCGTTTTTCTATTGCGTGTTTAAGTGTTTTTGCGCTAAGTGTATCTTGCTGACGAATAACGCGCAGGTACTGGATGCTATTAATAGCATAATGTAATGCCTGAAGTTGCCCTTCATCGTTAGCAACAACTTTTATAATATCGCCAGGGTGTATTTTTGTTAGTGCGCGAGTATCTTTCAGTTGCATTAACTCTAAAAGTTGATTGGGTTTGATTTTTGCTTTATCAAACAGAATAGAAAGGCTATCGCCTCGCTTAACTTTAAGTTCTATCCAGTTGAACTCTTTAGTAAAAGCATCGGACTGTTCTTTATCGTTTGCTGCTTCCTGTAATTTTGTTTCAGGCAGGTTGAGTTTGAAACTTTCTGTGTCTGATATTTGACTGTCTAATTCGAGAGTTGTCTGTATGGCATTATTGATTTCTGGTAGCCTGGAATCCTGCTCCAGACCGGTGTTTGTACTGGCGAGAACAACGCCTAAAACAGCGCAGCCGGCAGCAAGTAACGCCCAGCGAAGATGAGGGTGTCGCTTAGTTTGAGGACGACTTCGAAAGTCTTTGTTTATAAAGTTATTGTAATTCACAGAAATATCTAGGTATTTTTTACTTAAAATAGCTTGAAATGTTTAATATATCAATTAATTATTGCATTAGATTGCATTGAATTGTGTATTTTTTTCAAAAATGCACTGCCCTGCTGTTTTTCTAGCTGGGTATTATACTGTCTGGAAAGCTGATTTATATGTTTGATAACTATATCAGTTGCTTCATTTGATAGTAATTGTGGTTGAAAATTCACATCTATATTTAATATATTTATCGGCGTGATTTGTAATGAGTCAAATTGCTTATTTTTAAATATTGCAGTAGCGACAATACTGTAGTCTGCACTGCTGCTATATGACCCAAAGGTGAAGTTGCCCAGGCTATATAAAATAATCCCCTGCTTATATTGCTCAATGGCCTGCAAAATGTGTGGGTGGTGGCCAATTATCATGTCTGCGCCTTCGTCTATAGCCGCCCTTGCGAGTTGTGGCTGGTATTCGCGTAGTTCAGTGGTTTTTTCTCGCCCCCAGTGAAATGAAACAATTACGATATCTGATTTTTTCTTTAGTTGCTTAACATCATCACGAATTTGGTATTCATGGCCAAAAGCTGTGCCGGGGCTATCTTCAGTCGCCCAGAAGCTTTGAGGGAATGTTAATGAATAGCTTAAAAAACCGATTTTATATTTGCCGGATTTAATAATTGTGGCTTTACGTGCCTGCTGAATATCCATACCTGCACCAACATAGTGAATATTATTGTCCTTTAGAGATCTAATCGTATCTTTAAGGCCTTGAGAACCAAAATCCATAATATGATTGTTGGCTAAATTAATGACATTAAACCCTGCTTTTTTAAGAGCCGGTGTAACTAGTTCGGGTGGTGTTTTAAATAGATATTCTTTTTCAGGTTTATAGGGAGTATCACTGTGTGTTAGAGGACCTTCAAGATTGCCAATAACAATATTTGAACCAGAGAACAGGTGTCTGGTTTTTATGAATGGGTAATCATAACCGTATTCCTGTAAAACAGGCTCAGCTGTGCC
>CAZFUY010000139.1:0-5806 GCA_964522445.1 uncultured Thiotrichaceae bacterium | reverse complement strand
TGCCTCGAATAGATTTAAATTCAGACATGGGCTGTAATGTTTCATCTAATACCCGAACCTGGAAGCGTAAGCTTGCTAAAGTTTGTGCGAGAGAATCATGTAATTCGTTAGCAATTAAATTGCGCTCCTGCATAATTAGCATACGTTTAGACTCCTGATCGGCACGTGCTTTTTCAATAGCTATACTTAAATGTTTTCCCAGAGTTACTAATAATGCTTTAAGATCGCTTATGTTTACGAAGGGATTGTTGGTTATTTTTATCCTAATGAGACCAACGGTACGTTTTTTATAATGAAGAGGTATGTAATAGGTTTTTTGTTCACCTGAAATATCACATAGCAATATTTCTGCCAGCTGTATAACGTGTTTATTGTTATGAATTATTTCATTGTCGACCAGAGTTTTAGTGAGTGCTTTAGTTAGTTTTATGCGTTTGGTTTCTGAAAAAACTTTTGCATCAATACCTTCGCTTGTAATATATTCCAGCCAGTCATTTTCTGTGATTAACCAGATTGATACATTATTTGCCTGCAGGTTTTTGTAAATTGAATTGCAGAAATGATTTAATAATTCTTTTAAATCACGGCATGTATTAATACTGGCGGTTATATCATAGAGGATATTATGTGCCAGATTTTTCTGGCTGTTTTGTTCATTTCTGTGCTTCTGATTTTTTGAGGCAGTATATGCAACCAGGAAGAAAGTACCAATAAGCAATGAAAAATGAACTGTGATAGCTAATGTCTGGCCGCTATTATTTTGAATCATCCAGTAGCTGCTTATGCCTAATGCAATCAGAACTAAAAAAAGTGTAGACACACAACTTATCATGCGCCTGTCTGGAAGCTGCATTTTAGTATCTTGATTGTAATCCTGAGATGGCATATTTATAGAAGCCTGTTAATCAGATGCAGGCTGGTAGTTTGCATCTTTTGGGTTTGAGAAAATAAACTGCGGTTTACCTGGTTCAATTTCAACATAGTCAATAGTCATACCATCAACCAGTTTATTAGATTCTGTAGAAACAATAATGTCTACGCCATCTGTTGTATGAGTAATATCGGTTTCTTTAACATCATCAAAGCCCATTCCATAATGCAGGCTACCATCTTCATTTTTTGTAGCAGCAATTCGTAAGGGCAAACCTTCCAGATTGCTGTCTTTTGCAGATTGGCGAATTTGTTTTACAGCAGCGGCTGTCAGGGTAATCATTGTCTTAAAAACTCCATATGTGTAATTTTATGTATTTTTACATTCACGAACAAAATTTACAAAGCGTGATGCCCAGTGATTAGCGCGGGTATCACGTAAATGAGCATAACAGGCCAGCATATTTTTATAGACTATGCCGTCATGTTCTCCATCGATTCCACTGCCTCGTTTTACACGGTAGGCAAAATGAATGGATGAATCAATATTTTCCAGACTTGAGTAGTGAAATTCATGGCCGGCAATTTCATTTGTTGGAGTAGCGTGCCAGAGATGCTGTTCTGTTTCTTCAAGGCGAATATAACCTCGCCCCTGGGGTGTATCATGCATGACTGAATCTGCAGGAATAACGCCTACCATTTCGCATTTTTTATTATGCCATTTTATACTGCGGCTTAAATACATTAAACCGCCGCATTCGGCATAGGCAGGCAGGCCATTTTCTATGGCTGTTTTAATTTCAGTTCTAATATTGCTATTAGCTTCAAGTTCCAGCATGCGTGTTTCAGGAAAACCACCACCAATAAACAGGCCGTCTATATTTGCCAGTTTGGTGTCATTTAGTGTGTCAATACTTATAAGTTCAGCACCTGCGTTTTTAAGTGCAATTAAGTCATCAGGGTAATAGAAACCAAAAGCTTCGTTTTGAACAATGCCAATGCGCAGATCAGGTGCTTTTTTAGATTCTTCTGAAAACTTGAAAGAGGGTAGAGGTGTTGCCTGCTCAGCGATAGATTTTATTTTGTTTAAATCAATCTGTTCTTTTATCAGATCACGAATCTGAGTAATTTTGTTTTGTGCAGACTGGTCTTCATTGCTGGGTAATAATCCAAGATGACGTTCTTCTATTGATAAGTCTTTATTGCGATAAACCGCCCCAACGACGGAAACATCAGTGTAATGTTCTATGACTGAGCGTAACTTGCTTTCATGGCGGCTACCTCCTAGCTGATTTAAAATGACACCTGCTATTTGAATGTCTGGATCAAATGCCTGGTAGCCGAGTATTAAAGGCGCGATGCCACGAGTCATGCCTCTGGCATCAAGTACCAGTATTACAGGGGCTTTTAGAAGTTCTGCAAGGGCGGCATTGGAGTTACTGCCGTCTAAATCCAGTCCATCATAAAGCCCTTTATTGCCTTCAATAATTGAAATATCTGCATCAGTGGAAAACTGGCTAACAGTTTCAATAATTTCGTCCTGTTCCATGGTGTAGAAATCAAGGTTATGACAGGAGCGTCCAGCTGCGCGTTCTAACCACATGGGGTCGATATAATCAGGGCCTTTTTTAAAGGGCTGGATGATAGAGCCTGTTTCAGCTAAAGCCGCGCACAGGCCAATGGTCATGGTGGTTTTACCTGACGATTTATGTGCTGCTGAAATGAGTAAATGAGCCATGTGTGTTTAAAAGAAAACGTAAATAAAAATAAATTATCTTATTTGTCATCCCGAGCGCAGTTGAGGGATCTTAAGTGTCTGGGAAGCAAGATCCCTCGGCTGCGCTCGGGATGACAGTGATTTTGAATATTAATTTGTATTATCTATGTTTTCTTTTATACCTCGTTCAGTTGAAAACAAAAACGGCTCGAAGCAAGCCCCGAGCCGTTAGATAAAGCGATATGTTTGTATGCTTTACTTACTCAGCCTTGTGGTGTGGATCAGCTACATCATCTGCAAGTGACTTAGGTAAAAATCCAAGTACATTAATACCAAAAGCTACAACAATCATAGACATTGCCATGCCACCTAAACCTAACATGATTTCGGGAAGGCTGGCAGAGTACTGAGCTGTCTGACCATCGAAGAATGTAGATTCAAGTACTTCCATACCGGGGAATATTTCCATTGGGTAAGCCTGACCGCCAATGATAATTGTATACATTTGAGCAATGCCGCCAATGATAATTAATATACAGGCTGCGGCTAATGTTTTACGACATTTAATAACTGCTGGTGCATAAATCATTGCTAGTGGAATCAGGCTGCCAAGAATAATCTGAACGAACCAGAAAATATTTGAATAGCTTGCACCGCCATTTTCACCAAGAAGGATAAATGCTTCATAACCATGATGCTCTGCTGCATACAGGTTTGTCAGGTGATAAACAATAACAAAGTAAAGAACAGCGGCTACAAAAGTACCCAGTAGTTTACGTAAGCGTAGAACAATAACATCACCGAGTTCACGTCCTGTCCAGTTATATGAGGCCATTAAAACGAGCAGGTAAATTGCAAGTCCAAATGAGAATGACATAATGATAAACATTGGTGCCATCATGGCCATATCGTAACCAGAGCGAGAAACCAGAAAGCCAAAAATTGAACCTGTACCAGTGGTTAGTGCCAGTCGCCAGATAAAGGCTGCAAAACCTGCGTAGCGTTTATATTTTGCCATGGTGTGATCAAGGTTAGTCCAGGCATAGATACCGACAACCAGGAAGAAGCCGTTATACAAAATCATGTTCCATGCGAAGATGGATTTGAAATTATATTTGGTCATGGCAACGATAAGTCGATCAGGGCGACCCAGATCAAGTACCAGTACCATTAAACCACCTATTAACAATGAAAGTGCTAACAGCGTAGATAAAGGCGCAAGCGGCTTATAAATCTTTTTATTAAATACGGATGCAATGGATGCAATATTTAATGCGCCGGATGCGGCAACAATCAGGAATACGGCGAATACATGCGGCATGCCCCAGACGATCTGGTTATTCATGCCTGTCACCCAGTGACCATTGTGCTCCATATAGAGGGTTGAGCCTAATGCAGCGAGTACAAAGGCTCCTAAAAAGGCCAGAAGCCCAAAGTAACCCATGCTATTTCCGTCAATTGCTTCTAAGTATATTTTTTTCATAGTTTTCAACTAAGCTCTAATACTTGTAAATTTTTAAATAACTTTTTATTTCGTTATTCAGTCAAAAGCGTCTGTTACAGAGACACAAAGCTCACAGAGGAAACTAGAAAAGCTTTGTGCTCTCTGGTGTCTCTGTGGCGATTTGTTAAATTCCCTGGTAACGAACACCTGTGTTTAAACCAAGATCTGAACGAATCTGTTTACCACCGTGCTTTTCTAACTCTTTAGATATTTCGCTGGTAGGGTCTTTTATATCACCAAAAATCATTGCACCGTGTTCGGATGCTGTACATGCTTCAACACAGGCAGGTGTACCGCCTTCATCTACACGGTGTACACATAGAGTGCAGGCTTCAACTGTACCTTTGCCACGAGGCGCATATTCTTTTTGATCTTCAACTGTTTCATGTGCAAATGAACGTGCTTTGTAAGGGCAGGCCATCATGCAATAACGACAGCCGATGCAAATATGACGATCAACAAGAACAATACCATCTTCACGTTTCATGGATGCGCCTGTGGGGCAAACATCAACGCAGGGCGGCTTTTCACAGTGCTGGCACATCATAGGTAAAGATGTGATGTGACCTGTTTGTGTATCACGTAATTTTACTTTACGAATCCACTGCTGATCTGTTTTCTGGTTGTCATGATCTGGGTGATTGTGAGATACGATACCATTTTCAGTATTGCATGCAGTTACGCAATCAGTACAACCTGAGTCACATTTATTTGTGTTAATTAACATGCCCCAGCGAACATCTGAAGTAGCGGTTTCACCTGCGGGTTTTGCTTCTGCAACAGTGTGTAGCATTATGCCGGGGGCAATAGCAATACCCGCTGCGGCTGTTGCTGTTTTGTTTACAAAACTGCGACGTGAGAAATTCACTGTTTGAGTATTTGTTTTATTTTCACTCATTTAGATACTCCTTTTTCAGCAGAGTTATCAGCATAGTGAGGATTTTTTGAGGTATTTAATGATGCTTTGTAACCTGTTTTGCCTGCTTTAGTTGGACGATCAGCATGGCACTGGAAACAGTCAATGGTTACGGCAGCATAGTTGTGACAACCGCTACAGAAGTGATTGTTGTCACCATAACGAGCCTGAGAATTCTCTTTGACATGACAATTAATGCATTCTTTCAAACTAAAATTACCGCTGCGAATACCTTTGCGCAGAGTGTCATTTCGTTGATGCAGTATTTCATCCATGTGATTAGAACGCATATAAGGTGTCTCAGCGACACACTTATCTGTTTTAGCTCTCGCCACATCAGTATTATCAGCAACAGCAATTGAGGAGAGTGCCAGTGCGGCGCTTCCAGCAATTACCAGTAAGGATTTATGCATGAGTTTCTTCAACTGCAGCATCATAATCTCCAAAAGTTAAATAATATATAACTGTTCAGGTTGCCCCTTTGTGGCTTCAGACCAAGGCAGAAAATGTAAGTTTACAAGTGTAAATGCACATTTACTAACGCGGGCATGAAGCCACAAAGGGGTAGCTGGATAGTTACTCGCCCATGCCCATATTGATGTAGCCTGTTGGGCAAACATCAGCACAGATATGACAACCAACACATTTACTGTAATCAGTGTCTACGTAACGACCTAATGTGCTTTTATCTTTCTTAACTCTGAATACTGCATCCTGAGGACAGAAAATAACGCAGTTGTCACATTCGAAACACATGCCGCAGCTCATGCAACGGCCAGCTTCTGCAACAGCGCCTTCT
>CAZFUY010000138.1:0-5877 GCA_964522445.1 uncultured Thiotrichaceae bacterium | reverse complement strand
AATCTTACCGTTAGATTTTGTCTCACCTAATTTTTCAGCTTCAATATAGGGCATTAAATAAGCCACCGCTTTTTTCATAACTCGCGCCGACTTCACCACCTGAGGCAAAAACATTTTGCCATCACCAAATAAATCACCCACCACATTCATGCCATCCATTAATGGCCCTTCGATAACTTCAATAGGACTATTAAATGACAGGCGTGCTTCTTCGGTATCTTCATCAACATAACTATCAATGCCTTTTACCAGCGCATGTTCCAGTCGTTTTACAACGGGCAGGCTTCGCCATTCTAAAGTTTCTGCTTTTTTACCGCCCGCTCCATCACCTTTATATTTATCCGCAATGTCAAGCAAGCGCTCCGTTGCATCATCGCGACGATTAAGCACAACATCTTCTACATGCTCTCGCAGCTCTTCTGGCAGATCATCATAAACAGCAAGCTGACCCGCATTAACTATGCCCATATCCATACCAGCTTTAATGGCATGATATAAAAACACAGCATGTATCGCTTCACGCAATGGATTGTTTCCGCGGAATGAAAAAGACACATTAGAAACACCACCCGATATCATGGCATGTGGTAAAGTATTTTTTATTTCACGTGTGGCTTCAATAAAATCAAGGCCATAATTATTATGTTCATCAATCCCCGTAGCCACTGCAAAAATATTGGGGTCAAAAATAATATCTTCTGGTGCAAAACCTACCTGCTCTGTAAGAATTTTATAAGCACGCGTACAGATTTCAATTTTACGAGCTTTGGTATCTGCCTGGCCCACTTCATCAAATGCCATAACAATGGCTGCCGCACCGTAACGCTGAATTAATTTGGCATGTTTAAGAAATTTTTCTTCACCTTCTTTTAAACTGATGGAGTTAACAACACCTTTACCCTGAATACACTTAAGACCAGCTTCAATAATTTCCCATTTAGATGAATCCAGCATCACTGGTACACGCGCAATATCCGGTTCTGATGCAATTAGATTAAGAAATGTCACCATGGCTTTTTCACCATCCAGCATACCTTCATCCATATTAATGTCGATAATTTGTGCACCGTTTTCGACTTGCTGACGAGCAACATCTAATGCTGTTTCATAATCTTCTTCGAGTATTAAACGTTTAAACATGGCCGAGCCGGTAACATTGGTTCGCTCACCCACATTTACAAATAAAGACTCCGCTGAAAGATTACAGGCCTCTAAACCACTTAAGCGGCATTTGGTTTTGACCTGTGGAATTTTTCGTGGTGCAATTCCTTTTACGGCTTCTGTGATTGCTTTAATAAATTCAGGTGACGTACCACAACAGCCACCAACAATATTTACAAAACCATTATTTGCCCAGTCTGCTAATTCTTCTGCCAGCATTTCAGGTGTTTCATCAAAACCACCAAAGGCGTTAGGTAAACCAGCATTGGGATGCACGTTAATATAGCAATCAACAATGGATGACATTTCTTCAACATAAGGTCTTAATTCTTTTGCACCTAACGCACAGTTAAAACCAAAACTAATGGGGTTAATATGACGTAAAGAATTCCAGAATGCTTCTGCTGTCTGGCCGGTAAGAATACGTCCACTGGCATCAGTAATAGTGCCAGAAATCATCACTGGTAATTTTATATTGTTGTCTTCAAAATACTCATCAATAGCAAACAAAGCCGCTTTGGCATTTAATGTATCAAAAACAGTTTCAACCAGTAAAATATCAGCACCGCCATCAACCAGACCTTTAATAGCTTCTGTATAAGCCACGTGTAACTGGTCAAAAGTAATATCACGTGCGCCAGGGTTATTTACATCTTTGGACATGGACGCAGTCACTGGCATAGGGCCTAAGACACCGGCTACAAATTTTGGGCTTTCTTCTGTTTCAAGCGCATCTGCCGCTTCACGCGCTATTTTTGCACCTGCCATATTTAACTCATAAGCCAGCTCCTGCATCTGGTAATCGGCCATAGCAACGGTTGTTGAGTTAAAGGTATTGGTTTCGATAATATCTGCACCGGCATTAAAATAAGCGCTATGAATATCACGAATAATATTGGGTTGAGTTAATGACAATAGATCATTATTACCTTTTACATCTGATGCCCAGTCGGCAAATCGCTCACCTCTATAATCTGCTTCCTCCAGTTTATAAGTCTGGATCATAGTACCCATAGCACCATCTAAAATAAGGATGCGTTGTTTTAATAATTCATACAGACGGCTTATACGTTGTTCACGATTCATAAAAGTAACCAGTTAAAAATTTAAAATTTCTGCCCAACAGGCGTAAAGCCATGAATTATATCATTTTCCAGTATTTTCATCTGCCCAGATTACTGCGGGTCTAAAATCCAGTTAAAATAAGCACCATGAATCAACAGACACTTTCGCTTTACATCACAGTAGAACACCCCTGCGGTTATTTTGATGAACAACTTTCAGCCAATTTAATTCCTGATCCACAGATTTCAATGCATGCCGGTTTATACAGCCTGCTGGTTAGCAAAGGGTTTCGTCGCAGCGGTGGTTTTGTATATCGCCCCCATTGCTCATCCTGTGAAGCCTGTATTCCCTGCCGTATTGATATACGTCGTTTTAAACCCAACCGAAATCAACGGCGCTGCCTGAAAAAAAATAATGACCTGACAACACATATAAATCAGGCTGGATTTACAGACGAATATTTTGATTTATACCAACGCTACATGAATAGCCGGCACATAGATGGCAGCATGGCTAATCCTCAACCCGATGATTTTAAAAATTTTCTGCTCTGTGACTGGAGTCAGACAATTTTCATAGAAACGCGCTTAAGGAATAAATTACTATCTGTCGCGGTGGCAGATTATCTACCTGCTGGACTATCGGCTGTTTATACTTTTTTTGACCCCGAAGAAAACAAACGCAGTTTGGGAACTTTTGCCATTATGCAGGAAATCTGGTTTACTCAGGTCTGGCAGCTGCCTCATGTTTATCTTGGTTACTGGATAAAAGATCATCCTAAAATGCATTACAAGGGCAATTTTAAAGGTTTAGAAACATTTGAAAAAACATTTTGGCAGGCAGAATAAGCTGGCACTACTTCTTTTGACCTAGATCAAACACTCATTAAGCGATCCCTTATATGCTTTGATCTCGTTAAGAATAAACCCCTATATATTTTATAGGTACGAATCTCCTGGGGGGGAGTAAAGAGTCAATTCATAAGGCGCTAAGCCAGACTGAATTGGCTCTTTTTTTTTGCCTTAATATTTAGACCTTTACACGATGATATATTAACGAGTAAAAATGCACCTCTATCATGCAAAGGTCTCATACAGTATTTTTCTACCATCAATTGATATGATACGCCTTAATGAAATAACCTGAGCCATACCATGACTATCGAAGAAGATATCACTGAAAAACTAAAAAATGCCCTAAGCCCCCAGCACCTGGAAGTCATTAACGAAAGCCATATGCATAATGTACCTCCAGGATCTGAATCTCATTTTAAAGTAATTGCCGTTTCAGAAAAATTTGAAGCAAAAATGCTTGTTGCCCGCCATCGCCTCATAAACAAGGCACTCGAAGAAGAATTACAGGGCGCAATACATGCTCTGTCCCTGCATACCATGACACCTTCTGAATGGGCTAAAAAAGGCGCTGCGCCCGATTCCCCGCCCTGTATGGGTGGTGGCAAATAAAAAATTAATACTATTTTTATTGATTTAGTTCAAAAGAACTTGGCAAAAGAGCATTTAGTTCTTATCCTTACGGCATGAGACAACAGGTAATCAAATGACGACTCCACTACAACCCGTTAAGCTTTCTGCCCTGAAAACCGCATGCAAAAGCTGTAAGCTACATGATTTATGCCTGCCACTCGGCCTGGATCTGGGCGATATTGACAAGCTGGATAAGATAATTAAGCGCCGCAAACCACTGCAGAAAGGTGAGTATCTATTCCATAATAGCGATAAATTTCACTCAATATATGCCGTACGCAGCGGCTCGATTAAAACATACAGTGAAAGTGAGCAGGGTGATGAACAAATCACCGGCTTATATCTTCCCGGCGAATTACTGGGTCTTGATGCAATTCACAACCACCAGCACCCCTGTTCCGCGATTGCTCTGGAAACCACCAGCCTGTGCGAAATTCCCTTCGACATCCTGGAAGATCTGAGTGATTCTGTGCCGAACCTGAATCAACAGTTATTCAGGATAATGAGCAAGGAAATAGCATCAGACCAGACCTTGCTGATGTTAATGGCACAGAAAAATGCCGAGGAACGACTGGCTGCATTTCTGGTGAATCTGTCCAGTCGCCTGAAACAGCGCAATTTCTCTGAAACCGAGTTTTATCTGAGCATGTCCCGCAAGGATATTGGTAATTATCTGGGGCTGACTATCGAAACCATCAGTCGTACTTTTAGTCGTTTCCAGAATGAAGGACTACTCACGACTCAGCGCAAATACGTCAATATTATTAAATTGCATCAGCTGCAACTTATTGCTGGCCTTGCTCCCGACTGCGAAATAGAACAGTCATCAGGCGATAACGTTGCCAACAATTAAATAGAAGCCTTTGCACGATTCATTCACAAAAAGACCTCCAGGGATACTCTAATCGAGTATCCCTGGTAACTCACCGTAACAACCAGCATTTTTTCTGTTTTGTGCCAGACTCCTAAAAACAGGAGAAAATTTGCACATGGCAGAAAACAGCACTTCACTCGCTCAGTCACTCAGCAAAATTCCATTATTCTATGGCCTTGAACCTGACGAGCTTAAAATTGTTTTAGCCTTATGCAAATCAGAATCATTTTCTTCAGGTGAAACTATTTTTAAGGAAGCCACTCCCAGCCACAGCCTGTACATATTACTATCTGGAAATGTTGACATTAAAACTAAAAAAAATGGCATTATTTTCACACTGGGTGGCTGTGACATTTTTGGCGAAATAGGTTTAATCACTCAACGACATAGATCAGCAAGCGCCATAGCTCATTCAGATTGCAATCTGCTTAGAATTGACCATATAGAATTTAATTTACTCGCCGGAAAAAAACCACGCATCAGCTCTATCTTAATGAGAAACATTAGCACTAACCTGGCTAATCATGTTGTGCGTATGAATGAAAAAGGTTCATCCCTGGAACATATACCACAGGATAAAAACACAGATGATAACAGCACACACATTCTTAGTAATACGCCTGCATAACTTTTACAAAAACCAATTATAAAGAGACCTTTGACGATATATTCACGAGTAAAAATGACTAAAATTTCACTGCTTTTCGTTAGAAAACTTGCCAATAGTCAGCTATTAGCTGCGTTTCCTGTCTCGATCAGTAAAATTTTAGCGCATTTTCCTTTCGCACCTTTATCATGCAACAGCCTCTAAAAAAACATAACTTAGCTACCAGTCTTTTTATGTTTTTTTAATAAATCTTCCAAGTGTCTGATTTGATTATACGTCTTAAAAAGCAAGCTTTTTTTCTTTAATTTTTTTCAATTTATTTATTTCATGACAGCGTTTTTATAGGTAATATTACTCGTCCACGAAGATGGGCAACAAGCCGAATAATAATGCACATTGGTCACCACCATTTAACATCACCAGTATTACTTGCCCCCATGGCAGGCATCACTGATCGTCCTTTCAGACAGCTTTGTCGTGATATGGGCGCAGGACTTGCTGTATCTGAAATGGTAACCAGCAAACCTGACTTGCGTAACAGTCGCAAAACACAGTTACGCCTTGACCACGAAGGCGAAGATACTCCCATCAGTGTGCAAATTGCAGGAACGGAACCCCAACAAATGGCTGAAGCGGCCATGTTTAACGTTAATCATGGCGCACAAATTATTGATATCAA
Organism: uncultured Thiotrichaceae bacterium; assembly: GCA_964522445.1. GTDB lineage: Bacteria > Pseudomonadota > Gammaproteobacteria > SZUA-229 > SZUA-229 > CAZFUY01. The sequence goes on along the minus strand of CAZFUY010000138.1, from coordinate 7 downwards.
TATGGGC
>CAZFUY010000137.1:0-6292 GCA_964522445.1 uncultured Thiotrichaceae bacterium | reverse complement strand
GTCAGCTTGGGGATTGTTTTGGAAAATTCATACCAAATGAATATCTTCGACCTGCGCCTGAAACACTTTTGCTGCGACAAATTAAAGTGATTGTCGATCAACCTGGGTTCAGAGTTAGTGCGTTTTATATCATCACAACTCTGCTTGATCATAACGCTTACCCTGCACATAATATTGCGGATCTTTACTATCAACGATGGGATGTTGAATTGTTTTTTAGAGATATTAAAACAACTATGGGTATGGATATTCTACGTTGTAAAACACCGAGTATGGTACGTAAAGAAATCATCATGCACTTTATTGCTTATAATTGTATTCGTTGTCTTATTATTGAGGCTGCCAGAAAAAAAGGTGTTAAGGCATGCCGAATAAGTTTTAAAGGGCGCATACAAGCACTACGCCATTGGGAGCCGCATTTAAATCAAATAAAAAATGATCGGCAGAAACAAGGTCGTTTAATCCAGCTTCTTTACGAATCGATTGCAGGAAATATTATTGTAGATCGACCGGGAAGAAGTGAACCTGGAGCTGTTAAACGAAGACCCAAACCTTACCAACTATTAACTGCACCAAGACATGAAATGAAAGAGATAAAACACAGGAGCAAATATCGTGCTAAACAGGCTTAACTTAGTGCCATTCCGCCTATACCCATAAAAACATTCACACACAATGGTATAAGCAACTAGCTATTTTAATTTTAGCTCAGAGTCCAGCGGGCTACTGGAATACTTTGCTCGGACACCCAGGTAATTAGTCAAAGCCTAACCCCAAAATAAAAAATAAATAGCCGCAACAACAATAACTACAATAAAAAATTTTTGATTGGCAATTTTTTCACAAAACTGGCATTTCTTTACAGACATATCTCTGATACTTTTTTATTTTTCCAGCCTGTATTACCTGCTTCAGAAAATACGTTGCATCCAATCTGAAAACCTAATTCTCTATAAGCCTCAAACTGAGTCTCATCAAAAAACTGATCTGCTGTTGTCTCATCAGGGAAAGCTTTATTATCACGCCGATAACTATAAATATCTTCATTCAAACCACTAACCACTGTTGTTTTTATATATATCAAACAACCTGTACTGCCATCAGAATAAGTAATTTCACCTGTAACAAAAGATTTTGGTGATATTTTATTTTCACCTTCAGGCTGTAATTTTCGAATATCTATTTTAATTTCCGCACCAAAATCGACTCGAACTAATTCGATTAATTTTGCAAGATCAGCAAAACTCCAGTCAGGATCTGCTGCTGCATCAGAGGCTATAATATATTTACATTTTCGTCTTACCAGTTCATAAATGGCAAGATTTTCAAAATGTCCACCATCAGATAAATGTACATGGCGATGTTTTTCATTTAATTTAATGCCTAACATTTCATACAATAAATCTAAATGCCACCAGGGGCGAGATAACGACTTTAAAAAAGTTGCTGGTTTTAATGGGTTGCGCACCCAGTAACCAAGACGCAAATTAAGCAATGTCATTAAAAATGCTAACGGACGTGAACGTGTTACACCTGTATTTGGGTCAACCGCCGCACCAGAAATTGTAAATGCCGTTGCCAGATCCATTTGCCCCCCCAAATATCCTGAAAGTTTTTTTCCATTTATTATTTGCTCATTATTATTGGCATAACCTGTTGACTGAGCACCACAATACAGTGGCGATAAAATAAAATTATCGCCGCCTCTTAAACGCAATTTTGGATTTTTTGAAGCCACCGTTATCATATTGGTATTAATAATATGATAAGGCGCATATGTTTGCTGTATATCTTTTAAATAAAATTTATTCGCCTGAAGAAATTCTTCTTTTGCATTATCAAGATCTGGCCTCGCCATAAAAGCTTCCATTAAGCGATCTCGATAATAACGATGCATTGAGACATGATTTATATTTCCAAGCACACCAACTAATATAGATAAACTTAGACTCATCCATATAATGCTTTCAGCTTCAATACCAATACCACCAGACAATGAAAATATCTCAACATATAAAGCCAGATGATGCATAGCTAATAAAAATCCATAAGCTAACAACACCAAGCCTATACGTAACATCCATGCAGATTTTCCTGACTTCTCATCAGAGACATTACGGTTCTTCCAGCCCAGAATCATAGCCAACAATCCACCAGCAGATATTGATGGTGCTATTTCATTAATCCACTCAACTAAATATTGATGCACATACGGCAATGTACCAATAACCGATCCAGTTAAAATAATCTTAATTGCTCTACCCATATATTTAGAATATTGTCTGCGCAAATTAAAATTATTTAACCATGAAAAACTTGAACCAAAGGCATAAAATATATTAAATAATATAAATAGTAGAGCAACAAAGCCAGTTGCTTTTAATATTACAGGAAACAACTTTAGATCAATAAGCAACCACATAAGCAGCAGAAAAACAGGAACGGCTATTAGAATATTTACAAAGATACCTCTAAAAATGGCTGCCATTAATGCGTATCCATCCAGACCATTTCCTGGCGCTAAATAACAGCCATGCTGTCTTATCCAGCCTATTATTTTACCACCTGATTTATTATCATCAGAACGACCCGAACCAAAAGGAAATGTATTTTTTAATTTAGCATTAAACCAGGTAAACGCAGAGCCAATATAACCACCACCAGATACGGTAGATAAATAATCAACATCCTGTAAAACTTTATGCCGGTGAAGCGCCTGTAGCAAACCAAGATTAAAAGTAGCAGATCGAACACCGCCACCCGAAAGAGCCAGACCGGTCAGGTCTTTAATGCTTTCTGATTGTTTAATATTTCTACGAACGCGAATACGCTCAAGCTCATCCGCAATAACTTTCTGTTCATTACAAACAGGATGCAGGACTGCATCATCCATGACCTTCTCCCATCAATTATCATTTAACATGAATTGTAATGAACAACTCATGGGTACTGCAAGCCGCTTATTTTTGCTTTTTAAAGGCTTCCCGCCAGCTCGCCAGGTCAGTCACCGTATCTGTACGCTCACGAAGTACAAGCCCCACATGATAATCTTTCCCCGTTTCACTGGGACGACACCAGCGAACATTACCTGTTAAAAAATATTTTTTATTCTGGTCATGAAGCGTTACCCAAACATCGAGTACGCTATCAATCTTTATTGCACGCTCCATTAAAATCCTCATACCTGAAGCAGAAACATCTAGTGTTTCAGCACTCATTGTTTTACCCAGTAATCCCGGATTCTCAGATGAAAATACAATTTTCAGGCTAATACCTTCACTTTGATCAAAGCGTTTATCAGCACGACGTTCTTCATAATTATCCACACTAAAACCCCAATAAATTTGTTTTATAATCAATCATATACGCTATTTCATAGCATTAGAAGCATATTGCCCCACAGACAGAATGATTACTCTATTTTTAGAAAAGCCTTATAAGTATAGACACAGAATCAGTGTTTTTCCCGCATATGTAATGTGAGCTATACCTGAATTTTGATTATAACTTATATAAAGTCTATACCTGCCAGCATAGGCTTTTGGTAGATTATGAGTGGCTACAACTTTCTCTACTACATTTACCAGGTATTGATACCAGACTAATCATCAGTCTGGCCAGAATCTTCCTCTTCATGCGCCAGTAAACTAACAGGTATTTCATCCAGAACTTCTACCTTTTCTATTTTCTCAAACCGGCTGCTAATTTTTCTGGCCGATGTGTTTACATCTTCTACATCCTTGTTAGCCTGCTGTATATGAGTGGATAATTTTTTCATACGCACCTGAAATCGATCAAAATCTTTTGATAGTGCCACCAGGTGCTCCTGAATAAGATGTACCTGTTTACGAGTTGCTGAATCTTTTAAAACTGCACGGGCCGTTGTTAACACAGCCATTAGCGTTGTTGGTGAAACCAGCCAGACTTTTGCTCGCTGTGCCTCCTCCACTAATTCATAATAATGAGCATGAATTTCTGCAAATACCGCCTCTGCCGGAATAAACATTACCGCACCATCCGATGTGACATCAGGAATAATATATTTATCAGCAATATCTTTTATATGTTTACGTATATCCTGCTTAAACTGCCGTTCTGCAGCCTGCCTATCTGAATCTGGCAAATCCAGATCTGTAATCTTTCTAAAAGACTCCAACGGGAACTTGGAATCAATAGCAATATGCCCACTTGGTTCAGGCAAAAATAATATACAGTCAACTCGGGTATTATTAGGCAAGCTATATTGAAGCTTAAAACTGCTTTCTGGCATTACATTTCTCACTAATGCCGCTAACTGAATCTCACCAAATGCACCTCGAGAACGTTTATCTGCCAGCACTTCCTGTAGGCTCACAACATTACCGGATAATTCAGTAATCTTTTTCTGCGCCTCATCAATTAATGCGAGGCGTTTTAAAACATCAGCAAATGTCGCTGTCGTTTTTTCAAAACCATCATTTAAGCGTTTTTCAACCTGGCCACTAATATCTTTTAAACGTTGATCTGTCGTCTGAGTTAATGCCTCAACTCGCTTACCTAAATCATCACCATACCTGCCCAACGCATCCGTTACCTGTTTGCGCACATCATTCATGCCCTGACTCAGATTCTCCTGCTGTAATTTCAAAGTTTCCATTTGACGCTCTTCAAAACTTTGACGATGTTGATGCAATGTGTTTTGTGTCAACTCACTAAAGCTTGAGAAACGCTCGCCCTGTTTTTCAGTAGCCTCACCTAATCGACGTTCTATATTTTGCTGTAAATCAGAAAATCGCTCAGATAACACCTGCTGCATCTCTGCAAGCTGACTAATTTGTTTTTCTCTAGTATTTGCCAGCTCATCTCTAACGTTATTCTGCAAATTAGACTGTGATGATAATTGAGTATCAATTTCAGATTTTAGCTGCTTAATCTGAGACACCAGCCAGATAACAAGCAGTGCAATAGTTATAACGATGCCGAGCATCAGAATGATGAAATTTTCTTCAATCATAAGTAATGTCATCCAGATAATTTCTGCTATTCTAGCCTTAAAAGCAGACAGTTCATAATATGACTAAAATTCTTCTTACAGGTATCGCAACCCTCGATATTATTAATCACGTTGATCACTACCCCATAGAGGATGAAGAACTACGTGCTAGCAGCCAACAAATATCACGCGGAGGCAATGCAGCAAATACAGCGGTTGTGCTAAGCCAGTTAAATCACCAATGCCAATTAGCAACTACATTAGCCGATGATTCAGCTGGAACATTAATTATTAAAGATCTGAAAAAATTTAATGTTAGCTTTAACTCTGAACTCACCATAAAAAACAGCTCTACACCAACTTCTTATATTACTGTTAATAAAAATAATGGTTCAAGAACTATAGTTCATTATCGCAATCTTCCAGAGTTAACTTTTGAACAATTTGATAAAATCAAATTATCTGATTTTGACTGGTTTCATTTTGAAGGCCGCAATATTAATCAAACGTATAAGATGATAAAAAAAATAAAACACAATAATAAAATGATTTCACTTGAAATTGAAAAAGAACGCAAAGACTTTGATCAACTTTTTCCACTGGCAGATATTTTAATGATTTCAAAACCCTTTGCTCAAAACCTTAGTTTTGATTCAGCAAAAGAATGCCTTAACCACTTTGCAAAAAAATATCCTCATGCCTTAATTTCCTGCACCTGGGGAAAACAGGGTGCATGGTTGATACAGAATAATTCTATATTTCATAGCCCTGCCTTTATAGCAGATAAAATTATTGATACGATTGGTGCAGGTGATACATATAACGCTGGTCTGATACACAGCATTATAAATAATACCCCCTTAGATAAGGCTATTGAATTTGCCTGTAAATTAGCCGGTAAAAAATGCGCCCAGTCAGGCTTTAATCAACCTGGAAAACTATGACAAATAAATTATGCAACATCGATGATATTAAAGACCCAGGCGCAAAAGGCTTTCAACTTGATTCTTCTAATAATGAAAAAAATATTTTTCTGGTTAAAAAAAATGGACAGGTCTATGGCTATAAAAATAAATGCCCTCATGTCGGCGTAAATCTTGAGTGGCAGCCTGATGATTTTCTTGATATAGATAAAGCACTTATTCAATGCTCAGTTCATGGTGCTATATTTAAAATAGAAACAGGCGAATGTGCTGGCGGGCCATGTAATGGCAATAACTTACAAACCATTGCCATTAGCATTGATAACAATGGCGATATTTTTCTAGGGATACTCTGATTAAGTATGGTTAGAATTAGGCTGAGAAAAAATGGTTTGTA
>CAZFUY010000136.1:0-6310 GCA_964522445.1 uncultured Thiotrichaceae bacterium | reverse complement strand
TAAAATTACTGCTGTTTAGTTCCAGAGGGTGAGCTGTAAAAAGTGCTTTATGGCATTTTCCACAGCGTGGATTATCTTTTAGTCGAGCCATTGGAATTCGATTAATTGCATTACAGTGTGGACAAACAATATGTTGTAATTCACTCACGATTTTTTCCTCTAAATAATTATTTATCTTGATGTCTGATGATTTTCAATACAATGCAAGCGCGACTCCAGTGTTCTAATTTCATCGAGTAGATCCAGTGCCAGAGCAACACCGGCGAGATTAATGCTGAGGTCTCGTTGCAATCGCATAGCTGTGTGTGCTCGCTGCAGGCTGTTAGCAGAAAATCGCCATTGTGTTTGCTGATAAACTATTGGCTCTAGTACACCTTCTTCAACCAGTTCAATAATCCATTCTGCGGAACTTGAGCAGGCACGGCATAAATCATTCAAAGACAGTTCATTATGTTCATCGAGTAATAGACCATTGAGTATTTCCTGTTTCATATTCTTTACACTCCCAATGCACTACGTGGGTTATAGGCCAGTTCCTGTTCCATTTTACGGTACAGGCTTTTTGCTGCGTCAGTATCGGCAGGGGGCAGGGTGATTTGAGGTACAACATAGAGGTCACCGGGATTGCGGGCAGGAATGCCTCTTCCTTTTAAGCGCATTTTTCTGCCATTAGGTGTACCTGCAGTAATTTTGAGATCTACAGGGCCATCTGGTGTGGGTACTTTTACTGTTGCACCCAACGCGGCTTCCCAGGGAGTCAGAGGTAAATTAAGATAAACATCATGGCCATCCACATGGTAAAGACTGTGGGGCTTGAAGTTTATTTCAAGGTACAGATCGCCTGCGGGAGCAGATCCCATTCCAGAAGAACCCTGACCTGTTAGTCGAATACGCTGCCCCTGTTTGACCCCTTTGGGAATTTTCACATTCAGTGTACGCTGTTTGTTAATAACATGACCCTTTTTATCCAGTTCAGGGGCTTGCAGGGTAATAGTGCGAGTTGCGCCCTGATAAGCATCTTCCAGATCAATAAGCACTTTAGCGTGATGGTCTTCACCCCGCACATTAAAGCCTGCATGTTGTTGTCCCGCCTGTGCTGATCCAAAGCCATGACCAAACAGGGATTCAAAAAAATCACTGTAATCTGCATCATTGCCACCAGTAAATCCGCCGCCACTGAATTCAAATCCGGCATCCCAGTCGGGTGGTGGGTTAAAGTCCTGCCCGGCTTTCCAGTTAGCACCCAGTTGATCATAAGCTGCGCGTTTTTCTGGATCTTTTAAAGCTTCATAGGCTTCCCCCACTTCTTTGAAGCGTTCTTCTGCATCGGACTCTTTACTTACATCAGGATGATATTTTCGTGCCAGTTTTCGATAGGCTCGTTTTATTTCATCCTGACTGGCATTTTTATCAACACCAATAATTTTATAATAGTCTTTAAAATCCATGCGTTTCTCCGTTGTAAAACACACCACTAAAAGAAGTTATACTTTTTACAATAAGATATACAATATCTGACAGGCAGGCTGTCACCTGTGTGACATTTATATGTTTTTAAATGATTTGATTTAAGACAATATTATTTCTATTTAGATTATTTTATAGAAACTTAAAATGCTGTTTCCTGTCAATATAATCTATATTATTAAGGCTTAAAACTTTAGAGTATTAATTGTTAGTCAATCATGGCAAGTCTAAATATTAATGGGGCAATTGTTCAATGAAAAGAGATCCACTTTACTATGCGCATTGTAAGCATGTTCTATATAAAACACCTCTCTTTTCTGGTTTAGCTGAAGATGTGCTGGATGATATGTTAAGCCTGTTTCGGCGAGATACATGGCGGCGTGGAGTGCAACTGGATTCGGCTATTTTTAAGGAGCGTTTTTATCTGTTAATTGAAGGCCGACTGGAAGTGATTCGTGTAAATCCCAATACAGGTAAAAGTATTACTCTATCATTGCTGGGGCCGGGTGATGGCATAGATGTTGTTACCTTATTAAATAATAAACCGCATGATGTATCACCTGTTGCCATAGATGATGTTTCCTTAATTTCTGTTCCCATAAAAGATGCGCGTGACTGGATTGATCATCACCCAGAGTTTAATCGTAATTTTCTGCCTTATCTGGGTGAGCAAATGCGAAAGCTGGAAGACCTCAGTACCGATCTTGCTCTATACGATACCATGACAAGGCTGGCGCGTTTAATATTGCGTCATGTTGTGCCACATCATGCAAAATCTAAAGATCAGGGATATTCATTAAAACTCATTAATGATCTGCATGATGAATCTCTGGCGCGTATGGTTGGCTCTGTGCGACAGGTTGTAAATCGACATCTTCAGCACTGGCGCAAGCAGGGGATTTTACATAAGAGAAGTTTTAAAACAGAAGTAACAGAACTCGAAGCGCTTAAATCCTATGCCAGTGATACAAATGATCATCTGGAAAAGAGAAGCAAAGCCAGCTAAATTATCATTTCTTTATATTTTTAAGGCTGTCACTCAAGTGACAGCTATTTCTGTGTTTTCATACCAGACTATCTAAAAATAAACCAGACAGAGGGATAGCTGTGTCTATTTTCTGCAGTTAAAAAACAATGAAAGAAAATATTAGTTGTATTTCCATTTATTCAAATACTAAAAATGTTGAGCAGGCTATTAAAGAGTTAGAGTCTGTTAACTGTGATTTTCGGCATGTATCTGTAATAGCTAAATACTCTCAAAGTGAGAATAAGATTACAGATTATCTGGGAGAGCAGAAAAAATTCTGGAACAATTTATGGAGTTTGTTAACGGTTTCAGAATTTTTTATAGAGCCTGAATTTGGTTCATTAATAGTAGCAGGAAAGATGGTTGAAATTATAAATAACAGCCCTCAGATAACAGCTATTGATGATGCTTTAAGTTTGTTGGGTAGAGCGCTTTTTATTATTGGTGTTCCTGTTGGAAATATAAATGAATATGAACAGGAAATTATAGATGAAAACATTTTATTACTTGTACATGGCGATCAGGATGATGTTGAACGTGCCTGTAAAGTTTTACATGGTGAAACACAACAGGTAACCGTACACCGAGCATAAAGTTTTGAAAAATTTATGGCAAAAGTATCAATTTATAACAGGAGAAAATTAATGAAAAAATATCTGTCTTATCTAATGATAATTTCTTTGTTCATTAGTTTGCCAGTACAGGCGACGGACAATGGTATAAAAAGTTTACGTCAGACCAGTAAGGCATTTGCCTGGGTTTCGAGAAAGGTATCGCCTTCAGTTGTTTTTATTCAGGTTGAGAGCAAAGTATCAGAGCCAACAGTTACACAATTTTCATCACCTTTTGGTAATGGCTCTCCCTTTGATGATGATCTATTCAGGCGTTTTTTTGGTGATAGATTTCCTTCTATCCCACAAACGCCTCATTCAGGAAAACCACGGACAGAACAACGTTCCATGTCTCAGGGATCAGGTTTTGTTTTTGCAAAGAAGAGTGGTTTTCTATCTAATAAAACCTATATTCTTACCAATAATCATGTTGTCCAAAATGCGGATAAAATCCGTGTAAGATTTCAGGGTGGGCGTGAATTTGAGGCAAAAGTAACAGGACGTGATCCTCAATCTGATGTTGCTGTTATTGAAATTAAAGCGGATGGTTTTTCTGAAATTAACTTTGCTGACTCATCAAAACTGGAAGTCGGTGAGTGGGTTATTGCTATTGGTAATCCTTTTGGTTTGAGTCATACGTTAACTGTTGGAGTGGTTAGTGCCAAAGGGCGCACCAGTGTTGGTATAAATGATTATGAAGATTTTATCCAGACTGATGCAGCAATTAATCCGGGAAATTCTGGTGGACCACTGGTTAATCTGGATGGAGACGTTGTGGGAATGAATACCGCTATTTTAAGTCGTAGTGGTGGAAATATGGGCGTGGGCTTTGCTATTCCAAGTAACTTGATTCAGGTAATTGCTGATCAGTTAATAGAAAAAGGTGAAGTGACTCGTGGTTATCTGGGGATTGTTATTCAGCAACTTACCTCTGATCTTGCAGCGTCTTTTAATATAGAACCTGGCAAGGGAATACTTGTTGCGCAGGTTTCTGAAGATTCACCGGCTGAGAAGGCGGGATTAAAACAGGGTGATATCATTGTTGCTTACAGAGGAAAAGAAGTAACAGATGTAGGAGGGTTTCGCAATCGCGTGTCACTTACTTTGCCGGGTAGCCGAGAAGAGCTGACAATTCTCCGACAGGGAAAACGTAAACAGTTAATGGTGACTATTGGTCAGCTTAATAAGGATAAACTACTTGCCCAGGGTTCAGCACAAAGTGCAGATGAGCTAGGCTTAACTGTGCAAACACTAACCCCTCAACTGGCCAAACAGTTTAATACAAACCCTGCTGAAGGAGTGATTGTAACAGAAGTAAAACAGGGCTCTATTGCTGCAATGTCAGGGATTTCAAGTGGAACTGTTATTTTGCAGGTTGATCGTAGGACTGTTGCTAGTGCGGCTGATTTTAAGCGAGCGATTAAGCAAAGTATGGATAAGAAACAGGTGCTATTATTAATTCGCAAAGGAGATATGCAAAGTTATATTGTATTAAGGTGGTAAAATGGATTGGGATAGCAGGGATGCTTAAAATGACTACTGGCTAACTATTGGTAAGTGATTTATATTAGAAAGGAATCTACTGAATCGATACGCAAATATTTTATGCCGGATATTAATATGATAGCTGTATTCTTATTAAATAGCTTAATTGTATCGATTGCAGTTGTTATTCATTATGAGTTTTTATTTCGTATTACTGTCTTTGTACCAAAGATGAAAATAAAACATCGTTTTAGAATAGTTGTTGGTGTTTTTAGTGCGTTAATTGCCCACGCTATTGAAATATGGATATTTGCACTGGCTTATTATTTTATGAATAAATCTGAAGGCTGGGGCTATTTAAAGGGGAATTTTAATGGCAGCCTAATGGACTGTGCTTATTTTTCTTTTACTTCATTTACTACTTTAGGTTTTGGTGACATTGTACCTCACGGTGATTTACGATATTTGACTGGAATTGAATCACTAACTGGGCTGGTACTTATTACATGGACAGCTTCTTTTCTGTATTTTGAAATGCAGCGATACTGGGATTTAAGATAATGCAGCTAAGGTCAAACTGTCAGATCAAAAATTAAGCCACCCCTTTAATTATTATATTTATAAGGAAGAATAAAATGAAACACATATTATATAAAATAAATGCTTTATTTTTAATAATGCTTGTATTTTCTTTTGTTTCATTTCCTGCCTTCTCAGGTGAAGAAGTTAATATTAAGACACGACAGGATAATAATATAAAAACATTGTCCATTAGTAAAAAAGAGCTACTAGTAGCGCGTGAAAATCTTCTGGGTGCTATCGAAAGTTATGAAAAAGGTAATTTGTTAAAGACTCAACAGAAACTAAAAACGGCAACTGAATGGTTGCATAAAGCATCGCAAAATAGTATGACTGAAAAAGTCAGGAAAGAAGCAGTTAAATTATCTTCTGAAATTGACAGTTTTAAAAAATCTATAAATAAGGCTTCGGAACAACAGGAATATAGTCTGGCTCGCTTCTGGTATCAGGCAACCTCGATGATTGAGCGTGAAACGGATCATCTTATTCACAGCTATGTAGAATTATCGGTTACTGAAGATACACTAAAATATCTTCTTGATGCAAAAATGCATCTTTTTATAGCAAAACATGATTTATTTGTTAGCTATGATGATAAGGAGGCTATTGAAGAATTAAATACTGTGCTTAATTATTTAGATGAGGCAATGCAGGTTGCAAATTCAGTTACAAAAAACAAAATTTCTGCACTGATTAAAGATATTAAATCACTTAAAAATAAAATCAGTTCAAGAAAGGATGGCTGGAAAATAAGACAGATTACTCATTCACTTGAAAATGCAGTAAATGAATTAACTCAGGCAAATAAGAATGCGTCGTCATCTGTAAAATCACGAATAGAATATATTAAAGCGAATATTAGAACACTGCGTAATGATATTGGAAGCAGTCGCATGAAAGATCATTACAAATCTTCGATGGCTAGTTTAGTAAAAATTATAAAGGAACTTTAATTGAAGGGATTGAGTTTTAAACTAATCAGGGGCTGAAGATATCAGCCCCTGATTAGATAAAATTATTTCTTTTCCTGTTCTGGAGATTGATTTGTCTCCTGGTCTTTCTCTTTGTTTTTATCCTGATCGTTAGTTTGGTCAGTATCCTGACCACCACAGCTACCGCAACAGCTCATATTTATACCCTC
>CAZFUY010000135.1:3797-6376 GCA_964522445.1 uncultured Thiotrichaceae bacterium | reverse complement strand
TATGAATTACCCAATGTCGCTGAAGATTATGTTCACCGTATTGGCCGCACCGGTCGTGCTGGCAATGAAGGTGAAGCCATGTCACTTGTGTGTGTCGATGAGCTGAAATTACTTAAAGGTATCGAAGGTCTTATGAAATGCGATATTCCTAAAGTAGTTATAGATAATTTTGAACCTGATCCATCTATCAAAGCAGAACCTATAGTTAATGGTCGCGGCGGTAGACAACAGCAGGGTTCTGGAAAATCTTCTCGAAGAAAACCAGCGGGAAATAAATCTGCGTCTAGTCGTAACAACCAGAACTCACCTTATAAGGGGCGTTCAAAAAATCAGGGGCAGTCCCAAAATAAATCATCACAGAATCGTCGTCGCACTCAGAATGCCGCTTAGATAACTGTCATTACTTAAAAACAAACACGGTACAAAACATTGTTAATGTCTGCAAATATCACTATGCAATTTGGCGCTAAGCCACTCTTTGAAAATGTCTCTGTAAAATTTGGCAATGGCAATTGCTATGGTTTAATCGGAGCGAATGGTTGTGGAAAATCAACTTTTATGAAAATTCTGGGTGAGGATTTAGAACCCTCATCAGGCAACGTTTCAAAAGATCCCCACGAACGCATTGGTAAATTAAAACAGGATCAGTTTGCTTACGAAGAGTTTAGCGTTATTGATACTGTCATTATGGGTAACGAAGAACTGTGGGCAATTAAATCAGAAAAAGATGCCATTTATGCCAACCCGGAAATGAGCGAAGAAGATGGCATAAGAGCCGGTGAACTTGAAGCTGAGTTTGCAGAAATGGATGGCTACACCGCCGAAGCTCGCGCAGGTGAATTATTACTGGGTGTAGGCATAGACATCGAACAACATTACGGCCCCATGAGCGAAGTTGCTCCCGGCTGGAAACTACGTGTATTACTGGCACAGGTTTTATTTTCTGATCCAGATATTATGCTGTTAGACGAACCCACCAATAACCTCGACATTAATACCATTCGCTGGTTAGAAGGTATTTTAAACGCACGCAACTGCACCATGATTATTATTTCTCATGACCGTCATTTTCTTAACAGCGTATGTACCCATATGGCAGATTTAGATTATGGCGAAATTCGTCTTTATCCCGGCAATTATGATGAATACATGACAGCATCGACACAGGTGCAGGAAACTTTATTATCAAACAACGCCAAGAAAAAAGCTCAGGTTGCTGAACTAAAAGCTTTTGTTAGCCGTTTCTCTGCAAACGCATCAAAATCTAAACAGGCAACTTCTCGTGCCAAACAAATAGATAAAATAAAACTGGAAGAAGTAAAACCATCCAGCCGTAAAAATCCTTTTATTCGTTTTGATGAAGATAAAAAATTACACCGTCTTGCATTAGAAATAGAAGGTTTAGGTAAAAGCTTTGATAAAGAACTATTTAAAGACTTTGACCTCATGGTAGAAGTTGGCGAGCGCATTGCTATCATCGGCCCTAACGGCATTGGAAAAACCTCTTTATTAAGATGTTTAAAAGGTGATCTTGAACCAACAGCGGGCGCAGTGAAATGGTCTGAAAATTCTCAACTGGGTTATTACGCACAGGATCATGCCGCTGACTTTGAAGACAATAAATCATTGTTTGACTGGATGAGTCAATGGCGACAGAAAAGTGATGACGAGCAGGCTATTCGTAGTATTTTAGGCCGTTTATTATTCTCACAGGATGACATTGAAAAATCAGTTAAAGTCATTTCAGGTGGCGAACAGGGGCGCATGTTATTTGGTAAATTAATGTTACAGAAAGATAACATTTTATTAATGGATGAACCAACTAACCATCTGGACATGGAATCTATCGAATCACTTAATCTGGCACTGGAAAATTATCCGGGCACATTAATTTTTGTTAGCCATGATCGTGAATTTGTGTCTTCATTAGCAACACGTATTATTGAATTAACCCCAACAGGTATAATTGATTTCCGTGGCACTTATGAAGATTATCTGCGTAGTCAGGAAATGGACTCAAAAAGCAAAGTTGCAGCATCTCGTTAGTTATTGGAGACCTGGAAATTTCATTGCAGACTTTTAAAATCAAAATTTGACACAAAGACGCAGAGAAGATCAAAATCTGTTTTATTGTCCCGAGCACAGCCGAGGGATGACATAAACAATAGTGTCTGATAAAACATGCTATAAAGAACCATGTTATTTATATCCCACAATGTATCCATTCCAAATCACGAAATCGACATGCAGGCGATTCGCGCTCAGGGGCCGGGTGGACAAAATGTAAATAAAGTATCCAGCGCTATTCATTTACGATTTGATATTAAATCATCATCACTACCCAGTTTTTATAAAGAAAAACTATTGGCGATGAATGACTATCGCATTACCAAAGAAGGTGTGATTGTTATTAAGTCACAGGAATATAAAAGTCAGGAAATGAATCGTCAGGCCGCACAGGAAAGACTGGTTGCATTAATTCGCCAGGCAACAGCAGCACAGAAAACACGACGACCAACCAGGCCCAGTAAATCTTCCAAACAGAAACGTATGAATAAAAAAACGCAGCGAGGACAGAC
>CAZFUY010000135.1:0-3697 GCA_964522445.1 uncultured Thiotrichaceae bacterium | reverse complement strand
TTTCAGGAATAGTGTCTTCCTGCAATAAACTATTTTCATCAATCCAGTGATATAACTCACCATAAGTTTTAATTGTCGCACTATCAATACGGCGTTGAATATGGCAGGCATTAACTTTTGATGGATTATTCAGCCCCATACTGGTAACTATTTCCATTAAACTGTGAATACTGGTTTTATGAAAATGGGCAACACGTTTGCCTTTATCTTCAATATTTAACTGGCTATAACGGGATGGGTCCTGAGTAGCGATACCTGTAGGACAGGTATTAATATTACATTGACGAGACTGAATACAGCCCAGTGCAAACATCATACCGCGAGCAGAATTAACAACATCAGCTCCCAGCGCCAGTGTGCGTAATAAATGAAATGCAGATAAAATTTTTCCCGATGCAATTAAACGTATCTGTTTTCTTACACCTATGCCCTGCAAGGCATTATGCACAAAAGACAAAGCATCACGCAGAGGTGTACCAACAGAATTGGTCAGCTCAATAGGTGCAGCACCTGTGCCTCCCTCACCACCATCGATGGTAATAAAATCAGGCAAAATACCTGTTTCCAGCATCGCTTTACAAATGGATAAAAACTCACCTCTGTAACCAATACATAATTTAAATCCTATCGGTTTACCATTGGATAATTCACGCAGTTGTTGAATAAACTGCAATAAACCAACAGGGTTAGAAAAGGCAGAATGTGCAGCAGGTGAAATCACATCCTGCCCCATGGGAACATGGCGAATCTGTGCAATTTCCTCTGTTAGTTTTGCCGCAGGTAAAATACCACCATGCCCCGGCTTTGCACCCTGTGATAATTTTATTTCAATCATTTTTATTTGTGGCAAGGCTGCTTTCTCTGCAAAAGCCAGAGCATCAAACTGACCATTCTGTGTGCGACAGGCAAAATATCCCGTGCCAATTTGCCAGACTAGATCGCCACCCTCTTTAAGATGGTATGGGCTAACACCACCTTCCCCCGTGTTATGGTAAAAGCCACCCAGTTTTGCGCCTTTGTTTAGCGCCTGAATAGCATTTTTACTTAATGCACCATAACTCATGGCAGAGATATTTAAATAAGATGCAGAATAAGGCTGGCTGCAATGCTCACCCCCAATCATTACTCGCGGCATATTCTCTGGCATAGGTCTGGGCGATAGAGAATGATTAATCCACTCATACCCCTGACGATAAACATCAAATAAAGTGCCAAATGGACGAGTGTCAATAACACCCTTGGCACGTTGATAAACCAGAGAACGAAATTCACGATTAATGGGAATGCCATTGATATCAGACTCTACAAAATATTGCTGAATTTCCGGGCGAATAGATTCAAAGAAATATCGCAGACGACCAATGACAGGAAATATGCGTGGAATAGTATGGCGAGTTTGCAGCATATCGTAAATGCCAAGAGCAACTGGTGGCAGAATAATAATAAACAACCACCAGGCAGCAGTAAAAAATTGTGCCAGCACTATAACCAGAACAATAGAAACAACAGACAGAGCAAAGAACAGTTTGCGAACCATTTTTATTCTCTAATTTATTAATACATCTGTTTTAGTATAAATCAGTTCTTTAATGGTAGCAGACAAATTTCAGAGCCGATATTTTTGGAGTAATTTAGAGAAATATTTAAAGCATGGCTTACACCCAATAACTATGGACTAAAAGTTTACGGGTTGGTTTATATGGATTAGAAATTATTGCATTATAAAAAGATAATATTTTATTAAAACATGAAACAATAAAGCAGCCTATTTACCAGACCCCCAGATTTTCGCCACTGCCCGATCAGTGCCGATAAGCCCAATTAACAAACTTAATAAACCAATACCACCAAACACCAACACAGGCAATAAATATCCGGGATCTTCCCCCTGAGCAAGCCAAAACACCAGTGTTGCTAAACCAGTAAACAGGCCACCCATAACAACTAAAATAGTTCGGTGCGAAGACTTATAGGAAAATGGCTCAGTACCAGACTCAAAAATATTAAGAATAGCTGAAAAGATAATTCGTAATTTTTGTTTCACAGTTTTTATTTCTCTAATTGTTATTTTTTAAAAGCAATAATTTAATTAAATATTTAAACCACGTCCTAAGGGCGTGGAAGTGGTTTTAGGCTATGGCCTTAAGAAAAATTTGTCACCCCAAAATGCTTTTATCGGAGATTTGTGACCTTAAGTAATTAAAATTCAGAAACTTATCAACACCCGCCTGATGATGATTTATGCGGCATACATTATAAGGCAGAAATATCAATATTAATGATTCATGATAATTAATATTTTAATCCCTGCATCCTGTTATTATGACCCATTAATATAAAACATAATAAAAACCATGCCTATTATATTACTTATTAGTTTCATTTTAATCATTTTTTTCATCTGGTGGGGAATCAGGTGGCAACGCAAGCATATTCGTGAAAAACTAAAAAATGCTACATTTAGACCATCATGGATTTTAATCTTGCAGAAGAACCTTACCCTGTATAATAAACTGCCAGGCAAACTCAAGCACAAGCTGCATGGATTAATCAATGTGTTTCTGCATGAGAAAACCTTCCATGGTTATAATGGCTTACAGATAAACGATGAAATAAAAGTAACCATTGCATCCCAGGCCTGTATGTTACTACTTAATCATGATGGTAATATTTATCCATCCCTGAAAAATATATTAGTCTATCCCAGTGCTTTTAAATCCATGCAAACAGAATCAGACGGCACAGTAGAAACTATAAAAGAAACAATACGTATTGGTGAGTCATGGCGACTCGGCCATGTTGTTTTATCATGGCATCATTCAAAACAGGGGGCTATGGATAAAGGTGATGGGCAGAATGTGGTATATCATGAATTTGCTCATCAGCTTGATCATGAAGATAACGTAATAGATGGAACACCAGTGCTGGATTCAGCAAAAAATTATGATCAGTGGAGAAAAGTATTCAGCCAGGAATATACCCAACTCAGAGAACAGGTAGTCGCTGGCAAAAAAACCTTAATAGATGGTTATGGTGCAGTATCTGAAGGTGAGTTTTTCGCCGTTGTTACAGAGTTGTTTTTTGAGAAACCTCAATTATTAGAGACAAAGCATCCAGAACTGTATGAAGAATTAAGAAAATATTATCGGCTAAATCCGATTGAGTGGGTTTAGTTTATTTATAAGCATCTAAACAACCACCTGCCTTCCCATACGTTAATGGCAATCAAATGAAGGATGATGGCTATAGCATTAACCTATATGAAAAGCCTTTCAGGCTCTAATGTTTTTATTTGCTTTTATACAAAACATAATAAAAAATGAATTCCAGTTTTCATAGCCATCCACATCGTAAATATCTTTCAGTTCGGTTTTATTTTTTAAAAAAGCAACAGATTTTTCTATTTGCTCATCCGTAATGCCATTTAATTTAATTAAATCTATTGCAGATTTAGAAGGCAGCCAATCACTTAATAAATGACACATATTAAATCAGCCCTTACTAGCAAACTTATCAACCATTATCTGCACTATATCTTTTATAACACCTAGAAATTCATCAACACCCATCTGATCATGATTCCTGCGACATTCATTCATGGCAGAAATAGCGATATTAATCGCCGCATGGTAATTACCCTTATCAACATGCTCATTAATTACTTTTGTTTCTGATTCAATATTCATTTTTTAAATTA
>CAZFUY010000134.1:0-6445 GCA_964522445.1 uncultured Thiotrichaceae bacterium | reverse complement strand
CATTGCTGGCATAACAGGTTTTCTAAGTACAATTTCACAATCATTATATTCAAAATAATCTCGTCCCACTTCACGCTCATCATCATCGTAGGCTTCTAAAAAAGCACAACTCTCTGGCTCAATAGAGGCTATCGATGTTCCTGATTCCATCTCTCTAAAATTGTACATTTCTATTTCAGGGTGAAGATTAATAGTGGCATCATCTGAAAAACCAAATGAATAACCATCGGGTATAAAAACTCTTGCAACGGTATGAAATAAATTAATATGATCAGGTACAGTTGATGCTATTTCATCTAAATTTAAAACTGCATCTAAATATCTTAGCGCATGATCAACGCCATCCATCTGACCCGATTGACCACATTCCAGAGTTACCGATGGACAAAATTCTGCAAACGCTGAAGACTGCACACCTTTAGGACTGGTAAAATATACAACGGTATTACTAAACAATCCTGCTAAAGATAAATACTTTATATCTAACTTGTTAATACAGCCATAATGAGGGTTTCTGCCGGTATTATTGTGAACATCAATACTGGCAAAAGGCTGTTTATCTTTCATGATATCTGTAACCTGTTTCATCATGTGAGCTTCTGCCAGAAAATGTTCATGCGTGCCCGGCCAGATACGATTAAAGTCAACCTGTCGTTCAAGTCGTCTCTGATTTTCTGCTGCAGCTTCTACATTACCTATAAAAATAGATAAACTTCTTGGCAATTTATTTTGCTGATATTTTCTTAATAATTTCTGAATAGCATAAAAACCTGTTGTCTCATTGCCATGCAATAAAGTACTGATAAATAAAGGCTGTTGTTTTTCACCCTGCAAATGAATAAGCGTTGGTTTTTCTAATAACATATTTAACTCTTCTGCTTTTGCAGAAAAAAAACCTTCGGGTAAATTATCTAATTCTTTTAACATTGTTTTAGCTCATGATCACATCTGTTAATTTGAAAAATCCCAGCAATGAACCGGTTCATTCTGTTGCTGATTTTTATAATAAACTTTCGTCAACTGCTGCATATCACGGCCATTATATTCAACAAATTTTCGCTGCCAGTCACTACCTGTTTGTTCACGCTCTGCTCTGGCTTCTATAATACCCAAATAATATTCTATATCTTTTTCATCAATAGACAGTTTTCTTAAACCTGCCTCTGCCTCATCCAGCAAACGATTTAATATTAAATATCTGATGCTACAGCGCTCACAACCCGGCCATGTTATTCGATCACTCAAACCATGCTGTGCCGCAGTATAAAAATTATCTCTTGCCTGTGAGAATTCAATTTGTGATTCAGGCGGTGTATCCTCATTAGCATAAAAACTGACCAGCCCATAAAAAAAGGCCATATTAGCTATATTGTCACTGATACTCGGGCCACTGGGAATAACTCTGTGTTCAATTCGCAGGTGAGGCGTTCCATTTTTATCAAAACCAATCAGCGGTCTGTTCCAGCGCCAGATAGTTCCATTATGTAAACTCAGATGTTTTAATTGCTGTTTTGAATCATTAAATTGCATGGGCAATAAAATGGGGAAGTGCTGCAAATTTTCTTCAAAACATTCCATTAGCGATTGTCTGGCATAAGCCGTTCCAAAACCAACTCGATGCACAGGCCCCTGAGCGGCACCCTCAAATCCTCCCACATCCACGGCCTGCTCAAACAGGGGAATACGAGTTTCTGCCCATAAATCTTTACCAAATAGATAAGGTGAGTTTGCACTTATGGCAACCAGCGGAGCAGAAATAATAATAGAGGCATTGTAATAACGCACCGCTTTATCCTGCGGCACCTGCAAATGAATTTGCAATGAAGTTGCTGCAGCTTCAAGCATTACATTTTTATGTTCACTCTTTAATGATTCACGACCCGCAATATTTAATTTAAATGCTTTTCCCTGACGCTGTTTTAAAACCTGCTCATTTAACGCACGATAACGTTCAAGATTTGAAATATTTTTCATGGAAAGATGCTGTTCTGTTAGTGTTGGTAAAATTCCCGTAGCTAACAAATAACAATCCATTTTTTCAGCAACCGTCTGGCAATATTGCCAGTGTTTTTTAAACTCCTGTTCAAAATTTGATAATATTTTATTTTTTAATTTATCAGGCTCTGCATTTATCTCTACATTAAACTGAGCCAGTTCTGATGTTAATAATGGTGAATCTGCCATTTCCAGAAAAAGCGCATTAGATGGACTGGGCTGAAATTTTTTATCAATCAGCCAGGCTTCCATCTCATAACCTGCCATTAATTCATGATCGGACAACTGACTATCATTGAACAGCTGTTTTAAATATAGTGTTTCATCATCAAGTGATTTTTTAAAATTCTTAAAATCTTCTGATGAGAAATGGCTAGTTTTTATTTCCTGACCCATAAAAACCCTGTTTAACCTGCTCTATAAATTATGTAGCACAACATCATTAACTTTTTATATAAGTGTAGCGCACACATAAATATTTATTCTGCATCCTTTATTGATTCCTCTACCATCCACTTTATTTCCATCAGCACCACACTAATTACCCGATACCTGCTCCATCACCAATAAGTGACTCTATATTTACATACTATTAAACCACATTTAGACCTTTCTTAGACTATATTCAATAGATGAAAATGATTTTAAACACCGATCACAATGACTGACTTACAGGGCGGAATAAACAAGGAAAGCCCTACTACAGAACTGGATATCATAAAAGAAAAACGTGCAGCATTACAGCAACTGGTTAAATTGACCTGTACACTTAATCGACTACATCAGGGCTTACAGGCTGTTATCCTTATGGGTAAATCAGCTTCACAAATACCAGCAAAAATTATTGATAAATTCAGAACATTAAGTGGCAGTCTGAAAGATCGCCCCACCGAAACACTAAAAAACACACTCTCATCAACAGATCAGAAAATTCAACGAGACATTAAACACGTGCTTGAAGTTTCACAAAAAAGTGATGCCCTTCTGGAAAAATATCTGGGAGTACAGGGTAAAAAGCTGGTTGATGTTCTGAAAGATGATTATCATGAATATGTAAATGATTTCAAAAAGAAGTCACAAACATCTATTACTCTACGCATTGCATTAAAATCAAGAAAAGTTATAACAAAGGCTTTTAACCTGCCTGTTCCAGAATCATTTATTGAACAACAGATTGTATCCCTGGATCTGCGCGAAAAGAAATGTAGAAAAGTTATAAAAGAGGACATGATGACTCTTCAAAGTGATGTTAATGCATTGATGAGTCGCAAAGACTGTTCTGAAGAAATAAAAAATATTCTCATCAAAATTGACTCAGAACTAAAGCAAAATACAGATCATCTCAATAGCGGAAGTAATATTGAAGAAATGCCTATGGTTTATGAAAGCATTGAATTATCTGCAACACCACAAACCATTAAAGAAATGCAGGATCAAGCTCAACCAGCGGAAGAAGAGAAAACTGAAAAAGAAATTGAACCAGAACCAGAACAAACTGAAGCAGCTAAAATAAAACGCAGTTTTTTCAGTAAGCTCTGGAAATGGCTAACCACATCATCAAGTAAGAAGTGGAAAGATATTGATTAATAATTTATATCAACCCACTTATGGCACTACAGCAAGCCTGACCTTTTGGGTGTTTTGCACACCCTGAGCAGGATCAAGCCCAACTGGCCCCATAACTAAAAAGCTTCCAACATATTCCAGAACCTGCCCGTAACGAGGAGATTTTTTATAGCAGGTATTATTCCAGTGCAAACGATAATGCAACCATTTGGGAGGGCGCTCTGTTACCCATAAACCATATTTACCTACCGATGGATCAAACCACTTAATCAGGCTTTCAACACCCAGCCCACCCAATGAAATAGCTGCACCAATGATATTACCAGACGCAATATCAGATACCGTATTAAGTGCATCAGTTACTGCTCTGTGTATAACTCCGCCCCAGTCTTTCCCTGGTAGTTTTGGAATTAGATAGGCTTTTTTTATGGTAAATTTAGGTGGCAATTTTAATTGTTTAAAGAAATAATCATCACCTTCTTCACCTGAACCTGTCATAGCGCCAATGACAGGAATTTCTACTCCACATCCCGGATAGTGTGAAACCTTAACAAAATTTTTACGATCAATAATAGTATCAACCCATTTATCTTTCTTTTCCACATTCTCTGCCAGCTTCAAATAGGCGCTACCCGATATCTGCCTCAACACCATGCGGGGTGTCAACTTAACACTATAAGAACTAAATTTTTGACCACTACAGGGATGCGTAATCATAATCTCCAACTCAGCCTGGTAGTCATCAAACAACCCGGTCAACTTTGGAACATCCACAATAATAATCTGATCAAGCCAGCTTCTGGACCAGTCATTCATATTACCTGGTCGAAGTGGAATACTCAGATAACCTCCAGCCTGTGGTATTTTGATATCTATACGACCCGGCCGATTATAAAAGTTTTCTCCAAAAATAATAAGCTTATCACCCGGGGTAACATGGAAACCATCTGCCTGTGTGGATGCAAGAATATGGCTGATCCGTGGCGGGCCATTATAACGAACACCATCACAAACCTGTGGACTCTTAGTGCCACTACCGCCACTTCTAACTTCACCCGTCTGCTTATCAATTTCGCCAATAAGTTCCGGTGTCTGCTCTATATTCCTCATTCGCTCCGGTAACATTGGAAATGTTTTTTTCTGATAATAGCTTGCCGCCTTCACTTCATTGTGAAAACGATCCAACATCAAATTACGGGAACGATTCCATGATTTATCCTGTATGTCGCGGATTTTTTTATCCAGTCCCGAAGCAACCTGATCAACCGCCTGCAAAAATACCTGATCAAACTGAACATGCTTTGTACGATCCAGAATGCCGCTGCTGTCTTTTAGTACAGGGGAAAATTTATTTGCATCACATTGTGCCAGCGCATGCTGCCGTTTACGCTGTCCAGCTTGTATATATTTAAGATTTTTTCCACGCATACACCAGTTAAAATGATCACTGTAATTTTCATTCCACTCAGAACCATTAAATCCACAACCTGTTTCCAGATTTGCCTGCTGCTGAATTAATGCACTATTCGCATAATCCTGACAACTACGCTCACGAGCCAGTGGTAAATGCATCTGAGAATTATACTTTTCATAAAAGCCCTGACGACCAATCTCTGTATCAACATCTGGTGATAAAGAAACGGCTTCTTCCTGCTGTTCTAAGCGTACATGAGAGCCTGGAATTGGAAGAGGCGAAACAAATTGGGGAGAAGACCTCCCTGCATCACACTGTGTTAGCGCACGCTGCCGTTTCTGGTATTCAGATTGTGCATACTTAATATTCTCTCCACGCATGCACCAGTTAAAATGATCACTGTAATTTTCATTCCACTCAGGACCACTAAATCCACAACCTGTTTCCATATTACCAAATTGCTGATTTACCGCGTTATTCGCATAGTCCTGACAGGCACGATAATTTTCACTGGAAGCCCAGACGGGCGAAGAAAGAAAAACAACACAAAGAAATTTTGCAATAAAACGATTTAATAATAACTTTTGTATGACCTTCAGTATTTTAATAATATATCCATGTAGTAAATTCATAATGAATCCTCCATTAAGAATCTATAATTCAGGCTCTAATTTAATGCGGCCTGTATCTGTTAAAACTACATAATAGAAGAAATGCGTTTCTTGACCTACATCAAGAAACAAGAGAAGAACAAAAAAACGTTTTTAAGGCTTACTGCTGAATGAGATACTCCAGAGAATCATACTGAAATTTATCTATATTTCTGATATTCGTTAAGCCAGTCCTAAAAGAAAAATCAGCAAATTAAATAACTCACTGTCGCACCATCCCTGTACAACATTTTTAACCAGGGATACTCTGACTAAGTATGGTTAGAATTAGGCAGAGAAAAAATGGTTTGTATTTTTCATGAAGTGAGACTGAATAGTCACTCTATTGCAACGAACTTCGGGGTAATACAAACCATTTTAGCCAGCATAAAACAATCAGACTCAGAGGGCATCCCTAAGCATCATAAACCAGATTAGGCGCTAACCAGCGTTCAGCTTCAGCAATTGTCATGCCTTTACGTTTTGCATAATCTTCAACCTGATCTCGATTGATTTTTGATACTGCAAAATATTTTGAATTGGGATGGCTAAAATACCAGCCGCTAACAGATGCCGCAGGGTGCATGGCAAAACTTTCAGTTAAAGTAATGTCTGCATTATTTTCAGCATCTAACAAAGACCAGAGCTTTGCTTTTTCAGTGTGCTCAGGGCAGGCAGGATAACCTGGTGCTGGACGAATGCCTTTGTATTCTTCCTGTATCAGCGCATTATTCTCTAATGATTCATTAGCGTCATAACCCCAGAATTCTTTACGCACGCGTTGATGCATTAGTTCTGCAAAGGCCTCGGCCAAACGATC
>CAZFUY010000133.1:2189-6456 GCA_964522445.1 uncultured Thiotrichaceae bacterium | reverse complement strand
GATATCTATGCCCAGCCTGAGCATATTCACAGTCTGGATACCTCTACCCCCATTAGCCAGCATGTCAAAGTGGATCTGGAACTCTGGGGGTGTCCGGTAAGTGGCCAGCAAATCACACAGGCAGTATGCAGCCTGCTGTTTGGTGCAGTACCTGAAGTGCCAAATGAAAAAGTCTGCCAGGAATGCAAGCGCCAGCAGAATGTCTGTGTGCTGGTAGCTAAAGGTGAACCCTGCATGGGGCCGGTAACTCGCACGGGTTGTGGTGCTCTGTGCCCTTCCATGGGACGCGCCTGTTATACCTGTTATGGCCCGGCTGAAAATATCAATGCTCATTCACTGTATCAACGCATCGAAGGACTGGGACTATTGAAAGATGAGGCAGCGAGGCGTTTTCTGTTTATCAACAGTGGCGCAAAAGAATTTTCAGATATGGATATGAAATAAATGAACAATCGAACCATAGATATCCATGTGCCAGTGCTTGTCCGTGTCGAAGGCGAAGGCGCACTGGAACTAAAAATCACCGACCAGCATATTGATGAATTACGTTTACGCATCTACGAACCACCACGATTTTTTGAAAAATTTCTCGAAGGTCGTAACTACTATGATATTCCGGATACAGTCGCCCGTATCTGTGGTATCTGTCCGGTGGCTTACCAGATGAGTGCCGTGCATGCGATAGAGTCTATCTTCGATGTAGAAATCACGCCATGGAGCCATGACATGCGCAGGGTCATGTACTGTGGCGAATGGTTACAGAGTCATAGCCTGCACATTCATATGCTGGCAGCACCTGATTATCTTGGTTTTAACAGTGTGATTGAAATGTCTGCTGAATATGCTGATGAGGTTCACCGTGGACTTAGATTGCAAACTCTGGGCAACGATCTAATTACCCTGTTTGGTGGCCGCTCGGTGCATCCGGTTGGTGTCTGCGCCGGTGGATTTCATAAAGCCCCAGGTGAGGATCAGGTGAAACAGCTCCTTGTACGGCTACACGATGCGCTAAAGGATGCTGAGGATCTGGTTAAATGGACGGCATCACTGGATTTGCCAGATGATGAACAGGACTTTACATCGGTTGCCATGCGCCATGCAGATGAATACCCCCTGAATGGTGGTCGCATCGTATCAGACAATGGGCTGGATATCGGTATTGAGGAATATGAAAATTATTTTGAAGAACACCATGCAGCACATTCAACCGCATTGCATAGTTTATTACAGGGGCAGGTCTACTTGCTTGGGCCACTGGCACGCATTAATTTGAATCGAGATAAATTACCCCAGGCTGTCACCTCTGTCATGGATGCCACGGGTATCACTTTTCCCAGCCGCAATATGTTCCATAGTATTGTGGCGCGCGCAGTTGAAATCCACTATGTGATTGTAGAAGCCACACGACTACTGGAAAACTATACAAAACCTGAAACACCGCATGTAAATGCAACACCCAAAGCCGGGATTGGTTTTGGCTGTTCTGAAGCACCACGAGGATTGCTGTGGCATCGCTATGAGCTGGATGATATGGGTCAGGTCAAAACAGCACGGATTGTTCCACCTACCAGCCAGAACCAGGCACGCATTGAACAGGATCTGCGTTTATCACTGGAGCACCTTGGGCTGGATAAGGATGAAAATATATTAAGGTTGCATGCAGAGAAGGTAATCAGAAATTATGATCCCTGCATTTCCTGCGCAACCCATTTCCTTGACCTGAAAGTTGAGCATCAAAATAACTATACTGAGCCTGTTACCGATGAGAGCCATTCACTGGAAAAAGATAAAAAAACAATCAGAGTAATAGGCATTGGTTCTCCATTTGGAGAAGATCAGCTCGGCTGGAAAGTGGTTGAAAAACTCCAGCAGGAATACAGCAAAGACACAATGCAAGATAAGCATCTATTATTCCTCTCACTGGATCGCCCAGGCTCAGCTCTGCTTGAACACCTGAAAAATTCAGACAGGATTATCCTTATCGATGCCCTGATAAATACCGGACAACCAGGACAGGTTCAGTGCTTAACTCTGGAAGAAATTGAACAGCTCAACCCCGGTATTATTTCCAGCCATGGTATTGGTGTCGGTGAAACACTTAAGCTGGCTAAAGCACTTGGATACCATCCACAGGTAACACTGATAGGCATGGAAACAGGCGAACATTGCCAGAGTGGTATTGATAAGAAATATATTGATATGCTGGTGGCGAGAGTAAAAAAAGAGCTTTAATAAACTGTATAAATAACCTGACAGATTCCTATATCCCCTCTCCCAGGGAGAGAAGGAGTTCATGTATTTATTGACCCAGTACGTTAGTTAAAACTATGCACTTTTAGTGCAAGACTTTAGTATTTTTATGTCATCCCGAGCACAGTCGAGGGATCTGTATTATAAAGATCAAGATCCCTCGACTGCGCTCGGGATGACAAAATAAAAGTATTTTAGAATTTAAGAGTTTGTTTGAAATTAAAATAAGTGCCCCTGATTTGATTTATTCTCTTTCACCAGCAACCGCCTTTGTATTTTCATCCCAGTCCAGCTCAGAAAGCTGTTTCAGAAAATTATAACGATGATTCATTTCCTGTTGTGCCTGTTCTAAATAACGTTCTGCATCTTCAGGATGTTTTTGAAAAAGCATGCTAAACCGGGTTTCTGTTTGTATATATTCTTTATACGGAATGCTGGGTTTTTTATAATCAAGATGCAATGGATTCTCATTATTCTTAATGCGTTCTGGATCAAAACGATAGAGCGGCCAGTGTCCACTTTTCACGGCCAGTTGCTGTTGTTGATGGTTATTTTTTAAATCAATGCCATGAGCAATGCAGGGTGAATAGGCAATAATAATGGATGGGCCATGATGTGCTTCTGCTTCAATAAAGGCGCGTAATGTTTGCACATCTTTTGCACCATAGGCTACCTGTGCCACATAAACATTTTCATAATCCATGGCCAACAGACCCAGTTCTTTTTTCGCCTGCTGTTTACCTCCGGCAGAAAATTTAGCAATGGCACCACGGGGTGTTGCTTTTGATGTTTGCCCACCGGTATTGGAATACACCTCTGTATCCAGTACCAGAATATTGACATCACGACCCGATGCCAGAACATGATCCAGGCCACCATAACCAATATCATATGCCCAACCATCACCACCAATAATCCAGACACTTTTTCGGCACAGGTTTTCAGCTAATTGCGATAAATTATCGGCTTTAGAATCATCAATATTTTTTAACTGTTTCTGTAATTGTGTTATGCGTTGACGCTGCTCATAAATACCTTCTTCATTTGATTGATCTGCATTTAAAATATTAGTAACTAAATTCTTATCTAATTTATCTGCTAACTGATTTAATAATTCTTTAGCATGTTGTGTTTGCTGATCAATCGCAATACGCATACCCACACCAAACTCAGCATTATCTTCAAATAAAGAATTATTCCACGCAGGCCCTCGCCCTTCTGCATTACAGGCCCATGGCGTAGTGGGCAAATTGCCCCCATAAATTGATGAACAACCTGTTGCATTAGCAACCAGCATACGATCACCAAATAATTGTGTCGCCAGTTTTATATAGGGTGTTTCACCACAGCCTAAACAGGCGCTGGAAAACTCAAACAAAGGCTGCAAAACCATTGCACCTTTAATGGTGTTAATTTTTAATTCACGACGATTATATTCAGGCAGTGATAAAAAGAATTCCCAGTTCTGTTTTTCCTGCTTTCTTAAAGGTGCTTGTGGGTGCATATTTAATGCTTTAAATTCAGAATTATTTTTATCTCGAATAGGGCAAATATCCACACACAAACCACAACCTGTGCAATCTTCTGGCGCAACCTGATAGGTAATATGCATGCCTTCAGGAAAACCTTTACCAATAGTGGCGGCATGTTTAAAGTTTTCTGGGGCATTAATAAGTTCAGTGTCCGCAAATATTTTACTGCGAATAGCCGCATGGGGACATACCAATGGACACTTGCCACACTGAGTGCATAGCTCAGGTTCCAGAACAGGAATTTCCAGTGCAAGATTACGTTTTTCATAGGCTGCTGTACCTAAAGGAAAACTGCCATCAGCTGGCAATAAACTTACTGGTAATTCATTACCCTGCCCCGCAATAATTTCACCTGTTACATTTTTTACAAATGCAGGTGCAGAATCAATAACAGCCGATGGCATTTCAAATTCACTGGTAGCTTCATCAGGGACATTGACTTTATACAAACAGGATAAAGTTTCATCAATGGCATTAAAATTTCT
>CAZFUY010000133.1:0-2089 GCA_964522445.1 uncultured Thiotrichaceae bacterium | reverse complement strand
CCTCAGGTGAATTTAATAAAAACACCGCATTATCTTCTGCCTTATCCAGCATGTGATAACGTTCAAGAAACACCGGCTGATGGCAGCCAATAAAATTAGCACTACCATCTTCAATTAAATAGGTTGATGCAATATGATCTGAGCCAAATCGCAAATGAGAAATAGTCACTGCACCGGCTTTTTTAGAATCATATACAAAGTAACCCTGCACATGTAAATTTGTGTGCTCACCAATAATCTTTATACTGTTTTTATTGGCACTAACTGTACCGTCACTACCCAGTCCATAAAACAATGCCTGAAGTGTTTCGTTATGAATATTTGTTCTGAAATTTTTATCCCATTCTAAACTGCTATTTGTCACATCATCATGTATGCCAATAGTAAAATGGTTTTTTGGCTGGTTATTGTTTAATTCATCAAACACAGCCTTAACCATGCCGGGAGTAAATTCTTTAGATGACAAACCATAACGTCCACCCACAATACGAGGCATAGCTTTAAACTTACATTGATCGCTCATAAAATATTGTGCAACAGAGGTTACTACATCTTTATAAAGTGGTTCACCATCCGCTCCGGGTTCTTTAGTACGATCCAGCACTGCAATATTTTTACAGCTTTCTGGCAATGCATTGATAAGCGCTCTGGAATCAAGTGGTCGAAATAATCTTACTTTTATTAAACCAATGTTTTCACCTTTAGCGATTAGATAATCAACAGTTTCTTCAACGGTTTCTGCACCAGAACCCATTAAAATAATAATCCGTTCAGCCTGCGGGCTGCCATGATAATCAAATAAGTGATATTGCCGACCTGTCAATTCAGCAAATTGATTCATTGTTTTTTGTACAATACCGGGCATGTTTTCATAATATGGATTAACAGTTTCTCGTGCCTGAAAGTACACATCTGGATTTTGAGAACTACCGCGCAATACGGGATGTTCGGGTGAAAGTGCATTGGCACGGCGTGCAGCAAGCCACTCATCATTGATCATGGCATGTAAGGTTTCGTCATTAATAGATGTGATTTTTCTGATTTCATGGGAGGTGCGAAAACCATCAAAGAAGTGCACCATGGGTATATGCCCCTGCAAACTTGCGGCCTGTGCAATAAGTGCAAAGTCCATAACTTCCTGTGGTGAGTTGGAACACAGAAAACCAAATCCGGTCATACGTGCTGTCATTACATCACTGTGATCACCAAAAATAGATAAGGCCTGACACGCTAATGAACGTGATGCCACATGAAATACGGTTGGTGTTAATTCCCCTGCAATCTTGTACATATTGGGAATCATCAACAACAAACCCTGTGAAGCGGTAAACGTTGTTGTTAACGCACCCGCCTGTAGCGCACCATGAATAGCACCCGCAGCCCCTGCCTCACTTTGCATTTCAACAACTTCAGGTACTGCACCCCATAAATTAGTTTTATTATTGGAAGACCACTCATCAGCCCACTCACCCATGGGTGATGCAGGTGTAATCGGATAAATTGCAATCACTTCATTAAGCTTATGTGCAATAGTTGCAGCAGCCTGATTGCCATCAATTGTAAGCATGTTCAGTTTTGACATGAGCAATACCAATGTATATGCATGAAGTAGATATGCTTAAAGATAAGCCCTGTGTATAAAAATTCTATTGATACAGATAAACAAACACATAAACTATTTAAATTGTTTTAATATTGTTCATACTCGATTTTATGATGCTGGCAGCTGGCGAACGCTGGGAAAAAACTCAGCTTGCCAAAATTAAAAAACTGGTAACAAAAAAACGTCATAAAACCAGATAATAATATTGGCCTATTAAAAAAATAAAACAGCCCACCAAGGCTGTTGAAGCTGTAAACATTTCCATGTAACTATCTATCATTAATTCAGAAATAGATAGGATAGACAGTTACACAGAGAAATTTACAGGCTCTTTGAAGGTTAATTGTTAAATTGCACACAAATCTGACCCGCCTATTCAAGCCAATTATGGCTTATTCTTTTATTGTCCCAGGGCGCTAGTTAAAACTATGCATTTTTAATGCAAGACTTTAGTGTTTTTATGTCATCCCGAGCGCAGCCGAGGGA
>CAZFUY010000132.1:0-6752 GCA_964522445.1 uncultured Thiotrichaceae bacterium | reverse complement strand
ATCTTTACAATACCAGATCCCTCGACTGCGCTCGGGATGACATAAAAACACTAAAATCTTGCACTAAAAATGCATAGTTTTAATTAGCGTCCTGGGGCAATAAATTAAATCACTTCGGCACCTTTAATTCTTTGTGAGCCAGATATACCGTATTGGATGACTCACATCCCGTATAGGGATTAGGAAAATTAACAATATGTGATTCAGCAGACTGAAATACAGAATCAAGCAGACCCATAAAATCAGCATCCGGAGGATCATCGGACCACAAACCGAAAATACCACCGGGATGAAGTTTGTCTGCCAGGTGTTGAAGTCCCGCTGTTGTATAAAAAGTGCTGTTCCCCGAGTTAAGCCAGTTACGAGGTGAATGATCTATATCCAGCAGCACGGCGTGAACTAATTTTGCTGGCTCATTGCCATCGAAACCAACCCGAGGTGATGATGCTAGCACAAAAAAATCCCCATGAACAAGCGTACAGCGAGAATCTGATAGCAATTCTTTTCCCAGCGGCACGAGATCCTGGCGATGCCAGTCGATAACAGGTGCCATGACCTCAACGACCATAAGTGATTTAACTGAGGGATTTTTTAATGCCGCCACCGCTGTATAACCCAGGCCCAGACCACCCACCACAACATCCAGCACATCCCCTTTAACCGCAGCAAGCCCGAGATTTGAAAGCTCTATCTCGGCAGCAGTAAACAAACTGGACATAAGGAAATCTTCATTAAGCTTTACCTCATAAAGAATTTCTCCACCCAGCCTGACCTCTGCCCTACGCCTGAGGCTGATTTCTCCTAGCGGTGTTACCTGAAAATCAAGTTCTTCAAAATCAAATGTCATTTATAAAATCCGATTTGTAAAATTTGAATCAAACACTGTTGCGAAAAAAGGCATGAAAAAATAAAAAAACAAAAGGAACGAGGGATTATTTTTTAACCTAACAAGGCTATTGTTCACTTTTTGATCACATCGCCCCCTAAATCACCTAAAATAAAACAGGTGTGATGAGGTTTTTTATTCTTCCAGCGGTGTTTTTTTCATTCGTTTACAGGGCTTAACCATCACTTCCAGATAAAAAGATGGCCACTGCTCTGACTCGGCCAAACTAATCAATTTATTAATTTCTGACATGTGGATTTCTTCACTCAAGGACTCATCTGCTCCAAATTGACAGTCAAAATCCCAATAATCAAATCCATCCGGTAAATCTCTTTTGCGTTCTCTTTTTATATATTTTTTAACTTCATGTTTAATCGATTCAACCAGTCTTGGCGTCTTAAGCTTTTCATGGGTTAATTTAAATGTTTTTTTCATAAAAGCCTCAGAACTATATAATACCCCATATTATAAACCAAAAAATATTTGGAAAAACATATAACTGGGGGCAGAACACAGATATTCACTAATATTAGAAACAAACTGTGTTCTGATTCCACTTATGCGAAAATAAGAACCGTACTGCAGTTGTGTTGTTATGGGGTGGATGTTATGAATAATCCGATGCGTCTTGATAAACGCCTGGTTGAGTTGTTTCATTGCTCACGCGGTGAGGCAATCAAATATATTCAAGGTGGCTGGGTACGAGTTGATGGTGAGGTGGAGGAACGTCCGCAGTTTAAAGTACTGAACCAAAAGGTGGAGCTAAATGCAAACGCTTCATTAGACTCGATTAAGCCAGTAACACTTCTGCTCAATTTACCAGAAGGATTTGATACAAATGATTCCTCCTTGTCACTACAATTAATCACACCTGAGAGTCATATTGAAAATGATTACTCAGGTATTCGTCTTCTTGAAAATCACTTTTTTAATCTTAAATCCACCACACCTCTTCAGAAGGAGGCTTCAGGTTTATTGGTGTTTACCAGGGATTGGCGCGTGGTACGTGTACTGGTTGAAAATAATAAAAAAAAGGAGGAGGAATATATCGTTGAAGTGGGTGATGATATTAAGCTAGATGTACTTGATCAGCTTAATACCTCTGTAAATGCAAATCAGTGGTCACGGCCTAAATTCAAGGTAAGCAAACAGAGTGAAAAACATCTGCGTTTTGTGATTGTGTATGAACATCCAGATCAGATTGAATCTATGTGTAAGAGTGTTGGACTAAACATTGTCGCTATGAAACGCATTCGAATAGGTCGTGTCTCGATGGCTAAATTACCACCGGGGAAGTGGCGTTATATGGCAACGAATGCTTTATTTTGAGTTTAATTATTTTTTAGAATTTTTGAATCTATTTTTCACATGCATATGAATGAATCAATTACGGCTTATGGCTAACTTGATAATTTTACAACTCATCCTGTAAATAGCAGCTTAGAGTTAATCGCTGTCAGATTGTATTGAATCCTGATAGCCCACAGTATCAGATCAAATCTGGGCTAATACATTTCATTTACATTTTCTCTTAATCCTTTCAAAAAAAAGCCGCTATAAAAGCGGCTTTTTAAAATCTTTAGGTAAAGATTAGTCTAGCGGTGTGAACCTTTGTCTGCATGGGCTGCATCACACAACTCCATAGCTTTATCCATGAATGTATCACGGTAGCCATCTAATACAGAACCTGACTCAGGAGTGAAGTACTCTTTAGCATCGAAACCGTTTTTATGTTCGTTTTCAATGAATTTCTTCTGCATGTCTATAATTTCTTTAATTAGTGTAGCTCTATCGCTCATGTTTCACCTCGTGAAATCGTATTAATTCTGGCTATAAATCTTAAGTTGCGAAAGTATAGCCGCTAATTAGTCTGTTTGCCTCTACCCCAATAGGAATAGATACGTATATTTTTAGTAACCGCCTTTACGCGTACTTTGTGGACAGCCGCCTATTTTTAAGCCTTGCTTTGATGGCATACCAGGAAACATTTCATACATTTCCTTAGATTTAACTTTACGCCCCCAGATTTTACCCATGGCTTTCATAATGCCACGCTCGTTTGGCTCATTACCTTCTAGCGTTTCCTCACGAACATATTTAACAATATCCCAATGCTCCTGAGTAGGCTCAATTTCTTCTTCTTTAAATAGCTCAGCTGCTATTTCTTCGTTCCAGTCATTTGCGTTAACAAGATAACCTTTTTCTGTTCTTTCAACTGACTCAAGTCCCATGATTCTGCCTCGATATATGTGTTGAACCTGGTGTAATCGGCTGGAAGCACTAAATATGTGTGCAACCAATTAATTAACCTAGGTTTAATCAATGAAAATTTATGGGGACTTACTTTCCCATAATTGAAAGGAAATGTCACTTACCCCATTAGATATATAAGGTTAATTTATTCATACCCGTTTTAAATAAGTTAAAGTAAAACCTTAAGTTTGAAATCCCATATATTTCAATGAGTTACTCAGTACCGCTAAAGTGAGACTGCTCCGACATATCTCCCACCGGCTTAATTCCTTTATGTGGCACAAACAACCCAAAGCCCATTTTTCGTCCTTCACCAACACCATACTGCTGCAAAATAACCGCTTCTTCAGGATCAAGATCTGCCACCATAAGACTCATGGTTTTAACCTGCTGCTGAGCTAAATTAAATTCATGGCCAATGCCGCAAAGCGCTTTTTTAAGATGAACACCTATACCTTTTAACTCATCAGAAATACGTCCCACAAATTGATCTTCCGTCTCATTATCCTCAAGGATAACGTAACGTGAAAACAGGGTTGCCAGTGAAGTTAATGGTTTAATCTGGTATTCACCAACGATTAGAGTAGAACCACCAATATCTAAAGTTTGACCAATAAGCTTGTCTGCATCGGCATAACGCTTTTTTGGCAAACGGATTTGCATACGTGAGCGACGAGACAAATAAATAAAGCCGTCACCATCACTTTCTTCCGGACGCTGCCAGCCATTACCTGTAGATGCACCATGAATCATATGCACACCTGCACGTTCTTCATCAGCCAGCCAGGGCAAAGCCTTATGCAGCGCTTCTGATAAATCAAAAGCATGATCTAATGCAATTTGCTTACACTCGATTTTAAATAACAGGTCAGCAATATCATCAGGTACAACAAATGACTGCTGTTTTTTATCTTCTTCCCAAAGCATTGAATTTACTCACTAAATTAACATGAGTCATGTTATTCCTGCATGCTTTTAGCAGAAATATCGTGACTCCAGTACACAAACAGATTCCTGCTAAAAACATGCAGGAATGACGGGGATATCAGTATTTTTTTACCTGAAAAACAGGCTACTTATACACATCGGATCGATCAGGAAAAGTAAATGCTACTTCACAGCGATTTTCCCAGTCTTTGGGAGTATCCTGAAAAGGTGGCCTGACATCTATATTCATATGTATCTCGCCTTTACGGGCTTTTTCACGGAGAACCTCCAGCAAATCATTGAAGTTATCCACTTCGTGTTCCATTTTTAATATATCACTTAGATAAAACATTTTTACTATTCACTATGGTTTAGCTTTTACTCGGTCAAAATAGCGCGCTCGATACAGCAGACGATGGGAATCTGACTGTTCATCGTCTCTAAAGCCTGTTCGACAATGCAGCACATTATTACAAATTATACCGTCTCCAGCTCTTAATCTATATCTAAAAACATAAGGGTTATTTTCTGAGAGCAAACTATTGAGACACAATACAGCCTCTCGGGTGACTTTATTATCTCGCCATTTAATATTTCGAGTTCGAGCTGAAAAACGCATATGTAAGCAGCCATCCCCATCAATAGAAAACACGGGTCCTGTCTGTTCTCCACGAATCTCAACTCCCTTTTCTATATTGGCTGGAATGGTCATAGCATTATCATTCATCAATGCCTTTATATAGTCCGGGTTTTTATCTCTTAGCTGGATATAGACTATTTCGTGATCCAGTAATAAATTTTCACCACCGTCAGCTGCCGGCTGGACACAATGCATCAAAATACCACGGATTTGCGCATCAGGAGCATTGTAATAACCATCTGTATGCCAGCTGAGTTTACGGTTTGTGTAAGGTATATAACCCGCATGACGACCTGAATCCATTACCTGCAATGAAGTAATACTGTCATTATCCGCACATAAATTACCATCCAGACTTTGCAGCCCCAGCCTGTTACCCAACTGACGAACAAAAGACTTATTACCCTGCTGAGGATCATTTAACTGGTAAATGGCAAAATTAGTTTTTTCACACAATTTTATTAACTGCTCACATTCATGCCCAGAGAGATCCGCTGAAGATAAGGTCACCATAAGCTGCTCTTTATTACTGGGGTAATATTTCAGCCTGGCATTTCGCCAGTTTTGATAAGCAGCATCATCCGCTAATGAAAATGGATTTTCAGACAAGTTACTCTACCTGTTAACAAATTGTAGTGAAGTGTAATATTTACAGCAAAATTCAAAAACCCTAAATTAAAGCCGGTATATCCAGCAAAAATATATTTTATCAACCGATCAAGCACCCTTTTATTATTTTGTGCTATATTATTGTCCCCTAATTTCTAGTCGTGTTAAAACAGTTACATGAGTCAGGTCTGACTCATTTGCAAGTACATATCCCTTTTGGGATAGCAGGAATACGCCTCACCCCCCCATGGGTAGGATGTTCTCGCTGCAATTGTAGCCCTAGACTACACGCACTGATTATGGGGTGAATTTTAGACTTTGGTCTGAAAGTCATTTCTAAAGAAACTAAACGCATGACTTCGGTCATGGATTTTTAAAAGACATGGGACCAGGCTTACGCCCCCCTTGGATAATAACCTGTCGTCCCTACTACGGAGATCGCCATGGCAGCAAAGAAGATCTATGAAACACCAATGCTTGACGTACTTGAAGAAGGCCCGTGGCCATCATTCATTACGGGCATCAAAGCATTACGTGATAACCACGAAAACCAGTTCATCGCTGATGTAACTAGCTCACTTTTAGGTCAGCTTGAACATTCATATGAGACTCGTAAGGGTTACTGGAAAGGCGGCACCGTATCTGTATTTGGTTACGGCGGTGGTGTTATCCCTCGCTTCTCTGAAGTAGCAAAAGCTTTCCCAGAATCTAAAGAATTCCACACTATCCGTATTCAACCCACTCCTGCTAACTACTACACAACTGATATGTTGAATCAGTTAGCTGATAGCTGGGAAAAACACGGCTCTGGTCTACAAACCTTCCACGGTCAAACTGGTAACATCATGTTTATCGGTACAACGACTGATGGCGTTCAGGACTTCTTTGACGATGTTAATGAATACGGCTGGGATATGGGTGGTGCGGGTCCTTGTGTTCGTACTGCAATGGCCTGTGTTGGTGCTGCTCGTTGTGAAATGTCTAACTGTAATGAGCACGCGATTCAGCGTTGGTTGGTTAACAACTTCACTGATGACGTTCATCGTCCAGCTCTTCCATACAAATTCAAATTCAAAGTCTCTGGTTGCCCTAACGATTGCCAGAATGCTATCGAACGTGCAGACATGGCTGTTATCGGCACATGGCGCGACGATATCCGTGTTGACGCAGCTGAATTCAAAAACTACGTTGAAGCTAAAGGCCGTCAATACATTATTGATAACGTAATTACTCGTTGCCCAACTCAGGCACTGGGTCTGAATGACGACGACACTATTGCTATCGATAACCGCAACTGTGTTCGCTGCATGCACTGCATCAACGTTATGCCTAAAGCATTACGTACCGGTACAGACAAAGGCGTTACTATCCTTATCGGTGGTAAACGTACACTGAAAATTGGTGACCTGATGGGCACTGTTGTTATTCCATTTAAGA
>CAZFUY010000131.1:0-6819 GCA_964522445.1 uncultured Thiotrichaceae bacterium | reverse complement strand
ATGACTGAATAGTCAGACCACAATACTGGCGAAAGATACTAGCAACTTTTATCTCTAATATCTATCACCAGTTTGGGTGGTTATATTTAAATAAAATAATATTTTCTAAGGTGCCCACGGCATAACATTACGCAACCCCTTCATTGCAGGCGCAACATTATGCGTCATCACATTCATATCACGGCTCATCTGCCCCATATTTACATTTAAGGCACGAGTATCCTGACTCATAGTATTTACCGAACTGGTGATATGCTGCATATCTTTTGACATACTGGTCATCGCTGTTTCCATAACCGTAACCACATAAAACATATAAACCACAGCAACAACAGCCAGCACAACACCGGGGATAGCAATCCATTTATTACGGGTAGACCGCTGTTCCTGTAGCTGTGATAAATAACCCAGCTTTTTATCCGTTAGCACTTCCTGTTCCTGCACTTCTTTGAGCGCTGCTTCATGATCGAGCATAATTGATTTCGTTAACTGGTTAATAGCCTGCTTACTGCTATCTTCACGCTCACTGTTAACCGTATCTGCACGAGTAAAGGCAGCATCCAGACCCTCAAATAACTGTGACAACTGTCTATCTCGGCTTTCCCTTTCTTTCTTCATTTCATCCAGTATCCGCTGGATACTGGCAAGAGCCTCTACCGTTGCCACAGAAGGCTGAGTTGCTTTTTTTCTTGCTGCTTTTTTTGCCGGGGCTTTAGGAGTGGTTGTTTTTTGTTCAGTAGATTTTTTATCCGTCATTTGCTTTGCCCTGTGTTGATTACAGTAAATTATAATGGCATGACACTGTGAAACAGTGAGCTTTATCTCAGTATATTACAAAATACTAATATTGACGGGAATATATTGATACCTTTTCACGAAAGAAAATTATTTTAATAGCGACCCGTTTCATCGTCATTACTTCGGACTCCTGTCCTCTGCCTTACGGTCAGTCAGAGCCTGTTTAAAGCACTCCAGGCACTTTTATCCTGCATGCTTTTAGAAGGAATGTAAAAATGTGGTTAGTTTTTTATAACCTGTATCTCGTGCAAAGGTCTCTGTTTATAGTTTTCAAACAGCCCAGTTGATTGGCTCTTTCCCATGTTGCTGTAAGAATTCATTAATTCTGGAGAAAGGCTTACTACCAAAAAAACCTCGGTATGCAGACAAAGGCGATGGATGCACCGAACGAAGAACAAGGTGCTGTTTATTATTTACAATGCTGCCTTTCTTTTGCGCATACGCTCCCCACAACACAAAAACAATGGGCGATTGTTGCTCATTTAACAGCTCAATAATGCGATCCGTAAATAACTCCCAACCCTGCCCCTGGTGTGCATTAGCCTTACCTGCTTCTACTGTTAGCACACTATTTAATAACAAAACCCCCTGCTCCGCCCATGCCTGTAAATTGCCATTACTATTAACAATGCCTAAATCATCGGCAAGCTCTTTATAAATATTTACCAGCGATTTTGGAACAGGTTTAACTTCAGGCATTACTGAAAAGCACAGACCATGCGCATGGCCTGGCGTAGGGTATGGATCCTGACCAAGAATAACTACTTTAACCTTATCTAAATCAGTTGTATTTAAAGCATTAAACCAGAGTGATGAATGAGGAAGAATATTTTTTCGCTGATTTTTCTGCTGCTGCAAAAACTGTTTTAATTTCTGCATATAGTCTTTCTCAAACTCAGGCTCTAAATACTGCTCCCAGAGTCCCTGCAAACCAGTGGATAGCTGTTTATTCATAATATTGAAACAATAATAAAAGTACTGAATTCTACCGTTTACATGCAGCAAGAGCCAATGCTAACGGATTAATTTCTCCCACCCATAAATTAACGGCAATATTTTATAAATTTTCAGCTTGATTTCAGTTTCGGTTGATATCTTAAAGTCAGCAGAAAACTGGAGGCTTTAATATCATGACTCATTCATCTCAAATAAAAGTATGGGATCCACTTGTAAGATTCTTTCACTGGTCCCTGGTCAGTGCTTTTGTTATTGCATATATCACTGAAGATGATTTTTTAACAATTCATAGCTGGGCAGGTTACCTCATTCTTGCACTGCTAGGAATCCGTTTTGTCTGGGGCTTTGTTGGCACACGATATGCCCGGTTTGCTGACTTTATATATTCCCCCGCCAATATTATGCAATTTCTAAAAGACACCTTGGGGTTTAAAGCTAAACGCTATCTTGGACATAATCCTGCCGGTGGCGCAATGGTCATTCTATTAATGATCAGTTTATTAATGACAACAACAACGGGTGTTTTATTACTGGGCGCAGAAGAGCATGCAGGCCCTGTTGCATTTTTATTTGCACAGGCGGGCGGCTTCTGGGAAGACGCGCTTGAAGAAGTACACGAGTTCTTCGCTAACTTCACCCTGTTACTTGTATTTGTGCATATTGCAGGCGTTTTAGTAGAAAGCTTTATTCATAAAGAAAATCTTGTGTCCGCAATGATAACGGGGTTCAAACCTGAAAAATCAGAATTAGAGGATAAATCATGAACAATCATATTCTAATTACAAGCTTACTTATTATTACTTTATCAGGTATTGCACAGGCAGAAACTAATACCGTCAATAAATTATTAGAGGCTTATAACTCCCAGGGAGCAACCACGGCAGATGCAGAACAGGGGAAGATTTTGTGGCAGAAAACTTATAAGGGAAAGGGTGAGTTTTCCAGCCGCAGTTGTGCAAACTGTCATACAGAAGATTTAACACAAACAGGTAAACACGTTAAAACAAATAAAGAAATAAAACCCATGGCACCTGCTGCTAACCCAAAACGATTAACAAATATTAAAAAAGTTAATAAGTGGTTTAAACGCAACTGTAAATGGACCATGGGGCGCGAATGCAGCGCACAGGAAAAAGCCAATATTCTTGTTTACATTAAAAACGCATCTAAATTTTAGGAGAACATTATGAAAAGCACACTGGCCATAAGCTCAGTTATTTTTACCGTCGGCATCCTCTCTCTTCCTGTTGTGTGGAGTGACAATGATTTTGAATGGGAAGGATTAAATGAATACAGACAAAAATCATCATATGTTGCAGCGGTAAAAGATCCTGTTTACAAGGAAGAATGTGGCAGTTGCCACATGGCTTACCCCCCCGGCTTATTACCTGCAAGATCATGGGCTAAAATCATGTCTGGACTGGAAGATCATTTTGGCGACAATGCCGAACTAGATGGAGAAACCTATCAGTCTATTAACAAATTTCTCCAGGCAAATAGCTCGGACCAGTCTGATTATCGACGCTCACGTAAATTTAATCAGTCTATTAGATCAAAAGATACGCCAATACGAATTTCAGATATTCGCTACTTTAAAAATGAGCACGATGAAATTCCAAAACGAATGGTTTCAGCAAACCCTAAAGTTAAAAGCTTTAGTCAATGCGATGCATGTCATGCAAAAGCCGAACAGGGATCATTTAATGAACATGACGTACGCATACCCGGCTATGGGCAATGGGATGATTAAACAATGATTAATGTATACTTAAAACATGAATAGCCATTCTCTTATTAGAATAACTTTACTGGTGGGCATAATGACACTGAGTCCACTACAGGCAACTCTGGCTGATGATGATTATATTGAAGCCAGACGCCTGCAGGACTCAGGAGAAATATTACCTTTACAGACTATACTCAAAAATATAAGGCAGTCTTTCCCCGGTAAAATTATCGAAATAGATCTTGAAAAAGAAGATGGCTTCATAGCATACGAAGTAGAAATTCTTGGTAAAGATGGCGTGGTAAGAGAAATTTATATTAATGCAAAAACAGGCAAACTATTATCTGTTAAGGAAGATGATTAATCATGCGCTTACTGCTGGCAGAAGATGACAGGGATTTAGTTGCTACATTAAAAAAAGATTTACAGACCGCCGGCTATGCCGTAGATGTAGCAGACAATGGCATTGATGCCGAGTATCTGGGCAATGAAATGATTTATGATGTAGCCGTACTCGATCTGGGTTTACCTCAACGCAATGGTATTGACGTACTAAAAAACTGGCGCACCAGCAATAACCACCTGCCCGTTATTGTACTTACTGCCAGAAACGCATGGCATGAACGTGTCGATGGCTTTAAGGCAGGCGCTGATGATTACCTTGGAAAACCTTTTCATGTAGAAGAATTATTAGCC
Organism: uncultured Thiotrichaceae bacterium; assembly: GCA_964522445.1. Lineage (GTDB taxonomy): Bacteria > Pseudomonadota > Gammaproteobacteria > SZUA-229 > SZUA-229 > CAZFUY01. Next base: position 2,642 of record CAZFUY010000131.1, on the reverse strand, counting down.
AGAATTACAGCGTTACTTCATCGTTCAAGCCAGCAACCCGGCGGAACACTCAATGTTGTTGGACTATCTCTGGATGAAGAAAAACAAACAGTAACAACCGAAGACAAACAGACACATAAACTAACCGGCATTGAATACCGTTTATTACGTTATTTTTTATTAAACCCGGAACGTGTTTTATCAAAATCAAAACTTACCGAACACATCTATGATTTTGATTCTGAAAAAGACAGTAATGTAATTGAAGTGTACGTCAGACACCTACGCCAGATACTCGGTAAAGATCGCATTGAAACACGACGTGGCCAGGGCTATGTTTTTAGAAACAAAGTTTAGGGGCAGGAATTTAAATAATGCAGTCCTTACAATCTAAACTCAGCACTGGATTACTACTCAGTTTAATTATCGCATTCTCTTCTTTGTGGTTGCTGGTAAGTATTAATGTTCAGTTTCTGGCAGAAGATTATATTGCATCACGCCTTAAACATGATTCCGAAACATTACTCAACAGCATTAGCTTTGACAAAAATGGAAAGCTGGCGGTTGACACAGGATATATCAATCTTATTTATAAGCAGCCATTTTCTGGCCACTATTATGTAATTAGCACCAACAAACAATCTATTACTTCTCGCTCATTATGGGATCAAAAATTAAAACATGAAGCAGTTAGTACCGGCCAGAAAAAACACACATTACAACAGGGACCTGAACAGCAATCTTTACTGCTAATGTCTGCTGGTTATAAAAAACAGGGGCATCAACTAACAATCACAATCGCCGAAGACCTTAATCCGATTAATAAAAATATTAACCAGTTTAAATACTGGTTTGCAGCTATGGCTGCCAGCATGTTATTAATCCTTCTTATATTACAAACATTTATTCTTCGCAAAAGTTTAACGCCTCTCACTAAAATACAGAGCGAATTAAAATTACTCCAGCAGGGTCAACTGGACAAATTAGACACAGACACACTTAGTGAATTACATCCATTAATTAATGAAGTTAATCATTTACTGGAGATTATGCAACAGCGTCTACTCCGCTCACGCAATGCATTAGGCGACTTAGCCCATGCAATAAAAAAACCTTTAACAGTTATAAAACAGATTACCGATAAAAATGACATCCCCGACGCAACCAGAGCCTCATTAATAAAACAGGCCGATGATATTTACCAGATTACAGACCGCATTTTAAAACGAGCACGACTAGCAGGTCACAGCCATAGCGGCACACTATTTTCATTTACAGACGACCTGCCCGCTCTTATTAAAACTCTGGATATGATGCATGCTAGCAAAACATTACAACTAACCACACATATTCCAGACAATATTATCTGCCCTGTTGATCGTGAAGACATGATGGAACTACTTGGCAACCTGCTCGACAATGCTTATAAATGGGCGAAACAAAAAATAACTCTTAGCATAGAAATTAATTCTAAGCTTCACATCCGTATAGAAGATGATGGCCCAGGTGCTGACCATAAAAAAATAAATGAGCTTTCAAAAAGAGGTGTTCGACTGGATGAAAAAATACAGGGACATGGTTTTGGGCTAGCAATTTCTGCCGATATTATTACTGACTACAACGGCAGCATAAATTTCAAACAATCTGATAATCTAGGTGGTTTTAGAGTTGATATAACATTACCACTGAGTCAACAATGAATTTTAAATCACCTGTAATAATTACAATATTATTTACCCTGCTATCATCCTGTAGTTTTATTGATAACAAAGAAAACATTACACCACCTGGAATTTATACAACAAACACCGAAGCCAGTAAACTTAAGTTTATCGCCATTGGTGATACAGGAAAAGGCAATACAGGACAGCTTCAGGTTGCAGAAGCCATTAAAAACAAATGTATAAAAGATGGCTGTGATTTTGTATTGATGCTGGGAGATAATATTTATAAAACAGGCGTAAACAGTGATAATGATATCCAGTTTCAGACAAAATTTGAAATACCCTATAAAGATATTTCAATACCCTTTTTTCTGGTGCTTGGAAATCATGATTATGGCCGTTCTGGCTATAACGTAGAAAAATCTTTTTATCAAATACAATACACAAAAAAATCATCCAAATGGAAAATGCCCAAAAGTTATTATCAATTTAAGAAAAAAAATGCAACATTCTTTGCAATGGATACTAATGCTCAAATACATCATCAGGAAAAAGATCAACAAAAAGATATTGGAGACTGGATTGCTCAGGCAAACACAGAGTGGAAAATTGCATTTGGTCATCACCCATATAAATCAAATGGACGACATGGAAATGCAGGCAACTATAATGGCAGACCCGACACTCACATGAAAAGTGGAATGGGTGTAAAAAAATTCGCTGAATCAGTCTGGTGCGGCAAGGTTGATTTATATTTATCCGGCCATGACCATAACCTTCAATGGCTGGATGTTAATTGCAAAGGAACACAACTGGCTTTATCCGGTGCTGGTGCAAGCAGCAGGAAATTAGAAGGCAATAACCCCAGTTTATTTGAATCAGAAAGACTGGGGTTTTTATATATATCTATTGACGGTAAAAAACTTACCGCAGAATTTGTAGGTATTAATGGTGAAACAGAATTTACTCATATAATTAAAAAATAGATGATTAAGGCTG
>CAZFUY010000130.1:4250-6858 GCA_964522445.1 uncultured Thiotrichaceae bacterium | reverse complement strand
GGGCCATGGTAATAAAAAACAATTACCATGTTCAAAATTGTTCCAGACAATTTTGTCAGCCGCTCGGCCATTTCTCCAGATTCAATTTTTTATTTCTGTCAGCTCTCATAAGGAAAGCATTTTACTTCAAATGAAACCGCCGCATTATAGCGGCGGTTTCAAAGTGCGTAAATATACATTTGATCGGGCTTTAGGTAAAGCCCGATTTTAATATTTTACTCAACAGGCTGGGTATTTCCCGCGCCTTCCTGTTCACGTTTAATACGTTCGTAAATTTCTTCACGATGAACAGATATTTCTTTAGGTGCATTTATACCAATACGTACCTGATTACCTTTTACACCAAGCACAGTAACAGTAACATCGTCACCAATCATTAAGGTTTCGCCTACACGGCGGGTTAAAATTAACATAGATCCTACTCCGTTGTTCAATCACCAGTGGCTCCTAGAGTCCATGTATTCCATGTATGCTCTGTTCACCTGTAACTAAGTCTAACATAGAACTAAAAAAGTCATAATTGACATTGCATAATTTTTTTATTATTTATGATAATTATATGCAGGATAAAGTCCCATCATTTTCTAAACCAAATGCACTATGCAGAGTACGTACACCTAATTCAAGGTATTTCTCTGCAACAACAACTGAGATTTTAATTTCAGATGTTGAAATCATCAAAATATTTATACCTTCTTCAGCAAGCGCCGCAAACATAGTGCTGGCAATACCTGCATGTGAACGCATACCAACACCTACAAGTGATAACTTCACTATACTGTCATTGCCATAAACTTTTTTAGCGCCTAGTTTATCACCCGTTTGTGTGAGACAGTCCAGTGCATTTACATAATCATTACGATGAACAGTAAAGGTAAAATCAGTTGTACCATCTTCACCTACATTCTGTACGATCATATCAATTTCAATATTGACTTTTGTAATTGCGCCCAGGATATCTGAAGCAACACCGGGTTTATCTGGCACGCCGGAAATGGTTAACTGAGCTTCATCTCTATTAAAAGCAATTCCAGAAATTACAGCCTGTTCCATCTCATCATCCTCAGTTGTTATTAAAGTACCCGCACCTTCACCTTCTTCAAAAGAAGAAAGCACTCGTAAAGGAACATTATATTTGCCTGCAAATTCTACCGAACGAATTTGCAATATTTTTGAACCCAGACTGGCCATTTCCAGCATTTCTTCAAATGTAATACGGTCTAATTTTCTTGCCTTAGGCTCTACACGCGGATCTGTTGTATAGACACCATCTACATCTGTATAAATTTGACATTCATCAGCTTTAAGCGCTGCTGCCATAGCAACAGCAGTGGTATCAGAACCACCTCGCCCCAAAGTTGTTATTCGGCCAAGCTCGTCTATGCCCTGAAATCCTGCAACGACTATAACTTTGTTATCCTGCAAATCTTTTTGCATATTGTCGCACTGGATATCAAGAATACGTGCTTTTCCATGTGCGCTATCGGTCAGCATTTTAATCTGGCTGCCTGTGTAAGATTTAGCTTCAGCACCTTTTTTCATCAACGCGATGCTTAATAAAGCAATCGTCACCTGCTCGCCTGTTGATACAAGCACGTCCATTTCATGTGCGGGTGGCTGCTCATCAATATCTTTAGCCAGAGCTATTAATTTATTGGTTTGACCGCTCATGGCAGAGACCACAACAACAACCTGATTGCCCTTATTTTTTGTCGCAATGACACGATCTGCAACGGCCTGGATACGCTCCACTGTGCCGACAGATGTTCCACCGTATTTTTGAACTATTAATGCCATTATTTGTAGTGTCTTTGTTTCTAAAATATATTAAGAAACCCGCAAGGTAGCGGGTTTTGAGGTGCTGAATTATGAAGAATTAAGCGCTAAGTATCAAGCCGAAAAGAAAATGCCCATAAATGAATGTAGGAGCGGCTTTAGCCGCGATAATATTTAACCTGAAAGTATCGCGGTTAAAGCTGCTCCTACAGGGATGATTTAAATGGTTATCAGCACTATTTAAGCTGATCTGCAACCCAGTCTGTAACAGAAGCCAATGCCTTATCCAGATTCTCTGGCTGATTACCACCCGCCATAGCCATATCAGGACGACCACCACCTTTTCCACCGATTTGTGATGCGACCATATTAACCAGATCACCTGCTTTTAGCTGTTTGCTCTCAGCTTTGGTCACGCCAGCACACAGGCTAACTTTATTACCATCAGCTACAGCCAGAACAACGGCTGCTTTGCCTAATTTATTTTTTAACTGATCCATAGTATCTCGTAAAGATTTAGAATCAACTCCGTCCAGTTTAATAGCTAACACTTTAAGGCCTGCAATCTCTACGGCATCCTGAGTTAAATCACCACCCGTTTGTGTTGCCAGTTTTGTTTTTAATTTAGAAAGCTCTTTTTCCTGTAATTTTACTTTATCAAGTAGTTGCTGAACTTTTGTATCCAGCTCATCACGATTTCCTTTTAACATGCCAGCTAAATGATTTATTTGTTGATCTTGTTGCTCTGCCCACTCAACAGCAGCTTCACCTGTAACAGCTTCTATACGACGCACACCTGAAGCAATTCCATTTTCTGAAACAATTTTAAAAA
>CAZFUY010000130.1:0-4150 GCA_964522445.1 uncultured Thiotrichaceae bacterium | reverse complement strand
GCTTCTATACGACGCACACCTGAAGCAATTCCATTTTCTGAAACAATTTTAAAAAAGCCAATATCACCTGAGCGTGTGACGTGTGTTCCACCACATAATTCAATGGAGAAATCACCCATAGAAACCACACGAACCTGATCTCCATATTTTTCACCAAATAATGCCATCGCACCTTTTTTCTTTGCCGCATCAATGGCCATTTCTTCTGAATCAGTTGTTAAGTTATGACGAATTTGTTCATTCACCATACGCTCAATTTTTTGTAACTCTTCAGCTTTAACGGCTTCAAAATGTGAAAAGTCAAAACGTAAACGTTCTTTATTTACCAGCGAACCTTTTTGCTGCACATGATCGCCCAAAATATCTCTTAAAGCCGCATGCATTAGATGTGTTGCAGAGTGATTCCGAATGGTGGCATGACGACGACCCTCATCAATCATGGCTTCCAGTTCATCACCCACTTTTATTTCACCTTCCGAACATTGGCCAATATGCATAAATGCCTGACCAGTCTTTTGCGTGTCCATAACTTCAAAGTGAGCAGCCTGATTAACTAACACACCTGAATCACCTGCCTGACCACCAGACTCTGCATAGAAAGGGGTTTGCTCTAAAATAATAACCGCTTCATCACCCGCTTTTATATTATCAACCGCCAGACCTTCTTTATAAATAGCCGTTACTTTTGATCGATCAAGCAAATGATCGTAACCTGTAAAAGATGTCACAGCGTCAGTGGCTATTTCATCATGATAGTCCACACCAAATTTACTTGAAGCACGCGCTCGTTTTTTCTGTACCTGCATTTCTTTTTCATAACCATCTTTATCAACAGTTAAACCACGCTCACGCGCAATGTCTGCTGTTAGATCAAATGGAAAGCCATAGGTATCATAAAGTTTAAACACCATATCGCCTGGAATTTGTTTCCCTGAAAGATTGCTTATGCCCTCTTCCAGTATTTTCATTCCATGGTCTAGCGTTTCAGAAAAACGCTCTTCTTCTAATTTTAAAATATGCTCAACATTGGATTGCGCTTGCACTAATTCAGGATATGCCTCTCCCATTTCTTTTACTAAAGACGCAACTAATTTATAGAAAAATAAATCATTTTGCCCCAGCTTGTGACCATGACGTAATGCGCGACGAATAATACGACGCAACACATAACCACGACCTTCATTAGAAGGCATCACTCCATCTACAATTAAAAATGAGCAGGAACGAATATGATCAGATATTACTTTTAATGAACTGTTTGTAAGATCCGTTGTGCCAGTTTCTTTTGCAGCTGCTTTTATTAAATTTTGAAACAGGTCGATGTCATAGTTGCTGTGACCATTTTGTAAAATAGCCGCCAGACGTTCTAATCCCATACCTGTATCAACTGACGGTTTGGGTAATGGATTTAATGTGCCTTTTTTATCCCGGTCATACTGCATGAAAACCAGATTCCATATTTCAATATAACGATCACCATCTTCTTCGGGTGTTCCCGGTGGGCCTCCTGGAATATCTGCACCATGATCATAAAATATTTCAGTACAGGGACCGCAGGGGCCGGTATCCCCCATTGACCAGAAATTATCTTTTGCGCCAATACGAGAAAAACTCTCTGGGTTAACACCGACTTCGTTTAACCAGATATCAGCCGCTTCATCATCTTCATCAAAGACCGTAACCCATAATTTTTCCTTTGGTAGCCCCAGCTCTCTGGTTAAAAATTCCCAGGCAAAAAAGATCGCTTCACGCTTAAAGTAATCACCAAAGCTAAAGTTACCCAGCATTTCAAAAAAGGTATGGTGGCGAGCGGTGTAACCCACATTTTCCAGATCATTGTGTTTTCCACCCGCACGCACACATCGCTGACTCGATGTTGCCGTGGTGTAACTGCGTTTATCACGACCTAAAAATACATCTTTAAACTGCACCATACCTGCATTGGTAAATAACAGGGTTGGGTCATTGCCCGGCACTAAAGAGCTGGAAGCAACGGTTTCGTGGCCTTTGCTTTTGAAAAAGTCTAAAAATTTCTGTCTGATTTCAGCTGTCGTCATCATAATAATTTACATTAACTACTTATGTTATCTTATTGTTTTTAAAAGTTTTTAACTTATCTCTTCATCAAGAGCATTAAGCTTGAACACCCAATCTAAAGGAAAGCCACGAGCCTGCAAATACTTACTCCGCTTAACCTGCTCCGCATATTCTTCAGCAGGCCGATCACCATATTTTTTCTCATACTGTTGACGCATCACTATCTTCCATTCGTTATTTTCTTTATCCATAAGCGACTCAATCAAACCCGCATCAACGCCTCTTTCCCTAAGTTCATTCGCTATTCGCAAAGGCCCAAATCCTCTGTGCTTGCGCATATTAATATAAGTCTCGGTAAAACGCTCTTCCGAAAGCAAATTATTCGCCAGCAATCGTTCAATCGATTGTTCTATTTCATCATCTGAGAAACTTCTTTGTTTGAGTTTTTGCTTTAATTCAAGAACAGAGTGCTCTCGTCTGGCTAAAAGACCTACTGCTACTTCATTTATTGAACGAGTCATATTGGCATATTAAAGTTAAAGGCATCTGAATCTAGTGATGCTTACTTAAGTTTTATTTAAAGATGCAAAGAAAATCCCCTCTCCCCTGGGGGGAGAGTTAGGGCTTTTGGTTTTTATTGTGGATTATCACAGTATTTAAACCACCCTCACCCCAGCCCTCTCCCTGAGGGAGAGGGAGTCAACCTTTCCTTATACTTGTTTGTATGGTTATTAATCTTTTACGAATCAGCCAATTCAGCTTCAGGCGCAGCCTCTTTCTGCTTCAACTCATCACCCGCTACCTTTGGCATCAGCTCTTCCCTTATTCTTGCTTCAATTTCATCTGCTATAGCAGGGTTTTCTTTCAGGAAGGTACGCACCTTGTCCTTACCCTGACCAATGCGATCACCACTATACGAATACCACGCACCAGCCTTATCAACAATATTACATTTAACGCCCAGATCAATTAACTCACCTTCATGGGAAATACCTTCTCCATAGAGAATTTCAAAATTGATAGTCTTAAATGGAGGCGCTACTTTATTTTTAACCACCTTCACCTTAGTTTCATTACCAACAATCTCATCACCCTTTTTGATAGCGCCAGTACGACGAATATCCAGACGCACAGATGCGTAAAACTTAAGCGCATTACCACCGGTTGTGGTTTCTGGATTACCAAACATGACACCAATTTTCATACGAATCTGGTTAATGAAAATAACCAGCGTATTAGAACGCTTAATGTTACCGGTTAATTTACGCAAAGCCTGAGACATAAGCCGCGCCTGCAAGCCCATGTGTGAGTCCCCCATATCCCCTTCAATTTCAGCTTTGGGTGTTAGAGCTGCCACGGAATCAATAACAATAATATCAACCGCACCAGAACGCACCAGCATATCGGTGATTTCCAGCGCCTGCTCACCTGTATCAGGCTGAGATACTAAAAGATCATCAATATTCACACCCAGTTTTTCAGCATAAGAGGGATCCAGCGCATGCTCTGCATCGATAAACGCCGCAGTGCCGCCCAGTTTTTGCATCTCGGCTACCGCATGCAGAGTCAACGTTGTTTTACCTGAGGATTCTGGGCCGTAGATTTCAACAACTCGGCCACGTGGTAAACCGCCTATTCCCAGAGCCACATCCAGTGCAATAGACCCAGTAGACACAGCTTCTATATTTGATGCAGTAGAATCACCCATTCTCATGACAGAGCCCTTGCCGAACTGCTTTTCAATTTGTCCTAATGCGGCACTTAGCGCCATCTTTTTATTATCATCCATTTTTATTCCCCTTAATTTAATCGATAGGTAATTATTTCATTCATATTTAATGCACTGCTTAAACATCAAAAGCCCAACAGCTAACTTGAGGTAAAGAATAGGCTATACTTTTTTCTATGTCAATTGTTTTTATTATGTAGATATTTTTTATCACCTATTATATTTTATAAACATGGTATTTATTTGCATGTAAAATAAACACTGGAAACTAACGGGAAATATCGTGGAAAAAGCAAAACTGGCAAATGAAATCAAATGGGCGACACGCCAACGACTTCAATTTATTGAAATCATGGCTTATTACACCGGCATAATTACCCGAAG
>CAZFUY010000129.1:0-6868 GCA_964522445.1 uncultured Thiotrichaceae bacterium | reverse complement strand
TTAACACTTTTTAAAATAATCTCATGCTCTTCCTGGCTGATTTTATCATCCATAGTCATCATTTCAATAAATAATACGGCACAGGCTTTATGCAATTTTACTTCGCTAATCTAATTTGGATGCAGGCAGTGCTATATGTCGTTCATAAAACGATTTTATTTGTTGTAACATTTCCATGATGCAATACCTACCTGGCTAACCCTAAACCAAAAATGGATTAGGCATAAATAATATTAATCCCCTGTAGTTTCTATCATTCAAGAGGGTATAAATGTTAATGATTTAGAGTACAAAACATATTATTTCGCTCCAATCTATAATTCTAAGTTAATACATTTGCTTTACTGAAACGAAAACTTGAAATAAATAGTTCGCAACAGCTTTTAACACAAGCTATTGCACCTGCATTTAACATTTTTTTCAGATTTAACGATACCATTTTATATGTGATTCTTCAGCAGGAACATAGGCATAACAATGATTAGCAACCAGACGTGGCGTATAATCATCAGCTGGACGATCAGCAGGTACTGAGGTCTCGTAAACATAACCATTAACTGCTCCCTGTAAGGCGGACTTGCGTTCCATATTCTGACAAAATGGTTCATTATTGCCCTGTCCATCAGCATAAATTTCAACTCGAACATTTTCCTCTGACAAGTCATCCAGATAAACATGCAGACATAAATAATACTCAGAATCCAATGTTTCAACCTGTAAATTTTGCATATAAATGGCTGACCAGTGCTGTACCAGCTGCTGTTGCCAAAGTGCTAATTCTTTTGCTATCGCCGCATGATTAGCGATACGTTGCTGGTATAGATTAGTTGCTGGAAGGTAATATTTTTCAACATAATCGCGCAACATTCTATTGCTGCTGAATTCGGGTGCCAAGGTTGCCACACTGGCACGAATACGAGCAACCCATTGCTCAGGAATTCCAAGTTCATTACGCTGGTAGAATTCAGGAACAACTTGTTCTTCCAATAAACAATAGAGTTGGTCGGCTTCAACAGCATCCCATTCTGGTTCTACATGGGTTTGGCCATCACCTAATGCCCAGCCCACTTCAGGTGTGTAGGCTTCCGCCCACCAACCATCCAGTTCTGAGAGGTTAAGACCTCCATTAGCCAACAGCTTCATACCACTGGTTCCGCAGGCTTCCCAAGGTCTGCGCGGTGTATTAATCCAGACATCAACTCCTTGCACAAACTGCAAGGCCATCGCTATATCATAATCAGACAAAAACACTATATGCTTGCGAACTTCTGGTCTGCGAACAAAGTTAGTCATTTCTTGAATTAGTCTTTGACCCTCCCCATCAGATGGATGGGCTTTCCCAGCAATAACAAGTTGAACCGGATAACGAGCATTTGTCAGTAGCCGTATTAATCGTTCTGGATTATGGAACAATAGATTAGGCCTTTTATATTCAGCAAAACGGCGTGCAAAACCCAATGTCAGCGTATTAGGGTCAAAAATATTTTGTATTTGCTTCTGTTCTTCATCAGAAGCTTGTCGTAACTTTAACTTTTCAATAATACGTTGACGAATATAGCTCACAAGTTTAGCTCGGCTTTCCCCCCTAAATGTCCATATGGTTTCATCTTTAATCGCTTCTATATGTACACGCAGATCATCAACTTTTCCTGACCAGCGACCTTTGCCGCAAAAACGCGTCCATAATGCATCAGCAAAACTAGAATCCCAGGTCGGTACATGAACACCATTGGTAACATAACCAACAGGAATTTCTTTGATTGGCCAGTAAGGATAAAGCTGATGAAATAATTGTTGACTGACTTGGCCGTGTAAACGACTAACCCCATTAGCAAACGAGCTACTACGCAAGGCAAAATAAGTCATATTAAATGACTCTTCAGGATGATCTGCAGATGTTTGCCCTAACGCCAAAAAATGTTCTATAGAAATATCTAAGGATTGGATTATTCCACATAAATATTGCTTAATTAGCTCAGGGCTAAAGCGATCAAAACCAGCACTCACGGGTGTATGTGTAGTAAATACATTGCCCGCTCGCGTTGCCCATAGCGCTTCTTCAAAGCTTACAGCATATTTTTGTTTAAATGCTCTAATACGTTCCAAAGCAACAAATGCTGCATGACCTTCATTCAAATGACAAATATCCAGTTTTATTTCAAGTGCTTCCAGCAACCGCCAGCCACCTATGCCCAATACAATTTCCTGCAGTAAACGCATTTCCTGACCACCACCGTATAATTCTGCCGTAATGGCTTGATCGACAGGGCTGTTCATCAAGTCATTACTATCCAGAAGATAGAGAGGAACACGTCCAACCTGTACTTCCCAAACCCGTAAAAACAACTCTCGGCCAGGTAAATCTATAACAATAGTCAGACGATTACCTTTCTTATCCAGTGCCTGTTTAATTGGCAAACTGGCTGGTTCATTGTATGGATAAAAGGCTTGTTGAGCACCTTGTGCATCGATCATTTGCCGAAAATACCCTTGCTGGTATAATAGACCAACGCCCACTAAAGGCAGGTTCAAGTCACTTGCTGACTTTAATAAATCACCTGCCAATATACCCAAACCACCGGCATAAATCGGCAGTGCTTCACCCAGTCCATACTCCATACTGAAATAAGCGATCGTACCCAGTTTGCTGTCAGGGTACTCACATTTAAACCAGCCTTCTTGATTATAGTATTCAATCCGTTCCCTTTTTAAATCCTCTAATTTAGCCAAAAACATCTGATCTTTAACAAGTGCTTCAAGACGTTCGCTGTTAACATTTTGCAGTAACATCCAGGGGTTTTTAGTTTTTGTCCAGATTTTAGTATCAATAAATTCCCATAAGGCATCACCTGCATGGCTCCATGTCCAACGTAAATCAAGAGCAAATTCGGCTAATATTTCTAGCTTATTGGGAAGAGTAGGAGGTATGTAGGGATGTTTCATAATGGCTATCCTGTTACAAAATTAGTGAGTCTATTTTTAAACTGGCTATCATGAGACATGGCAATCTCCATGTCTGTTAAAACAAATGAAAGCGAATATGTAAAGAGCTTTTAAGGTGACTTAAAAAATGACGATGCCTCATAGTATTATGTTCTAAATGCTGGTATACCAATAGTTTTAGGCCATCTTCAACAAACACCCAAAATAGACAATATACCCAGATTAACCCTATATATTCCCATGAAATAGGTGTGATTAACCAACCAAATCCTGCAATGAGTGCAGCCACGATTTGCGTACTAAGAATCGCAAATAACAAAATAGGGGCTGGAAATGGACGCGTTAAAAACCAATTCCGAGTACGTGCAACAAACAGCGTTAAATGACCTGCAATAGCCAATTTAAGAAAAATAATCGTTTGTAACTGTTCAAGACTGACATGAAAATGATCTCGGGCAATAATCAACAATAAAAAAGTTTCCGCGACGCCTAATACTCCCAATACCGTGGCAACAGTCAATACTTTGCGCATATCCCAGCGTACTGGCGTGGGAGGCAACCAAGTATTATCTTTGGCAATGGTTAAAATGGGCAGATCATTCAGTAATGCCAACAGGATAATCATCACTGCGGTAATGGGATAAAAGTTGTAAACCAGCATGGCTGTTACCATAAATAACATAATCCGAATGGTTTCAGTTATGCGATAAATGGCATACGCATTCATCCGCTCAAAAATACGCCGAGCTTCTTCAATCGCATGAATAATCACACTCAGTCCAGTCCCAGTAAGCACCAGGTCTGCAGATGCACGGGCTGCATCAGTAGCTCCGGAAACGGCAATTCCAATATCAGCCTGTTTTAATGCTGGGGCATCATTAACGCCATCCCCAGTCATGCCGATTAAATGATTATTTGCCTGCAGGTCTTTTACTAGCCAGTATTTATGTTCAGGAAACACCTGTGCAAAACCATCAGCCCGTTCAGCACACTGGGCAACATTATGAGTAATATCTTCTTTATTTTTAGCATTAATAATTTGCTCGGCCAATAAGATATTTTGTCCTAAACCCAGTTCAACTGCTGTTTGTTTAGCAATCGCTATATTATCACCAGTGACCATTTTTATATTGACACCATGCAATTTTGCTTCCCGTATCATGGCAGAGGCATCTTCGCGAGGTGGATCAAATAATGACAAAATACCTAGAAACACCCAATGTCCGTGTTCATCCGTTTTAGCAACACCTAGAGCACGATAACCTTTGAGTGCAAATTCATTCACTGTCTGTTCTGCACGTTCACGCATAGAAGCATCAGGAAGACATAAATCTAGAACCACCTGAGGTGCACCTTTACTGACTTTAAAAAGATGCCCTTCTGCTGGTTTGATAGTAGCTTCGGTACGTTTTTGAACAGGATCAAAGGGCATAAAATATTGCTGATGAAAAGAATCCAATATTGTTTCATCGTTAAGTTTTTGTAGAATGGCAGAATCAATTGCATCCGGGGTTTCGGCATTAGAAGCCAGTGCAGCAGTTAGAATAATGCTATGCGCATTTGCATCGTTAAACACTACGGGATCACCCAGTGTTAACTTATTCTTCGTTAATGTGCCCGTTTTATCAGAACACAGAATATCCATGCCAGCTAATTCTTCGATCGACTCAAGACGAGAAACTATAGCTTTTAATTTAGCCAGTTTAATTGCACCAACAGCCATAGTAACCGACAAAACGGCAGGTAAGGCAACGGGAATGGATGCAACTGTCAAAATTAAGGCAAATTGCACTAGCTCCATCACAGGAAGTTGTCGCTCTAAACCTACCAATACTAATACCGCAACCAGTGCTAAACTCATAAAAATCAGATAATCTCCAATCTGTATCACTGCTTTTTGGAAATGCGATACCGTTTTTGCAGAACTGACTAATTTTGCCGTTTTACCAAAATAAGTGTATGCACCAGTACTGGTCACCACCCCTTCCATTTCGCCTTGTTTAGCGATTGAACTGGCATAAATTAAATCACCTGTACGTTTATCAACAGGTAATGATTCACCTGTTAAAGCAGACTGATCAATACTGAGATATTCACCTTTAAGCAAAGCTATATCCGCGGGAACTACATCACCTAAGCGAATGACTACTTGATCGCCTGGTACCAATTGCGAAGCATCAACACTGATCCATTGCTCATCTCTGAATACACGAGCTTTTAAGGCTAGATTTTTTTTTAACTGTTCAATGGCATTGCCAGCCTGGAATTCTTGCCAGAATCCGACAATGGCATTAAAAAATAGCATAAAGACAATAATAATAAAATCTTCAGCATGGTGAACAATCAACGATAAAACAGCCGCTATTTCAATCATCCAGGCGATAGGCCCCCAAAAATAGGACAAAAATTTCAGCAAATTACTTTTGTGTTTTTCCTGAATGGTATTAAGACCATAGAAATCTAGTCGAGCTTGAGCTTCTGCGGAGGAAAGACCCTTTTCATTACTTTTTAGATAAGTCAAGAGTGCTTCGGCCTCCAGAGACCGGACTTTGTCAGCATCAAGTGGTGGTGGAAATGCCTGGGAATTATTTTTCATAATAAATCACCTGTTTTATTATCGATAACACTTTTTTTTATACCCGTTATAATTAAGAAGCTAGTTGGAGATGAGACGTTAGAGACTGTGAAAGTTTCCGGGTTTGTGCAAAAATATAAATTTACCAGTTAACGATCAATATCTTACAGAATATCTTGTGCTTTTTAAAGCCAGTTAAATTTACATAATACCTTCCACCGCGAAGAACTAAGTGAGTAACAAAATGAGGGGCATTACCCCCCCCTACAGGATCTCTGGTTAGAAAATACCCGACCACAGCCTGTAACAAACTAATAAAAACCACAGACTAAACCTAGACATATTGATCATACTCCGTGACCTAAAATTTTATGGCACAAAGATGACCATACTACCCAAAAGTAAAAAAACACACACCGCTACAAATATCTTCTAGTGCTTCTGCAAATAGTTCAGAATATTCTGCTGTACATCCTGTTACCCTATATTAATATTAAACTGGTTATTCATGTATGCTACTCGATATTATCGACCTAATCATATAATCTTTGGATGTATTCTAAAGCTAGAAAGGCATTTACCATGCCAAAGAATAATGGTCACTTTTCAAGAAAATTCTTCTATATGATGAATAATTCCGGCCAATATGGCCGGTTAGGGTATCCTTTTCCGGTCAAAATAGACGCTCAGAGTAAGATAGGATAGACCGCAAATATGGAAGAATTACAAAAAAACCTGGACGAATGGATGAATACTATAACAATGATCAAACTCATCAAGTAAAGATGTGCTGCGGACGTCCCAAACCCACGACAGACATACAAATGAAGCTGGGTTTTACTTAACCGGACAGTAGTGACTAAATATAAATATTTTAGATCACAAAAACATACTTCTCACAAACGGGCTTAAACTCTCTAATGGCATTAATCTCCATAAAAACTAAAAAACCTTGCAAATAAGGAATTAAAGTCCATAATTGCAAGGATGATAGCTCGAGATTTACAATCAAAACTTGAATACTTCATTAATAATTATCCTGCTGTTGCCTTATTAGGCCCTCGACAAGCAGGAAAAACAACACTCGCCTTAACGATAGCCAAGCATCGCCATTCAATTTATTTAGATCTAGAATCAGAACAAGATCGGGCTAAATTAAATCAAGCTGAACTTTATTTAGCTCAACATGAAGACAAACTGGTTATTCTCGATGAAGTACAACGCGCACCTGAACTATTTCAAAACTTACGCGGTTTAATTGACCAAGGAAGACGAAAAGGTCTTCGTAGCGCACGATTTTTATTGCTAGGCTCTGCATCAATCGAATTACTTAAACAATCCAGTGAAACA